>NZ_JADPJR010000108.1:0-264349 GCF_023073535.1 Bradyrhizobium sp. 179 | reverse complement strand
CCGAAAGATCCCACGGTCGGGACGAAGAGCTGGCCTGCAATCGAACAAAGAGCTGATCATAAATCTTGACACACCAAACCCCCATGTGAGCAATCCAGAATCGTTCCGCGGAGGCAGACTGGATTTGCTTCGCTGCGCTCGCAATGACGAGGTTATGGGACGGGCTCGCCACTTTCTCGCTGTGATCGCCCGGCTTGACCAGGCGATCCAGTACGCCGAGCGGTCGTGATGAATGGCGACGACGCGGCGTACTGGATGCCCCGCTTTCGCGGAGCGTGACACCCGTGATGGGGGAACGCTTTGCGCAAACGCGAAACAGCATAATGATCGCGCGTCCCGTATTGATACATGTGCGCAAGAGTTCCTTCACCATTCGCGTTGACCGGTTGTTTACCGCTCGATGTGACGACGCATTTACCACCGTGCGCGATCGCCCCCTGAAAACACCCGTGTTTGCTTGAGTGTGCCGGGCGCGCAACGTCGATTAACGCCCCGGCAACCTAAATTGGATACTTACAATCAAGATCGAATTGCACGGATGTACTGACGTTCGATCGAACTGGCGTAAGCGTAGCGTGAGCGTATCGATGTCAGTGTTGCGTAACCATCCGAAGGGCGCGCGGTTCGCGTCCTTCGGCATCGGTCTCTGCATCTTCGCATTGATGCCGAGAGAGACCGGCTATCAGGACATTGCCTCGCTGCTGGCGCGCCAACCCGGCGTCGCCGAGCGTTGGCAGAAGCAGGTGTATTCCGCGGCGTCCTCGATCCAGCTCGCCACCTACAGTTTTTCCCGACCGATCGGCACTTCGGTTCCGCAGAGCGCGATGGTTCGCCTCGCCAGCATCGATGGCCGCGACGTCACGGGTGCGATCAGCCGCAATCCGGCGGCGCAGACGCCGCCGCGCTACCAGGCCGCCGATTTTCCAAAGGTCGATCGCTCGATGAAGGGTGATCGCCTCGCGATCATGACCCCGACGACACCTCCCGAGGCGGCTGCGCCGCCGGCAGCGCCCGCGCAGGAAAATCCCGCGACCTCGAACAGCTCGGTGTTCGGTGCCAAGACCGCCGCCTTACCGCCGCCGATGTCGCCGGAGTCCGCGGCCGCGCTCGATCCCGAGCTCCAGGAAGCGCTCCGTGCGCCGCCGCTGCCGCAATATACCAATGCGCCGCAGGCCAGCGATGCCGCGCGCGCGTTGGCGGTGCAGCCGCTGGAAGCGCTGAAGCGGGCCACGACGCCGGCCGCCCCGGCGCGCGATCCCTTCAGCGTCAAGACGTCGAACCTGTTCTTCGGCAGCTCCTCGCTCGGCGGTAGTCTCGAGAGCATCGAGAGCTGGCAGCCCGGGGCCGAGCCGCTGATCGTGATGCCTGATCCCGATATGAAGGTGACGGCCTCGCTGTCGCCGCCGGCAGCCGAGATCGCCAAGGACATCGAGAGCGGCGAGAGCGTCGCGCCGAAGGGCGAGGTCAACGCCGACAACCAGCGCGCCAGATCGCCCGCGGAGCGGCTCGCGCTCGACGACAAGTCGCGCGCCAAGTCCGAGAAGTGTCTCGCCGAAGCGGTCTATTTCGAATCGCGCGGCGAGGCCGTGCGCGGCCAGATGGCGGTCGCGCAGGTCGTGATGAACCGCGTGTTCTCGGGAAAATATCCCGACACCGTGTGCGGCGTGGTCTATCAGAACAAATACCGCCACCTGGCCTGCCAGTTCACCTTCGCCTGCGACAACAACGCCGACGTGATCCGCGAGCCCGAGATGTGGGAGCGCGCCAAGAAGATTTCGAAGGCGATGCTCGATGGCCAGATCTGGCTGCCCGAGGTCGGCAAGTCCACGCACTACCATGCCTATTGGGTGCGCCCGTCCTGGGTCGCCGAGATGAAGAAGATGTACAAGACCGGCGTGCACACCTTCTACCGTCCGCGCGCCTGGGGCGATGGCAGCGAGGAGCCAAGCTGGGGCACGCCGGCGCAGACCGCAGCGCTTTCCGCCGCGCTCGCGCAGGAAGCCAAGAGTTCCGCGGAGATGGGCGAGCGGCGGTAGTTTTCTTCCCTCGCCCCGCTTGCAGGGAGAAGCAAGGACCATCACGCCTCGATATCCAGCGCACAGTCGAAATTCGGCGCCGAATGCGTCAGCGCGCCGGCCGAGGCGTAGTCGACGCCGGTGGCGGCGATCGCCGCGATCGAGTCCAGTGCGACGCCGCCGGACGCTTCCAGCTTGAGGCGGCCCTCGTTGATCCGCGCCGCCTCGCGCAACGTCGCGATATCCATGTTGTCGAGCAGCACCGCGTCGGCCATTCCGGTGGCCAGCACCTCGCGCAGTTGCGCAAGCGTGTCCACCTCGATCTCGATCTTGACGAGATGGCCGGCATGAGCGCGGGCGCGCTCCAGCACGGGGCGGATGCCGCCGGCGACCGCGATGTGATTGTCCTTGATCAGGATCGCATCGTCGAGGCCGAAGCGGTGATTGAAACCGCCGCCGCAGCGCACGGCATACTTTTCCAGCGCCCGCAATCCCGGCGTGGTCTTTCGCGTGCAGCAGATGCGCATCCGCGTGCCTTCGGTGCGCGCGACGTAGGCGGCCGTCAGCGTCGCGATACCCGACAGGCGGCCGACGAAGTTCAGTGCGGTCCGCTCCGACGTGAGAATGGCGCGCGCGGGCCCTGAGATCGTCAACACCTGCTGCCCGCGGGCAACCCGTGCGGCGTCGCGGACATGCGCACGCACGTCGATGTCGGGCGAGAGCTTTTGCAGCGTCGCCAGCGCCAGCGGCAATCCGGCGATCACGCCGGACTGGCGCGCGACCAGAATCGCCTGCGCCGTCGTTGCTTCCGGAATCGTTGCCAGCGAGGTGACGTCGCCGGCGCGACCGAGATCTTCGTCGAGTGCACGCTGCACGGCCTCGTCAATTGCGAGGGGCGAGAGAAAGGCGTCGGGATAGAGCAGCGAGGTTGCGGTGATCATGAGAGCTCCGTCAGGCCATGATGGGTTGCGCGGTGGGTGGCATTGGGCGATCGGCGAGGCCGTCGGCCACTTCGCGCACAGCGTCGAGCGTGGTCATCGTTCGTTGCGCCAGGGCAGGGACATCCGCCGGGTGGTCGGCGCGGAAATGCGCGCCGCGGCTCTCGCGCCGGCTCCAGGCAGCAGCGGCTACCAGCAGCGCGGAGGTCGCCATGTTGCGCAGCGTGATGTTGCCGGCCTCGCGTTCAAGCGCGGCGAAGCTGCGGACGGCCTCCGCCAATCCGTCGGCGTCGCGGATGACGCCGACGCGTGTGTTCATCATCGCTCGCAGCCGCTTCACGGCCGTAGCCTCCGGCGCGCCGCCGCGCGGCGTCACCAATGCGTCCGGAAGCCGGGCAGGCGCGGGGAGGGCGCAGCCGGCGATGTCCTCAGCGATGCGCGCGGCGTAGACCACGGCCTCCAGCAACGAATTGGAAGCGAGCCGGTTGGCGCCATGGGCGCCAGTGGAGGCCACTTCGCCGCCGGCCCAGAGCCCGTCGATCGAGCTGCGGCCGCGCGCGTCCACCGCGATGCCGCCCATGTGATAGTGCGCGGCCGGCGCGATCGGGATGGCCTCTGCCGCGGGGTCGATTCCGGCGGCGAGGCAGCTTGCATGCACGGTCGGAAATTTGTCGGCGAAGCGCGCACCCAGCGCCTGGCGCGCATCGAGGAAGGCACCGCGTCCGGCCGCGATTTCGGCAAAGACGCCGCGGGCGACGATGTCGCGCGGTGCGAGCTCGGCGAGCGGATGGCGCGCCGCCATAAAACGCTCGCCATTGCCGTTGATGAGCGTCGCGCCTTCGCCGCGCAGCGCCTCGGTCGCAAGCGGTGCCGGATCGCGCCCGACCCTGATGGCGGTCGGATGGAATTGCACGAATTCCGGATCGGCGATTACCGCACCGGCGCGTGCGGCGATCGCAAGGCCCGAGCCGCTGGCCTCGAGCGGATTGGTGGTGACGGCATAGAGATGCCCAAGGCCGCCGGTGGCCAGCACGATCGCGCGCGAGGCGAGGGTGATCGGCCGTGCAGAGGGACGGCCGGCCTCGCGCAGTTGAATGCCCGTGACGGCACCGTGCTCGGTCAACAATGCTTCGGCGACCAGACCTTCGATGACACGGATCGACGGCGTGTGGCGCACCGCTTCGCTCAAGGCCGCGATGATCGCGGCACCGGCTCCGTCGCCGCGCACATGTACGATGCGCCGGGCCGAGTGCGCGGCTTCGCGTCCGACAGCGAGCTTTCCTTCTAGGTCGCGATCGAATGGGACGCCAAAGGCGAGAAGATCATGGATTCGCGGCGCCGCTTCCCGCGCCATCCCCAGTGCAACGGCTTCATCGACGAGACCGCCCCCGACGGCAATCGTATCCTCGGTATGCGCTTCCGGAGTATCGCCTTCGGCCACCGCCGCCGCGATGCCGCCTTGTGCCCATGCGGAGGACGCGCCCTGTCCGAGCGGTGCAGCCGAGATCAGCGTCACGGGCCGCGGCGCGAGCTTCAGCGCGCAGAATAATCCGGCAAGGCCGCCGCCGACGATGACCACGTCGTCGGTGGTGCGGGTGAGATTTTCGATTTTGTCTTGCATGGTTTCTCCATTGTCGTCCTGGCGAGAGCCAGAACGATTGCCCCGACTGTTTGTTGTTGCAGCAGGCCGGGACCACCAGCGTGCCAATACTCGCGTCCTTTCGGTCCCGGATCTGCGCGCGCTTGAAGGCGCGCTTGTCTGAGACGACGGGTGTGTTGCTGCTTCTCGCTCTCAATTCTTCAAATTGATCATCCGCTCGACCGAGCGCCGTGCGCGCTCCGCGAGCGCGGGATCGATCGTCACTTCCTCGCGGAGCGTCAGCAGACTCTCCAGGATATTGGCAAGCGTGATGCGCTTCATGTGCGGGCAGAGATTGCAGGGGCGCAGCATCTCCACGTCGGGCAGCTCGGCCCGCACATTGTCGGCCATCGAGCATTCCGTGATCATCACCAGCCGCCGCGGCCGCTTGTTGCGCACCCAGCTGATCATGTGCGCGGTCGAGCCGGTGAAGTCGGCCTCCGCCAACACGTCCGGCGGGCATTCGGGATGCGCGATGATCTGCACCGAGGGATCGTCATCGCGAAGGCTGCGCAGCTCTTCACCCGTGAAGCGCTCGTGCACTTCGCAGGCGCCCTTCCAGGCAATAATCTTCACGTCGGTCTTCGAGGCCACGTAGGTGGCGAGATAGCGGTCGGGCAGGAAGATCACGCTAGGCGCATTCAAGCTCTCGACCACCTGCACCGCGTTCGACGAGGTGCAGCAGATGTCGACCTCAGCCTTCACCTCGGCCGAGGTGTTGACGTAGGCAACGACCGGCACGCCAGGGAATTTCTCGCGCAGCAGGCGAACGTCTGCGCCGGTGATGCTGGCGGCCAGTGAGCAGCCTGCGCGGGAGTCCGGAATCAGCACCGTCTTATCCGGGTTGAGCAGCTTTGACGTCTCCGCCATGAAGTGCACGCCGCACTGGACGATGATGCCGGCCTTCACCTTGGTGGCTTCGACCGCGAGCTGGAGCGAGTCGCCGCCGATGTCGGCGACGCAGTGAAAGATTTCCGGGGCCTGGTAGTTGTGCGCGAGGATCACCGCGCCCCGCGCGGCCTTCAGCTCGTTGATCGCCTTGATCGTCGGCGCCATCAGCGGCCATTCGATCGGCGGGATCACCTGCTTCACGCGCTCATACAGGGATGCCGTGGCGCGCTCGACCTCCGGCGTCCAGTCCAGCGAGGGCATCGGCAACGCAAGCCCCGGCCGGCTCGGCGCGGCGGGAGGGGAGCTGACGACGTGGTCATTGACTTGATGGCCATTGATTTCGCCGGACGGCCGGTTGGCAAAATCATCGGGGCCGTAAATTCCAGTGATCGGCATCGAAGCCTCCCTCGCATCGTTTATACTCAGTTTGAGTATATAAAGGTCCTGAATAGTCCGGCCGAGAAGGCCGGAGCGGGATGTCAGGCAGGTTTAATATGCTCAATCTGAGTAAATCAAGGATAGCATGCTTTTGCAGGGACGGCTAGGCGCTGCCGCACACATTCCCGTCAAGTGCCCGTCAGGCGAGGCCGCGTGAAATGCAATGCTCCGGTGGCAGCTCCCCGTGGAATGCAATCGTTTTTGACTTGGGATTTTCATGCAGGTGCATTAAACCGGGCTCATTCGCGGCTGCCGATTTGCAGAACCGCCAACGACAGACGAGGACCACCATGTCGACACAGATCGGCGAGCTCGCTCCGGCCTCACGTTCCTCGAACTGGCGCACCCCGGCTGTGATCATTCTCTGCGGCTGCGCCATCGGCATGCTCGGCTTCGGTCCGCGCTCGGCGCTCGGCTTCTTCGTGCAGCCGATGAGCCATGAGTTCACCTGGGGCCGCGACGTGTTCGGCCTCGCGATCGCCGTGCAGAACCTGCTGTGGGGCTTGGGTCAGCCTCTCGCCGGGGCGGTGGCGGATCGCTTTGGCCTGTTCCGGGTGATGTGTGTCGGCTCTCTGCTCTATGCCGGCGGCCTGCTCCTGATGCGCTACTCCTCGACGCCGCTGTCGCTCAACATCGGCGCCGGCGTGATGGTCGGCTTCGGTCTTGCCGGCTGCTCGTTCAACCTGGTGCTGTCGGCCTTCAGCAAGCTGCTGCCGGCCGAGAAGCGCGGCCTTGCGCTCGGCGCCGGCACCGCGGCGGGATCGTTCGGGCAATTCCTGTTCGCGCCGATCGGCGTCGCGCTGATCGACAATTTCGGCTGGCAGCAGGCGCTCTCCGTGTTCGGCTTCCTGATGCTGCTGATCATCCCGCTGTCGCTGGCGCTCTCGACGCCGCCGGTCGCAAGCACGGCAACCGCGGCGCCTGCGGATGAGCAGAGCTTCACCAAGGCGCTGGCGGAAGCCTTCGGTCACCGCTCCTACGTGCTCTTGGTGCTCGGCTTCTTCACCTGCGGTTTCCAGCTCGCCTTCATCACCGTGCATCTGCCGGCCTTCCTGGTCGATCGTGGCATCTCGGCGCAAACCGGCGGCTGGGTCATCGCGGCGATCGGCCTGTTCAACATCGTGGGCTCGCTCAGCGTCGGCTACCTCCAGAACTATCTGCCCAAACGCTACATCCTCTCGACCATCTACTTCACTCGCGCGCTCGCGACCCTTGCCTTCATCTCGTTCCCGATCACGCCGTTCTCGGCGATCGCGTTCGGTGCGATCTCCGGCCTGACCTGGCTGTCGACGGTGCCGCCGACCTCGGCGCTGGTGGCGCTGATGTTCGGCACGCGCTGGCTCGCAACGCTCTATGGCTTTGCCTTCGTCAGCCATCAGGTCGGCGGCTTCCTCGGCGTCTGGCTCGGCGGCATTGTATTCGAGCGCTTCGGTTCCTATACGCCGATCTGGTGGCTCTCGATCGTATTCGGCGTGCTTTCTGCACTGATCAATCTTCCGATCGTGGAGAAACCGGTGACACGGGCGGTTGCGCAGCCGGCCTGATCGGCTAAACATCCCCGACAAACAAGTCAGGGAGTTTAGTCGTGGCCACGTTCAAGGCGATCCGGATCGACAAGGCGGACAAGGGCACCACCGCACAGCTGACGCAGTTCGATGAAGCCGAGCTGATGGACGGCGACGTCACCGTGCGTGTGGAATGGTCGACGCTGAACTACAAGGACGGCCTCGCACTCACCGGCAAGGCGCCGGTGGTGCGCCGCTTCCCAATGATCGCCGGCATCGATTTCGCCGGCACGGTCGAAGCGTCCTCGCATCCGCAGTGGAAGGCGGGCGACAAGGTGGTCTGCACCGGCTGGGGCATGGGCGAAACCCATCTCGGCGCCTATGCCGAGAAGGCGCGGGTGAAGGGCGACTGGCTGGTGGCGCTGCCGCAGGGCCTGTCGGCGCGCGACGCCATGGCGATCGGCACCGCCGGCTTCACCGCGATGCTCGCGGTCATGGCGCTGGAGAAACACGGCCTCTCGCCGAAGAGTGGCCCGGTGGTGGTGACGGGCGCCGCCGGCGGCGTCGGCTCGGTTGCGACCGCCGTCCTGTCGAAGCTCGGCTACCACGTCATCGCCTCGACCGGTCGCGCCGCGGAGGCAGATTATCTGAAGCATCTGGGCGCAGCCGAGGTGATCGACCGCAACGAATTGTCGGCGCCGGCGAAGCCTCTGGCCAAGGAGCGCTGGGCGGGTGGCGTCGACAGCGTCGGCTCGACCACGCTCGCCAACCTGCTGTCGATGACGAAATACGGTGGAGCGATCGCGGCGTGCGGCCTGGCGGCCGGCATGGACCTGCCATCTTCTGTCGCGCCGTTCATTTTGCGCGGAGTGTGCCTTCTCGGCATCGATTCGGTGATGTGCCCGATCGAGCCGCGGAAAGCCGCCTGGCAGCGCCTGGCATCCGATCTGGACCGGACAAAACTGTCTGAAATCACTCAGGAAATTCCTCTCGCCGAGGTGCCCGACTGGGGCGCGAAAATTCTGGCGGGCGCGGTCCGCGGCCGCATCGTGGTAAAAATTGTCTGACGGCGTTCAGACTTTACCAACCAAGCTGCTCCAATGTTGCCATGGTTGGTATGGTAAGCAGCGGGTAAAGAGAGATAAGGCATCGCCCGCTGCGGGGGTTGGTTCGGAGTTGAGCATGCTTGCGCGTATTGTGTTGGGGGCTGTCACGGCGGCAGCGACGTTTGCGCCGGCCATTGCCGGGAGCATGAATGCTGACGAGGCGCGCCGTTTCGTCGCCGGCAAGGTGTTCGCCTTCACCTGTTTCGACGGCACCCGCGGTGCGGGCCGCATCCTCGACGACCTCGGTGCCGCCGGGGCGGTGCAGTTCTCGGGCGCGGGCCCGGTGAAGCATCTTCGCCTGCCCGGCAATACGCTCCAGATCCGCGGTCAGAACGTCTGCGCCTCGATCAAGGGGATTCCGTTCGAGCCCTGCTTCAACCTGGAAAAGACCGATGATCGCAGCTTCCGCGGCTCGGTGTCGGGCATGGGCTTCGCCTATTGCGACTTCCACCATCAGGGCGGCAATCAGATGCTGATGGCGCGCGCCGCCGCGCGTCCGCGCTCGTTGCGCGGCTCGGACCGCACCGGTTCGGTCGCTGCACCCAACACCGAAGTCGCCGCACGCGTCGAGACGCCGCGTGTCGAGAGCGGTCGCCTCGAGCCGGTGAAGGCGGAAGCCAAGCCGGAACCCGCGAAGGCCGAGGCTCCGCTGGAGCTGCGCCGCTCGACGCAGTGAGTTGGCTGCATAGGACAGCCGCACCGTTTTTCGTTGAAAGAGTCGATCGAGCACGAAGCCGCCGCGCCGTAGTCATACGGACGGCGGCTTTCATGCCTTGGTAGCTGTTCGCGTCCCAGTTTGCGTACGGCCGGGGGACGCGGCCCGAGGCAAGAGTTCAACGATGTCGCTGTACTTCTTCCGCATCAGCACCGGTCGCTATTCCGGCGCCGCCGATCAGCCGTACGAGTTCGAGGACCGCGCAGCGGCCTGGACCGAGATGACTGAGGTTTGTGCCAATCTGCTCGGCGGCATCGCCCGCGGCCTGAAGCCGAATGCCGAGTGGCGCATGGAGCTGCTCGACGAGAACAAGCAGCCGGTCTTTCGCGTCAGCCTTGTTGGAGAGACCGTCGGATGCAAAGCTTCCTAGGTCCGACTTGAGGCTGCAATTTACAACTATGACGAGACCTTCTTCTTTCAATTTCAATTATTTAGCGCGTAAAGTCAGTACTTCTGCGAGGGCGCTCGTTAACCAAAGGTGGAACTCTGACCGATAGCTTTCACAGCTAAGGGCGATCAACGTCCAGGCGGCCAGCAATGACTTGGCAGCTCGTTTGCTGGGAACGTACCATGTTGAGCCTGTTTCGGGACATGCAGATCGGAACCAAGCTGGCGATCGCTTCGGCTCTCGGAGCGCTCCTGGTTGGAGCAATGATTGCGAGCCAGATGCTCGGCAATGCGAGCATCCGCGACACCAGCCAAAGCGCACTTGCACAGCAGGAGATCGCGCGCGACGCAGTCAGGGCCGAGGTCGCAGTTCGCGATATGCAACTCGCCGTGCGAGATCTTCGCCTGGCCAATAGTGCGGCCGATCTTCAGAAGGCCACCCAGACTCTGAGCGATCAACAGAAATCGACGGGCGCGCTGGTCGAGGCGATGCTGAGGCTTTCTCACGCGGCCGAGAACCGTGTCCATATAGAGAAACTGGGATCGCTCGCGGCGGACTATGGCAAAGCTGCACAGCAGATTGCGAGCGTGCGCGGCGAAGCCGTCGCACTTGCCGCGTCTGGCTCGGACGGCGCGACGCGCGCCGCGAAGCTCAATGAAGAAGGCATTCGCATCGCGCGGGAGGTTACGCTGCCGATCGCAGCCCAACTCGACGCACTGATCAGAGAGATCGCCGACCATGCGAAACACAAATCCGACGAGGACAACGCCGCGGCTGCCGCTCAGATGAGATCGAGCGAGCAGATCGGAACGGCGGTCGGCGCCTTCGCGGCGCTCGTTCTGATCGGCTCCTGGCTCATCTCGTTCCTCACCATCGCGCGGCCGATCCGCGCGCTCACTGTCGCCATGGACAAGCTCGCCGGCGGCGACTTCTCCGTGGTGCTGCCCGGTCTCGGCCGCAAGGACGAGGTGGGCGGTGTTGCCGCTGCAGTCGAAAAGTTCAAGATCGTGTCCGAGCAGAAGGCGCGCGAGGAGGCCGAAACAAAGATCAGGCAGGACCAGATCGGGGCCGCGCGACGCAAGGCCGAGATGCACAAACTGGCCGACCGTTTCGAATCCGCCATCGGCGAGATCGTCGAGACTGTCTCTTCGGCCTCCACCGAGCTCGAGGCATCGGCTTCGACGCTCACTTCGACTGCCGAGCGCGCGCAGGGCTTGAGCACGGTGGTCGCTGCTGCCTCCGAAGAGGCCTCGACCAACGTGCAGTCGGTGGCATCTGCGACCGAGGAACTGTCCTCGTCGATCAACGAGATCAGTCGCCAGGTTCAGCAGTCCGCGCGGGTGGCCAACGAGGCGGTCGGCCAGGCCCGTGCCACGACCGAGCGGGTCAGCGTGTTGTCCAAGGCCGCGACGCGCATCGGCGACGTGGTCGAGCTGATCAATACGATTGCGGGCCAGACCAATCTGCTCGCACTCAACGCCACGATCGAGGCGGCCCGCGCTGGCGAAGCCGGCAAGGGGTTTGCGGTGGTTGCCTCCGAGGTCAAGGCGCTTGCCGAGCAGACTGCGAAGGCGACTGGCGAGATCGGGCAGCAGATAGCCAGCATCCAGTCCGCGACCGAACATTCGGTCGGTGCCATCAAGGCCATCAGCGATACCATCGAGAAGCTGTCGGAAATCTCCTCGACGATTGCGGCCGCCGTGGAAGAGCAGGGCGCCGCAACGCAGGAAATTTCCCGCAACGTGCAGCAGGCGGCGGCGGGCACTCATCAGGTATCGTCCAACATCACCGACGTGCAGCGCGCCGCAAGCGAGACCGGCTCGGCGTCTTCTCAGATCCTGTCTGCTGCGCAAGTGCTGTCCGGCGACAGCAACCGTCTCAAGCTCGAGGTCGGCAAGTTTCTCGGCTCTGTGCGCGCCGGCTGACGACGTTCAACAAGCGTCGCTTGCAGCCGCCGCGCGCGAACCTGCGGCGGTCGCGCGCGTTCGTATTTCGCCCCGCGAGCGTTAGCATTGGAGATGTTGCTCCATCGAGCGCGGCGCAGCGCGAGATCCGTGCAGGTGCAGCGGATGATTGCAGACAACAACGAATGTCGGCCCGCCCGGTAGTTTTACGTAGGACGATGTTAACGCCTGCTTGCGAGGATAGAGCGCAATCTTACGGGATAAGAACCAGCCAGCATTGTTGAACTGACCTCCGCCCGGTCGTCCGTCGTGACGCTTGTGGCGCAGGTGATGTGCGCGTTGCCAGGCATCGTTGGGATTTGTTGTGATGTCGAAATTGTCGATCGTCTTCAAGCTGCTGACCGTGTTGTCAGTCCTCGTGCTCTCGCTCGCCGGTGTCGGCGTGACGGCGATCGGCACGATGCAGAACATCAACGCCCACACCGTCGAGATTGCGCAGAGCTGGCTGCCGAGCGTGCGTGCGCTCGGCTCGATGCGCGCCGACATCAACGAGCTGCGCGTCGCACTTCGTTTGCACCTGATGCAGGATAGTGCTGAAGGCAAGGATGCCGCCGAGAAGCGCCTCGCCTCGCTCCGCGAACGCATCGAGAAGACCCGCAAGGTCTACGAGCCGCTGATCACTGCCGCCGAGGAGCGCGCGCTCTACGAACAATGGGCGAAGGCGTGGGCCGAGTATCTGAGTGGCGTTCAGGAGGTGATGGCGCTGTCGCGCAAGAGCGTCGGCCGCTTCCCGACCGATGCCAACGAGCTGTTGCAGACCAAGGTCGCGAAAATGGCCCAGGCCGCCGATCCGCTGCTCCAGAAGGGCATCGAGTTGAACAATCAGGGCGCCGAGCTGGAGACCAAGCAGGCGTCCGACAGTTACGCCACGATCTTCCGCGTCCTGGTCGGCATCATCGTGTTTTCGGTCGTGATCGCGATCGGCGCCGCGTATTATCTCGTGCGCGACGTCTCTCGTGGCATTGCTTCGATCATCCGTCCGATGCAGTCGCTCGGCCAGGGCGACCTCTCGGCCGACGTGCCGCATCGCGGCGACAAGACCGAGATCGGCGCCATGGCCGATGCGCTCCAGATCTTCAAGGAGGCGCTGATCGCCAAGAAAGCCGCCGACGAGGCAGCGGCGCGCGATGCCGAAGCCAAGATCGAGCGCGGCCGCCGCGTCGATGCCATCACGCGCAATTTCGAGGCCATGATCGGCGAGGTGGTCGAGACCGTGTCATCAGCCTCGACCGAGCTCGAAGCATCGGCAGCGACGCTGACCGGCACCGCCCAGCGCGGCCAGGAGCTCGCGACCGTCGTCGCCGCCGCCTCGGAGGAAGCCTCCACCAACGTCCAGGCGGTGGCTTCCGCCTCGGAGGAGCTGTCCTCCTCCATCACCGAGATCAGCCGCCGCGTGCAGGACTCGGCGCGGATGGCCGCAGAAGCCGTCGAGCAGGCGGCGCGGACCAACGAGCGCGTCAACGCGCTGTCGCAGGCAGCCTCGCGCATCGGCGACGTCGTCGAGCTCATCAATACCATCGCGGGCCAGACCAACCTGTTGGCGCTGAACGCCACCATAGAGGCCGCACGCGCCGGCGAGGCCGGCCGCGGCTTCGCCGTCGTTGCCTCGGAAGTGAAGGCGCTCGCCGAGCAGACCGCGAAAGCCACCGGCGAGATCGGTGCGCAGGTCGCAGGGATTCAGGCCGCCACGCAGGAATCCGTCAGCGCCATCCAGGAGATCGGCGGCACCATCGAGCGCCTGTCCGAAGTCTCCGCTGCGATCGCCGCTGCGGTCGAAGAACAGGGCGCGGCCACGCAGGAGATATCGCGCAACGTCCAGCAGGCCTCGCTCGGCACCCAGGAAGTATCGTCGAACATCACCAACGTGCAGCGCGGGGCGATCGAAACCGGCTCGGCCTCGACCGAAGTGCTGTCGGCGGCGAAATCACTGGCGACCGACAGCACCCGTCTGAGGGTCGAAGTCGCGCAGTTCCTGGAGTCGGTCCGCGCGGCCTAACAGCGGCGCAGGCTCTTGGCTTACCTCTCCCGAACGGAGAGGTCGGATCGCATCGAAGATGCGATCCAGGTGAGGAGAGCTCCACCGATCCCTACGCGCTCGTCTGCGGAGCCGACGGGGTTTGCCGCCGGAACAGGATGCGCTGGTAGAGCCAGCCGATCGCGACCAGCACGACGCCGAGGCACATGAACGACAGCGCGCGGTAGACGCCTGTCAGCGTCGACATGTCGATGACGAAGGCCTTCAGGATCGTCAGCGCGATGACGGCGGCAGAGGCGAGTCGCGCCCGCTCCGAATTGACCAGGATGCCGATGCCGAGCAGCACCACGCCGAAGGCAAGCCAGCCGGTCGAATAGGTGTATTGCTCCGCGCCCGTGGTGCCGCCGTAGAGCAGGACCGGGCCGTGATAGAAGCGGCGGATCTCCAGCGTCACGTAGGTGAGCGCGAACACAAGTGCCCCGCCCGCAATCGTATTGGCATAGGCGACGGGGCGATGGCCCGCCATTGCATAGGACAACAGCAGCATCAGCACCGCGGGGAGCGCATAGCCGAGCAGCAGCAGGTTGAACACAAGGCCGCCGACATTGACGCTGGAGAGCAGCAGCGGGTTCTCCAGGATCAGCAGGCCGAACACGCTGATGAGCCCGGCGATCGCGGTGAGCGCGACCGCGCCGACATTGTGCACGATGCTGTGGCTACGCAGCCGCAGGCGCTCCAGCCCGATCGCCATCGCCAGCGTGACGCAGACTTGCAGCGCGAATTCCAGCAGCGAAGGCGGCGAGGTCATGCGGCCGCCGGTCGCAAGGTGCCGGATTTCCATGAAGGCGAGCAGCGCGGTGAACAGGACGGCCGCAGTCTCGACCATGCGCAGCGGCGCATCGTCGGCGCGGCGGCGCAGGAACATGCTCGCGCCCCAGAACGACAGCGCCGGCAGGCCATAGCCCCACAACAGCCAGTTCAGAATCGGCGTGGTGCCGACGGCATCGCCGACGATGCAGGGATCATAGACGATGCGTGCCGTGACGATGCCGGCGAAGATGGCGGCGAGCCAGCGCAGGAACGGGATCGGCCGCTGCATCGAGATCCAGGCGGTGCCGAGCGACATCAGCGCGAGCGCGATGGTGAGCCAGCCCTTCTCCAGCGCGAAGGTCAGCGCCAGCGCCAGCGCGCCGAGCGTGCCGGTCGCGAACAGCGCCGTCGAGATCATGGCGCCCGGCCGGGTCTCGCGCCGTGTCAGCGATTCGGTCGCAGCGCCAAAGGCGGCGGCGAGCAGCACGGCGAGAATCGCAAACGGGATCGAGCGATCGAGATGGGCGATGCGGGCGTGGAGCGCAACCAGGATCGCGATCGGCGTCGCGACCGCACTTGCCGACCACACCACCGGGATGATCGCCGAATTGGACCGGCCCTGCGCGAGGAAGCCTGCCGTGCCGAAGCCCGCGGCGAAGATCGCGGCCGTGACCAGATGCAGTGTCACCGAACTATCGGTGGGGACAGGACCGATGCCGGCCATGGGGCCGCCCGGCAGCACCAGCATGTCGGGATTGGCCCGCACCGCCCATTCGGCGAACACGATGAAGACGGTCGCCGCAGCCGCGCCCAGTGCACCCGTTGCCGCCGGCGCGCGCCAGGCGACAAACAGCGTCCCTGCGACCAGTAGGGTGAAGGCAGTGAGCGCCAGATCGGCATGCGCGCTCGACAGCACGATGATCATTGCCGCGAACAGATAGGCGCCGAGCGAGCTCGACGACACCGGCTCGATCTCGCCGTCCTCGATGGTCGGGCCGAACATGAAACCGCAGACGACGAGAAGCGCAGCGAGCGTGAAGCCCGCAATGACGTGGAAGGCGTGCGGGGCCACCTGCAGCTCGAGCTCGAGCCCCATGAACGTCCAGAGCACCGCGAAGACGATCGTAGTCACCGCGAGCCAGCGCCATAGCCGGATGCGGGCAAGGCCGAAGCTCGCTGCGGTGACGATGGCAAGATAGATGTAGAGCGCCCAATAGTCCGGCTTGCCGCTGGAGACGAGGACCGGCGTCACGAACGCGCCGACGACGCCGAGGCCGGCGAGCGCGGGCCCGTGCAGCAGCGCGGCGGCCAGCGTGCCGAGCGCGACGAGGCCGAGCAGCACGAAGGCGGTGGCGGGCAACAGGAAACTGTAGAGCGCGTAGGCTGCATAGATGGTCGCGAACGCCACCGCCGTGCCGGCCGCGGTGAGGATCGCGGGGATGTTGGCGATCGGCAGCGCCGCGATGCTGGAGATGCTCTCCTTGCGCCGTGTCCATTCGCCGGCACCGAGCAGCGCCAGCGCGAACAGGCCGCCGAGGAACACGCGCACGCCGGGCCCGACGAGGCCGGCCTCGATCGAATAGCGCACCATGAAGAAGCCGCCGAGCGCGAGCGCAAGCCCGCCGATCCACACCACCCAGCGCGTGCCGAGTCGCTCCTCGAAGCCGGGTGCGGGTGCAGGCAGGGGTGGCGGTGCATCGGCCTCGGTGCTCGTTTCGAGCGGCGGCGGCGAAACGGGTTCGGTGAGGGCCGGGGGCGCCTGCTCGGCTTCCGGCGCAAGCGGCGGCGGCTCCGCGGCGGCCGTCGCGGTTGCGGGCGCCTGCTCCCAAGTCGGCGTAAGTGGCGGCGGCTTAACTTGCCGCTGCGCGTCAAACATCTCTTCGAGCGAGCTCAGCCGGCGGCGCAACTCAGCCGCCTGACTGGAGGCCTTGATCGCGATCAGGAAGGCGGCGATCGCAAGGATCAACGCAAAGACGTCAAACGGGCCGTCGAACATGAAGCCTCCAGGCAACCGGCGGGCAGGGCCGATCGCAAATTCTTAATCTAGCGCCGGGAGCGTACGCGCAAGCCCGGCGCGGGCCGCTCCTGGAGTACTTCGCGGCGGAAGCGATAGAGTGCCGCCGGGCGTCCGCCGGTCTGTGTCGACATCGCCCCGGTCGGTTCGACCAGGGCTTCCATTTCGACGAGGCGGCGGAAATTCTGTTTGTGCAGGTGCCGGCCGGAGATGGCCTCCACCGTATGCTGCAATTCCGTGAGTGTGAATTCGGCCGGCAAAAGTTCAAAAACAACAGGACGATACTTCAGTTTTGCGCGCAGCCGTGCGATGGCTGTGGCGAGGATGCGCCGATGATCGAACCGCATCGAGGTCCCGAGCGCAGGAAGCGTCTTGCGCGCTAATGCCGCAGGCCTGCCGTCGCGCCGCGCCTCCTCGATCATCCCGGCCTCGTACAGGAGCTCATAGCGATCGAGCACGCGCTCCTCGTCCCAGGGCGCACCGTCGAGACCGAAATAGAACCGCACGCGATCCTTTCGTGGCAGCGCCCGCGTCGTCTGCGGCGTCTCCTCCTCGGCCCATTTCGTCAGGGCCGGTATGATGTCGCGGGCGATGATCTCTGGCGGCTGCTCGCGCCAGTCTTCCCAGGGGAAGAAGCGATACCATGGCTCGAAGCTCGCACCGGTCGCGGCGAGCTCGCCGCTGGCGGCGCGCGTCAGCGCGAGATAGCCGATCGACACCATATGCGGGCCGGTGTCGCCGGCATCGGCATGACGGCCGCGGTCGCCGAAGGTGTAGAGCTGCTCGACATAGCCGAGCCGCAGGCCCGTCTGTTGCTCGACCCAGGCGCGCAGGCCGATCTCGAAGGTGCGATGGGCGAGCGCATCGAACGGCCCGAACGGCAGGCCGGCAAGCCCGTCACCGCCGCGCGCAGTGAGGATCAGCGGCTCGTGGTCCTCGATCGCGACGATGGCCGCGGTCAGGCCAATCTCGATCGGCGTCAGGAGCGTCTCGCTCATGCGGCAAATGTCGCGGGAGTCGTGAGAAAGATATGTCGGCTCATTGAACAAATCTCGCCGCGAGCTCGCTGCACCTCTCCCGCTCGCGAGAGAGGTCGCGCCAAAGACGCAGGTGAGGGCTTTCTCCACGCCGGGAGAACCCCGATGCGGAAGCACCCTCTCCGCAACCCTCTCCCGCAAGCAGGAGAGGGGGCGCAGTCCCATAGCCGCTGCTATTCGGCTCTCGCCTCATTCGAGCTCGATCACGAACGGACGGCCCTCGACCATCATCGCGCCCGGGCCCATCTCGTCGAGCGCGCGCAGCATGCGGCCGTCGCGTCCCAATGCACGGTCGGCGAGGCCGACGATGCGCCGGTTGGGCGAGGCGATCGGCGAGGCTGCGCGGATCTTCCTGGCGATCTCTATCTCGTCGCGGTTCGGATTGAGTGCGCATACCGCGGCAAACGCGCTCGCCGTGGAGCGGCTGATGCCGGCGTAGCAATGCACCACCAGCGGCGCGCTGCGGTCCCAGCCGCGCACGAAGGTCAACACCTGCTCGATATGCGTCTCTGACGGTGCGACGAAGCCGTCCATCTGCTCGGTGATGTCGTCCATCGACACCTTGAGATGATTGGCCGGCAGCACGGACACGGGCCGCGCCACCTGCTCGACATTGGCCATCACCGTCAGCACGTGGCTGGCGCCGGTCAGGCGGACGGTTTCGGGAAGCGCGGCGAGGGAACAGACGTGGATCATGGCGGACCTTTTTGGCGTCGATTATAGCGAGCGGCCGTAGGGTGGGCAAAGGCGCATCGCGCCATGCCCACCGTTGTTTCGCGCTGCGTACAATCTCGCCTTGTTGGTCGGCACGCTCCCGCCTTCGCTCTGCGGGTTACGGCGGACAAGTCGCTTTGCCTACCCCACGAAGGGATGATGTTACGCAAAGACCGCGTTGAACCGCTCCAAAAACTGCTTCTCGGCCCGCGCCGCGGTCCAGGGCGTGAGATAGTCGCGCCGGACGTTGTCGGGCAGGCCCGGATCGCGGCCGAACAGGCGCCTTGCCTCGCTTTCGCTGAAGCCGGCGAGCTCGGTTGCCTCCAGATAGGCCGCACCGCGATCGGCGGCCTTGATGGCTTGCGTGATTTCCTCTGGCAGCACCGGCGGCAAGCCGAAGCGGATGTGGATGGCGCCGAGCAGGCGCTTTTCGACCGCCTTGTAATGGCCGTCGAGCACGGCCTTGAACGGCGAGATCATGTCGCCGATCACATATTCGGGCGCGTCATGCAGCAGGGCCGCCAGCCGTATGCGTGGATCCACGCGCGGCATCTCGTGCCGCATCACCGTCTCCACCAGCAGCGTGTGCTGCGCGACCGAGAAGATATGCGCGCCAACGGTCTGCCCGTTCCAGCGCGCCACCCGCGCCAGTCCATGCGCGATGTCGGCGATCTCGACATCGAGCGGGGAGGGATCGAGCAGGTCGAGCCGCCGTCCCGACAGCATGCGCTGCCAGGCGCGGGACTGCGCATCGCGCGCGGTCTTCTTCGCCGTCATTTGACCTTGAGGCGCGGCTTGCGCTGCGTCTTGCCGCAGGTTGCATGACAATGGCAGTCGACCAGATGGTCGTTGACCATGCCGGTCGCCTGCATGAAGGCATAGACGATGGTCGGGCCGACGAACTTGAAGCCGCGCGCGGACAGCTCCTTGGAGATCTGCACCGACAGCGGCGTCGAGGCCGGTACGCTCGCCGTGGTCTTGAAATGGTTGACCTTAGGCTCTCCGTCCATGAAGTCCCAGAGGAGCTTCGAGAAGCCCGGCCCCTTCTCCATGATATCGAGATAGGACTTTGCGCTCAGGATCGCGCCGTCGATCTTGGCCTTGTTGCGCACGATTCCGGCGTCGTTCATCAGCGCGTGCACCTTCTTGGGCGTGTAGCGCGCGATCTTCTCCGGCTGGAAATCATCGAAGGCTTTGCGGAAATTGTCGCGCTTGCGCAGGATCGTGATCCAGGAAAGGCCGGCCTGGAAGCCGTCGAGCATCAGCTTTTCGTACAGTGCGCGGTCGTCATATTCCGGCACGCCCCATTCGGTGTCGTGATAGGCGACATAGAGCGGATCTTCGCCGGGCCAGGGGCAGCGTGTCAGGCCGTCGGGATGCAGGCGAGGGGCGCGGCTCATGCGATGGGTTGCTTCGTTGGAGTGCGCACGATGTCGGGTTCGGCGAGTGTCAGCGCGAGGCCGCCCGCGGTGAGGGGCTGGCCCGCATCGAGCGCATCGGCGACGCGGTCGACGCGCACCAGCGCGATGCCTTTGCCGCCGGCGGTCGAGCCGATGGTGCCGACCGGCTTGTCGCCGGCGAGAATGGTGGCGCCAATCTCGGGCGAGGGGCCATCGAGCAACACCTTGACGCTGCGGGTTCGCGCGGTGCCGCGATGCTGCATGCGCGAGACGACCTCCTGGCCGACATAGCAGCCCTTGTCGAAATCAACGCCGGCAAGCCGGTCCATGTTGGTCTCGTGTGGGAACGCGTCGCTGTACATGAAATCCAGCCCGCCGCGCGGCACGCCGAGCGCGATACGGTGGGCGTCGTATTCGCTGGCATCGACGAGCTCGGCGCCGATGAGATCGGACAGCTTCTGCCTGAGATCCTCGGGGATTAGGATGCGGTAGCCGAGCTCGCTATGGCGCGGATCGGCGAAGCCGAGATCGGGCTGAGCGGCAGGCTGGCCGTCCCAGGCCGCGAGCACGCCCAGCGCATCGGAGAGGTTTTCCACCGTGACCTTGGCGCGCAGCTTGTAGAATTTCAGCTTGGTGGCGAGGCCTTCGGCCAGCGCTTTAGGGCAATCGATCAGGAACCCGCCGCCATGGCCGGCGGGCACCTCCGTGATCAGGAAATCGACGATGATCTTGCCCTGCGGCGTCAGCAGCGCACCGAATCGCCCCAGGCCCGGCTTGAGCCTGTCGAGATCGGTGGTGACGAGGCCGTTGAGGAAGTTGCGCGCATCCTCGCCCGCGACCTTGACCACGCCCCGGTCGGGAAGAAACGCTGATTTCATACGAAAATCTCTTGCGACATGTTGCTGCGGAACGTAAGCCCGCAAGCCATAAACGACAAGACCTCGAGCCCTGCGCTTGGGGATGAGAGAGGCCCTTAGCCATGACCCAGCGTTTCGACGTGATCCTCAAAGGCGGCACCGTCGTCAACCAGGACGGCGAGGGCTTGCGCGACATCGGCATCACGGGCGGCCGCATCGCCGAGATCGGCGCGCTGTCGCAATCCAGCGCAGCGGAGGTGATCGACTGCCAGGGCTTGCACATCCTGCCCGGCGTGATGGACACGCAGGTGCATTTCCGCGAGCCCGGGCTGACCCACAAGGAAGACCTCGAGACGGGTTCGCGCAGTGCCGTGATGGGCGGCATCACCGCCGTGTTCGAGATGCCGAACACCTCTCCGTTAACGGTAACGGAAGCCGAATTCACCGACAAGGTGAAGCGGGCCCATCACCGCATGCATTGCGATTTCGCCTTCTTCATCGGCGGCACCCGCGAGAACGTACAGGACCTGCCGGTGCTGGAGCGCGCGCCCGGTTGCGCGGGCGTCAAGGTGTTCATCGGCTCCTCAACCGGCGCGCTGCTGGTGGAGGACGACGAGAGCCTCCGCCGCATCTTTCAGGTCATCCGTCGCCGCGCCGCGTTCCACGCCGAGGACGAGTATCGCCTCAACGACCGCAAGTCGCTGCGCATCGAGGGCGACGCGCGCTCGCATCCGATCTGGCGCGACGAGACCGCGGCGCTGATGGCGACGCAGCGCCTCGTCAAGCTCGCGCACGAGACCGGCAAGCGCATCCACGTGCTGCACATCTCGACCAAGGAAGAGATTGAGTTCCTGCGCGATCACAAGGACGTCGCCTCCTGCGAGGCGACGCCGCATCATCTCACGCTGGTCGCGCCGGAATGCTACGAGCGGCTCGGCACGCTGGCGCAGATGAATCCTCCGGTGCGCGGGGCAGATCACCGCGCCGGCATCTGGCGCGGCATCGAGCAGGGCATCATCGATGTGCTCGGCTCCGACCACGCCCCGCATACGCTGGAAGAGAAGCAGAAGACTTATCCGGCTTCGCCCTCCGGCATGACCGGCGTGCAGACGCTGGTGCCGATTATGCTCGATCACGTCAATGCCGGCCGGCTGTCGCTGGCGAGGTTCGTCGATCTCACCAGCGCCGGTCCCGCGCGGCTCTACAACATAGCCTGCAAGGGCCGCATCGCGGCCGGCTACGATGCCGACTTCACCATCGTCGACTTAAAGCGCAGCGAGACCATCACCAACAAATGGGTGGCTTCCAAAGCCGGGTGGACCCCCTACGACGGGTTGCGCGTCACCGGCTGGCCCGTCGGCACCTTCATCCGCGGCCGCCGCGTGATGTGGCAAGGCGAGCTGGTGACGGCCTCGCAAGGCGAGCCGGTGCGGTTTCTGGAGACCTTGAGGGCGTAGAGAGTTCGGTCAAACCTTTCCTTCCGTTGTCATGCCACGCGAAGGCGTGGCATCCAGTAATCCGCCGCGATAATTGGCTGATACGATTGCCGCCTCTGGAATACTGGATTGCCCGCTTCGCAGGCGACGACAGCGTGCCCGGAAGCGCAAGTTCAATTGGGAGAGAGTAATGTCCCCACGGACACCCCTCATCACCACCGAGCAACTCGCAGCCATCCTCGACAATCCCAACCTTCGCCTCTACGACTGTACGACCTACAACGAGCCGGTGCCGCCGGGCAGCGACCTGCCTTATCGCGCGGTGCCAGGCGACAAGACGTTTGCGGCCGGCCACATTCCGGGCGCCGATTTCCTCGATCTGCAAGGCGAGTTCTCCGACGCCTCGGCGCAGCAGTTTTTCATGATGCCGGATCTGGCCCAGCTGGAGGCCGCCTTCGGCCGCCACGGCCTCGACGCGAACAAAACCATCGTGCTCTACAGTATCGGCACGATGATGTGGTCGACGCGGTTCTGGTGGATGCTGCGCTCGCTCGGCGTCGATGCGCTTGTGCTCGACGGCGGTTTCGACAAATGGAAGGACGAGGGGCGGCCGGTCGTATCAGGCGTACCGAAGGGCTATCCGACCACCACGTTCCAGGCTGCACCTCGCCCAGGCTACTTCGTCGACAAGAACATCGTGAAGGCGCGGATCGGCGATCCCGCGACGGTGATCGTCAACGCGCTCGGTCCGCAGTTTCACCGCGGTCTCGAGCCGAGCCGCTACGGCCGGCCAGGCCGCGTTCCCGGCAGCGTCAACGTTCCCGCCGCGACGCTCACCAATGCCGACAAAACGCTGACGACACTGGCCGATGCCGAGCACAAATTCACCGCCCAAGGCGTTACGCGCGATAAGAATGTGATCCTGTATTGCGGCGGCGGCATCTCGGCGACGATCGACCTGTTCCTGCTGACCCAGCTCGGCTATGACAAGCTCACGCTCTATGACGCCTCGATGGGCGAATGGGCGAGGGATCCCGCCTTGCCGATCGAGACGGATTAAGAAAGGCGCTTCTTATCTTCTCGGCTCCAGTGGAGCCTAAGAAACTCGGGAACCTTTCCTCAGAGCCTGCATCCAATAGCCAGATCGAACGGAGATGGGTAACCGCAATGCAACCGACCGCAGCCGGCCTGTCCGCCGGCGTTAGAACCGCGGAAGCAGAGCTGATCGACCGAGCGCGGGGCCGTGACGAGGCCGCCTTGCGCGAGATCATGCAGGCCAACAACCGCAGGCTCTACCGCCTCGCGCGCGGCATCCTGCGCAGTGACAGCGAGGCCGAGGATGTGGTGCAGGAGACGTATGTCCGGGCCTTCACCCACCTCGACGGTTTTCGGGGCGAGGCCGGGTTGTCGACCTGGCTGTCGCGCATCGCCATCAACGAGGCGCTCGGCCGGATGCGCAGCCGAAAGCCCGATGTCGAGCTCGGCGCGATACCTAATGCCGCGCTCGATGCGCAGATCATCAAGTTTCCCGTTTCTCCCGCAGGCGATCCGGAAAGGACCATGGCCCAACGTGAAATCCAGCGCGTGGTCGAACGCGCAATTGACGAGTTGCCGGATGTCTTCCGCATGGTCTTCGTTGCCCGGGTCATGGAGGGGATGACCATCGAGGAGACCGCCGATTTGCTCGGCGTAAAGCCCGAGACCGTGAAGACGCGGCTGCACCGCGCCCGCACCATGCTGCGCGAGAATGTCGAGAAGGAGATCGGGCCGGTGGTGATGAATGCGTTCCCGTTCGCCGGATGGCGATGTGAGCGCTTGACCGTATCAGTGCTGAAGCGGCTCGGCTTCAGCGGCTAAAGTTTTCGGGAACGTTTGCGCGAAATACCCATCCAATTCCTGTGAAGCAACGCGCCGGCCAAACGTCCGGCACCACAGGAGTATCAAACCATGTTCATTCGATGGAGCGCGGCCGCCGCAGCCCTTTTGTTGTCGAGTTTTGGGCTGCTGCAAGGCGCGAGTGCAGCCGACAAGCCCACCGATCCGCAGATCGCCCATATTGCCTACACCGCGGGCGTGATCGACATCAACGCAGCGAAGCAGGCGATGAAGAAGGCCAAGAACAAGGACGTCAAGGCCTTCGCCGAGGACATGGTGCGCGACCATGAGGCCGTCAACAAGCAGGCGCTCGCGCTGGTCAAGAAGCTGAACGTCACGCCTGAAGACAACGACACCAGCCGCGCGCTGTCCAAGCAGGCAACCGACAAGCTGGCTGAGCTCGACAAGCTGAGCGGCGCCGCCTTCGACAAGGCCTATGTCCAGAACGAGGTCGCCTACCACAAGGCGGTCAACGCCGCGCTGGAGACCCAGCTCATTCCGTCCGCGAGCAATAACGAGCTGAAGAGCCTGTTGCAGACCGGCCTGAAGATCTTCCAGGGTCATCAGCAGCACGCCGAGCACGTCGCGGCCGAGCTAAAATAGGAGAGTGCGATGAAGCCGGGACGCCTCGCTTCGATCGCGCTTGCGGTCATGTTGCTGGTCGTCCCGGCGCGTGCGGCGACCATTCAAATCACGATGGACAATCTCGTGATCTCACCGGCCGAAATGTCGGCAAAAGTCGGTGACACCGTTGAGTGGATCAACAAGGACATCTTCGCTCACACAGCCACCGCGACCAACGGCGATTTTGACGTCCCTCTGCCGCCGAAGAAGTCCGCGACGTTCGTGGTGAAGAAAGCGGGAACGGTCGATTACTATTGTCGCTACCATCCCAATATGAAGGCGACTCTGAATGTCGAGCCCTGACGCCGGGGGCGCATTCCCGATCGCATCGGGAATGTCTCCCGGTCATCGCCAGACTAAGCTTGTCCGCGCTCAATCGCTTCCGTGCGATAAAACGCGGCAGACTTCGCGAGCACGTCGCAGAGTCATTCATCCGTCAACCGGCCCCGTGCCGTGGCGGGGTTATTTTTCGAACAGGTTATTGTCTGGAGATTCCGACCGAGAACTCGCCATTGCGAATGCGGCCAGGAAAGCTCTCGACGAACTTCGCCACCGCGTCCTCGCCATAGGTGCCGACGAGCTCGGCAAAGGCCGCGAACAGGCTCGCCTGCGCCAGGCAATCGCCGTCGACGCCGTCGTGGCGCGCCTCGGCCCAGGCCTCATTGAGATAGCTCAGCGCAGCCTGCTTCTGCTCGTGATCGGGCAGCGGCGCGCGGGCGGGGGCGTAGGAAATCGGCTGGCTCATGAAACTCGGTCAGGGCTGGGGCGCGATCCACGGCGATGCGCTGTGCGAGAGGTGTAGCACGGGCGTTAACGACCGCTAGGCCACATCTTTAAGAACGGTTAACGCCTGTGAACAAAGTCGATGACGGAGTTCCATCCGCGTCATTTCCGGGCCGCGCGCAGTGCGAACCGGACGGAGAGCTCAGTTCGCGTAACGCGCCGTGAGATCGCGCGAGATCTTGGAGCCTTCCTCGATATAGCGGCGGATCGCCACCGTCGCTGCCGGCGTGCAGCTCCGGTAGGTCTGCTGAAAGCCGTTATAGCCGCGGTTGAAGGCGGCGATCATGCGGGTGCGGCGATCGCCGGAGGGGGTTTCGGCATCGATCAGCGCCTGCATCTCGCTGCGCCATTTGTTGCCCTCGTTGGACCCGCAGATGCCGCGCAGATAATGCAGCCCGCCGAGGATCTCCGCCAGCCGCTGCAAATCGCCGTCAAACGGCGCCGCCACGTCCTGAGCCCGGCCGGGCGCAGAGGCGCAAGCGAGAATCAGGGCGAAAATGGCCAGAAGTCGCATGGACATTGGCGGGGTGTATGCCTCCTCGGGGCGTTGCACGCAAGGCGGAGCGTCAGTCTCCGATCAGGCGTGCGGCGGATTGGATGACCTCCTCCAGTCCGCCGGTCAGCTTGAGCTCGCCCAGGCCTGCGATGGCATCCGGGGCGATCCAGCGGTAGTCGTCGAGCTCGTCGTTCAGAACCGGTTCTTTGGCCACCCAGCGGGCGGCAAAGGACATGATCAGGTAATGACCGGCTCCGGCTGCGGCCGGCAGCACCTCGCGCCAGCCGGCGAGGCCAATGATGTCGATGGCAAGCCCGGTCTCCTCGTCGACTTCGCGCAGCAGGGCCTGGTGCAGCGATTCGCCGAACTCGACCCGACCCCCGGGCAGCGAATAGAACCCCTTTGCGGGCGAACGGGCGCGGCGGGTCAGAAGCACCTTGCCGTCGCGAAAAATCGCGGCACTGACCGCGATCTGGGGATGGGACGGCTGGACCGCGGAAGCCACGGCTCAGTTCGCCATGATGGTGTCGATGTCGGCTTCCGCGCCGCCATTGATGATGCCGCCGCAGGCCGCGATCAGCGGCTTGACCCATGCCGTGGCCTGCTCGGCGAGCCGAACGCGCGTCGTGTCCTTGTCGACCTCGCGCATGGCCGAGCCGACCGCGGTCAGGATCGAGGTCATGGTGTCCGTGATGTGGTCGAACTGGGCCCGCACCTTGGGATCGGCCTTCTCATAAGCCTCGATGGCGAGGTCGCGCGCCTTAAAATTCGACGCCGTGAAATGCTCGGCATAGGATAGCGGCGTCCAGGTCAGAAAATCTTCCGCGCATTCCGGCATGTCAGGGACCATTTCCAGCAGCATCACCGCTTCATTGAAATGGTTGAGATAGTCGGTGGCAAGCCCCGTCCGCGGGTTGATGTTGGCGACGCGCAGCCGCTCGGCCCAGGCGGCGGCCTCGGGGCCCGTCTGTACATGCGTCCGCGCGGGCTGGGAGGCCGTTGAGCTCATTCGCCGCAGTGTTAACGTTCGGGGTTAAAAGGACCTGAACGGACCCTATATAGACCCCCTGGGATGTGTGGACGCTTTGTCATAACTTCGGCCCCCGCGGCTTTGCGGCAATTGTTCGGCTATATCGAGCAGCCGAATTTTCCGCCCCGATACAACGTGGCTCCGACGCAGCCGATTCCGGTCGTATGGATCGAGAACGGCGCGCGCCATTTCCGCCTGATGCGTTGGGGGTTTTTGCCGGGCTGGGTCAAGGATCCTCGCGGGTTTACGCTCCTGATCAACGCCCGCTGCGAGACGGTGCTGGAGAAGCCCGCCTTCAGACACGCGATTCGCCGCCGGCGCGGCCTCATCCCGGCGGACGGCTATTTCGAGTGGAAGGTGGAGGGCGGCCGCAAGCAGCCCTTCTTCATCCATCGCGCCGATGGCGCGCCGCTCGGCTTTGCCGCTTTGTTCGAAACCTGGATTGGGCCGAACGGCGAGGAGCTCGACACGGTCGCCATCGTCACGGCAGCGGCCGGCGAAGATCTCGCGGCGCTGCATGACCGCGTGCCCGTCACCATCAGCCCGCGCGATTTCGAGCGCTGGCTCGATTGCCGCAGCGACGAGATCGACGCGATCCTGCCGCTGATGACCGCTCCGCGCATTGGCGAATTCGCCTGGCACCCGGTCTCCACCCGCGTCAACCGCGTCGCCAATGACGACGAGCAGTTGCTGTTGCCGATCAGCGCCGAGGAGATGGAGGCGGACGTCGTGAAGCCGAAGAAGGGAGTGCGGAAGGCGGCGGTTGGGTCGGTGGATGACGGGCAGGGGTCGTTATTCTGATCGCCGATGCCGTAGGGTGGGCGAAGCGAAGCATGCCCACCGTCGTGCGCCAAGAAATCGACAGGTGGTGGGCACGGCGCGTTGCGCCTTTGCCCACTCCCTACGGCAGCGGCATATGTCGCGGCTTACACGATCTCCTTCGCCCTCAGCGCCGCGATCTCCGCCGCATCGAACCCCAACTCGCCCAGCACCGCATCCGTATCCGCCCCAAGCTCCGGCGCCATGCGGTCCAGCTTGCCGCCGCCATGGGCGAGCTTGAATCCGCTGCCGGCAAAGCGCAGGCGGCCATAAGGCGTGTCCAGCTCCTGGATCGCGCCGCGCGCCTTGATTTGCGGGTGGTCGATCACCTCCTCGACCTTCCAGATGCTGGCGCAGGGTGCGCCGGCATCTTCCAGGATCGTCTCCCATTCGCGCGCCGGCCGTGCCGCCAGCGCTGCCTCGATGATGGCGCGAAGCGCGCCCTCGTTCTCGTTGCGGGAGAACCAGTCGGCGAAGCGCGGATCGCTCAGCGCGTCCTCGCGGCCGAGCGCAACCATGAGCGCGCGGTACTGCTTCTCGTTGTTGACGGCGAGCAGGATGTGACCATCGCCGCATTTGAACAGGTTGGCCGTGGTCCTGCGGCTCACCGCCTGGTTGCCCGAGAGTGTTTGACGATGGCCTGCAACGGACCAATCCGCGATCTGGCCCGAGAGGAAGGCCAGCGTCGCCTCCAGCATGGAGACGTCGATGAGCTGGCCCTTGCCGGTGCGGTCGCGCTGATACAGTGCGCTCGACACGCCGAACGCCGCGGTCGCGCCCGACAGCACGTCGCACACCGCAAAGCCCGCGCGCGTCGGTCCGGTCTCGGGATGGCCGGTGATCGCCATGATGCCCGACAACGCCTGCATCTTGCCGTCATAGCCGGGCCGCAGGCGGTCCGGCCCGGTCTGGCCGAAGCCTGACACCGCGCAATAGATCAGCTTCGGATTGATGGCGGATAGCGCCTCGTAGCCGATGCCGAGCTTGTCCATCACGCCGGGACGGAAATTTTCCATGACGACGTCGACCTGGCTCGCGAGCTTCTTCACGATCGCGATCGCCTCGGGCTTTTGCAGGTCCAGCGTCAGGCTGCGTTTGTTGCCGTTGATGGCCTGGAACGCCGGCGCCAGCCCGCGCTCGGCCCATTCGCGGCTGAGCGGCGTGCGGCGCATGTCCTCGCCCTCGCGCCGCTCGACCTTGATGACGTCGGCGCCCAGCAGCGCGAGCTGATAGCTCGCATAGGGGCCGGCCAGCACTTGCGTGAAGTCCAGGATCTTCACGCCCTCGAACGGTCGCGTCACGTCGCTCTCCCTTTTTTCTTTCTTTGGTGGAGGACGTCAGGCGGCGCGGTTGCCGCGCGCGATCTCCTTCTGCTTGTCGAATTCGGCGCGCCGGCGCGCCAGCTCTTCCGGCGAAAGCTGCGCCACGTTGTTGTAGTCGAGCTTCCAGGAGGCATCCTCGCTCCAGCGCAGCGGCGATTGCATCGTCGTCTGCGGGCCGCTTGCGGTCTCCAGCAGCCGCAGTGCCAGCTCCAGCGTCTGCGCCTGCGAGGCGATGTCATGCGGCTTGCCGGCGGAATTGCCGAGTGGGAAATCCGAGAAGAGGAAGCGCGGCACGGCGGCGTGCTCGATGATGTCCTTGGCGCAGCCCATGATCACGGTGGCAATGCCGTTCCGCTCCAGGTGCCGCGCCACCAGCGCCGTGGTCTGGTGGCAGACCGGGCAGTTCGGCACTAGCACCGCGACATCAACCGCATCCGCGAGGCAGCGCGCCAGGATTTCGGGCGCGTCGGTGTCGAGCGTGACGCGATGGCTGCGGTTGGTCGGCGCGCCGAAGAAGCGCGGGGCGACCTCGCCGATGCGGCCTGCGGCGCTGGCCTTCAGCAGCTGCGGCAGCGGAAACCAGGTGCCGCTGTCGGTCGCGCTGGTGTGCTTGCGGTCGTAGCCGATGTGCGAGATGCGCAGATCGTGCTGCTTCGACGTATCACCGTCATAGACCTGGTAAAACTTCGCGCCGCCATTATACGCCGCGCCCGGCCCCTGGTCGCCCTTGCTCGGGTCGAACGGTGCGGCCGTGGTGATGATCGTGACGCGCGACTGCGCCACTTTCTTCTTCAGCGGCTGGAACGGTGCCTCCGTGTAATGCGCCCAGCGATACGGCGTGGTGTAGCCGATCGCCGCGTAATAGTCGCGCGTGCGCTGCATGTAAGGGACGGGAGAATCGTAGTCGGGCGCAAAGCCGAATTCGTCGTCGCGCGGAGCGGACATGGGCGCGTCTCCTGGTTCTTGGTTAGGGGCCAGACTAGAGATAGATTTGGGGGCGCTCAATGGGGGCGAGGAGGACGCGGGACAGGATTGCAGGCTTGATAGAGCGAGCCGCGCTCTTCCCCTCTCTCCTTGTGGGAGTGGGTGGCTCGCCGCGTCGCGGCGAGACGGGTGAGGGGTATCTCTCCGCGAGCCCAACTCCCTCAGGAGTTCGGGGAAGCATACCCCTCATCCGGCGCTTCGCGCCACCTTCTCCCAAGGGGAGAAGGGAAGAAGCCAGCCGCAAGCTCACCTGAACACGTGCAACGCCACATATTGCAGCAGCATGATCGCCTTGGCGTCGATGATGCGGCCGTCGCCGATCATCGCCAGCGCTTCGTCGATGGCAAGCTCGAGCACCTCGATGTCCTCGCCCTCGTGCGCGAGGCCGCCACCGTCGCTGACCCGCATCTCCGGCTCGTATTCGGCGATGAAGAAATGCAGCTTCTCGGTGATGGCGCCCGGGCTCATGAAGGCCTCGAACACCTTGTGGACGTCGTGCAGGCGATAGCCGGTTTCCTCCTCGGCCTCGGCGCGGATGCGGACCTCGGGGGCGGCGTCATCCAGCACGCCGGCGGCGGCTTCGATCAGCAGATCGTCATAGCCGCGAATGAACGCCGGCAAGCGGAACTGGCGCACCAGGATCACCGTGCGCCGCACGCGATTATACGGCAGCACGGCTGCGGCGTTGTCGCGCTCATAGGTTTCCCGGTGCTGCGTCTGCCACTCGCCATTGGCGCGCCGGTACTCGAACGTGGTGTTCTTCAGCGGCGCCCAGTTGTCCGAGAGCACGCGGACGTCCTTGATGCGGACACGGTCGGAAATGGTCATGGCTCGATCTCAGTTGCTTGGAGTCGTCTCGCGGCCGTCGAGCCACTTCTGGAACATCACCGAGGTGGATTCCGTAAAGCCCAGTGACTGGTAGAAGGCATTGGCCTGCGCGTTCTCGCGCCGGATCAGGAGCTGGAGCTTGAGAATTCCGGCCGCGCGCAGCCAGTCCTCGGCTGCTGCCATGATGATGCGGCCGTAGCCGTGCTTGCGGCGATCAGGATCGACGGCGACGTAATAGACCCAGCCGCGATGGCCGTCATGGCCGACCATGATTGTGGCGACGATCGCGCCGCCCTCGCGGCCGACCAGCACCGTGGAATTGTCACGGCGGCGCGCCAGTGCGATGTCGGCACGCGGGTCGTTCCACGGCCGGGTCAGGCCGCAGCGCTGCCACAGCGCCACCACCGGCTCGACATCGGCGTCCTCGATGGCGTCGATCGCAAGAGCGCTCACAGCACCTTCCCCGGATTCATGATTCCCAGCGGATCGAGCATCGCCTTGATCGATCGCATCAGCTCGATCGCGGTCTTGTCCTTCACCTCGGGCAGTTCGTCGCGCTTGAGCACGCCGATGCCGTGCTCGGCCGAGATCGAGCCGCCCATGCGCAGCACGATCTCGAACACCACCGCGTTCATCTCGTGCCAGCGGGCCAGAAAGTCCGCACTGTTGGCGCCGACCGGCTGGCTGACGTTGTAGTGCAGATTGCCGTCGCCGAGGTGACCGAACGGCACCGGCCGCGCGCCGGGGATCAGCTTCACCACCGCGGCATCCGCCTCGGCGATGAAGGCGGGCACGGCCGCGACGGGGACGGAGATGTCGTGCTTGATCGAGCCGCCTTCCGGCTTCTGCGCCGCCGACATCTCGTCGCGCAGCTTCCAGAAGCCGGCACGCTGGGTGAGATTGGCCGCGATCACGGCGTCGTCGACGATCTCCTCTTCCATGGCGCGGGTCAGGATCGTCTCCAGCGGCGTGCGGGCATCCTCGCCCGGCGAAGACAATTCCATCAGCACGTACCAGGGATGCTTTTCTGCGAGCGGATCGCGCACGTCGACGCCGTGGCGGATGGAGAAGTCGACCGCCATCTGCGACAGCAGCTCGAAGCTGGTCAGCGCATTCGCGGCCTCACCTTGCGCGATCGTCAGCAGTTTGAGCGCCGCGGCCGGCGACTTCAGCCCGACGAAGGCGGTCTCGACCGCCCGCGGCTTCGGAAACAGTTTTAAAGTCGCCGCCGTGATGATGCCGAGCGTGCCTTCCGCGCCGATGAAGAGGTTGTGCAGATTGTAGCCGGTGTTGTCCTTTTTCAGCTTCGACAGCACGTTCAGCACGCGTCCGTCGGCCAGCACCACTTCGAGCCCCAGCGCCATCTCGCGCGCGACGCCATAGGCGAGCGCGGCGGTGCCGCCGGCATTGGTCGAGAGATTGCCGCCAATAGTGCAGCTGCCTTCGGCACCTAACGAGAGCGGAAACAGCCGGTTGACCTCCGCCGCCTTCTGCTGCGCGATTTGCAGCACGACGCCGGCCTCGCAGGTCATGGTGTTGGAGGCGGTGTCGACCTCGCGGATCTTGTCGAGCCGCCGCAGCGACACCACCACTTCGCCATTGTGCGGCGTCTGCCCGCCGACGAGGCCGGTATTGCCGCCCTGCGGCACCAGCGCGATCCTGTGCGCGGAGGCGAGCTTGCAGATCTCCGAGACTTCCGCCGTCGAGCCCGGACGCAGCACCAGTGGCGAGCGGCCGTGAAACAAATTGCGTTCCTCGGTGACGTAAGCCTCGATGTCGGCGGCATCGGTGATCGCGTGGCGCTCGCCGACGATCTTGCGGAATTGTTCGATCAAATCAGGCGCAAGCGGCGGGGTGGCGGATGTGTTGATGTTCATGTGGTCGTCTTTCATTCCGCTACTTATACCTTGCGCATGATCTGATCGGAAAACCGCCGCACACTTTTCGCTAACGCGTCCCTTAGAGTCCGGATCATCCGCTATCGGGCAACCGCCGCCCGGCGCAGCCGGTCGTTGATCGCTTCGCCAAGTCCTTCTTCGGGGATCGCCATCACGGCGATCGCGCGTGGCCCCCTGGCATCGAGGCTGCGAAGATAGCCGAACAGATTGGCGGCGGCTTCATCGAGATCGCCGGCGGGCGACAAGTTCATGACAGCGGCGGCGGCTTCAAAGCCGGGCAGGCGCCCCGGGCCGAATGCCAGCAGCGCTTCGTCCGGCTTCACCTCGTGCGCATTGAGCCGTACATGGGCGCGCGGCGCGTAATGCGAAGCCAGCATGCCCGGCGCCAGCGGCTGGCTGTCCCCGCTCTCGGTCTCCGCGGGTGGCCGCGCCAGGGATGCGCCGAGCACGGCCTCGATACGCTCGCGCGACAGCCCGCCCGGGCGGAGCAGCATCAAGGTCTCGAAGCAGCCGACGATCGTCGATTCGACGCCGACCTCGACCGGCCCGCCGTCGACGATCAGGTCGATCCGTCCGGCAAGGTCGCTTTCGACATGGTCGGCCAGCGTCGGCGAGACATGGCCGGAGATGTTTGCGGACGGCGCCACCACCGCCCCGCCAAAGGCGTGCAGGATCGCCTGCGCCACCGGATGGGCGGGGATGCGGATCGCGACCGTATCGAGACCGGCGGTCGCGAGCTCTGCTACCGGGCAGTTCTCCGTCTTCGGCACCACCAGCGTCAGCGGCCCCGGCCAGAACGCCTCTGCAAGCTTAAGGGCGCGCGCATCGAGCCGCCCGATCCGCCGCGCGGCGGCAACGTCCGCGACATGGGCGATCAGCGGATTGAAGGCAGGACGGCCCTTGGCGGCGTAGAGATGGGCGATTGCAGCGGCATTGGCGGCATCGGCCCCGAGCCCATAGACCGTCTCGGTCGGAAACGCGACCAGCCCGCCGGCCGCGAGCGCTCGGGCCGCGGCCGCGGCCGCAGCCTCTCCGGCCGGCAAAATCAGCGTTTCGAGACCCATTTTCACAGGGATAAAATTCCTCAACTCGGCCGCTTGCGGTGCGCCAAACCCGACGCTATAAGCCGCCTTCTTGTCGGAGTGTGGCTCAGCCCGGTAGAGCACTGCGTTCGGGACGCAGGGGTCGCAGGTTCGAATCCTGCCACTCCGACCATTCTTCCAAAAGTCGACGTATTCCTAAAGGCTTGGCAGACCGGCCGCCGGCGCTTCGGGAGCGCCTTTTTGCAACGATTTTCGGGGCGGGTCCACGGTCGATTTGGCCTAGCAGGGACGTCTGTCGGGGTGGCATGGCTCACGCCGATCAACGCGCCTTTCGGTCGCGCCGGTTGCGGTCGACCCTGTACAGGCCAGAAGTTGTGCAGGTCGGCGTATTAGACCGGCCTGCAGCCTTGGCATTCCGTTTGCTCAGTCAGGACCATCGGCAGTCCCCAGCGGAGGGACTGTTTCAGGGTGAGGCAAACAATGAAAGAAGTGTCCCGTTTTGGCTCCACTGGAGAGCTTCGGCTCAGCGCGCTGATTGCGGATTTGTGGTGGCGCGTTCAGCTCATGAATTCCGACATCCTCGAAGAAGAGGCCAAGGCCGGAGCGTTTGACGTGAAGGACCCGTCCTATCCGCTGCTCGCGACAAACCTTCGCGCGCGACGTGAGAATCTCGTGTTGACGATCAATGCGCTGGAGCAACGCGCGAAATCGGTCCGCGCCGCCGCGTGAGGATCAACGCCGCGCCACAAGCACGCCGACCAAGAACGCCACCATCAGCGAGGGCAGCGGCGCCTCGCGCACCATGCCGCGGACGATGTCCTGCCAGTGCTGCTCCGGGACGAGTCTTGGAGACCTGACGTCGGCGAGCGGCGCCATGCCCAATTCCGATGCGAGGTCGGTGATCTCGCGCCTGGCAAGGCGCGAGCCGTCGCGGATGCGGAAGATGGCAGCGTCGGATCGCTCGCGCGGCGCCAGCGCCATCAGCGTCGCGATCGCGGTGCGCAACGTCATCTCGCCATAGCCTTGCAGCCTCACCGACTCTTCGGGATCGGACGTCATGCGAAATCCCTCACGGTGCGAGGCGCGCGATGCCGTCATGGTCTTGCTCCATGCTCAGCATGGAAATGGTGGTGCGCGAGGTTGGTTCCTTGGCCGGCGAGCGAATTGCGATAGGCCTGATTACTTGCGCAGCAACTCGCTCAGCGCGGCCGTCGCCTCGGCGCAGCGGATATCGTCGATTTCGCGCGACAGCCTGAGCGCGCTCGATCTCAGCTCTTCGATCTTCCAGCTCTCGGGATGCTGGCCTTCGAGCTGGCCAAGCCGCTTGTTCAGGTCATCCAGTCTCGATTGGAGCTGCCCGATGCTGGCGGCCCCATTCACTTTCCAAACGCGCTGTGCACGCATCGTAGTTCCCCTGCTAGTCTCACGACGTTGTGAGAGCGGTTCGTGGCCGTAATGGGAGTTTCTTTTGACCGGCTTCAGACCGTGGGGAACCGTTGCATATTCGCAACGATCGCAGCGGCGAGGTCGCCCGCACTCACTTGCACGTAGCTCCTCTCGTAACCCGATGGAACGCAGTGTAACCCGGGCCTCTGGTTGCGCGCACGGCGCTGAATTGCGCTTCCACTCCAGCCGGGCGACGCTGCCGCGCCTGTGTCGCGGCTCTGTCAATCCCGTCGCGCAAAAATATTCCGCTTTACCGAAATTCGGAAATGGCGCATGTGTCGCCCATCCCGGCTCATCCGAGAGGGGCGATCATGTGTCGTGATGATCGCGGAGCCGGGCTTGCAGTGGACGCGGCAGCGTCGGGCGCGATAAGTCAGGGGCAGGGCGGATTGCTCTCCGTGAGCCCTCGAGGCTTCGCGCAGACGGACGGCGCTGTCAGGTTCGTCGCGCCAGCATGTCGATGGCAAGGTGCACAACGCCGTGGAACCCTGCGGCGCAGGCGAGCCGCGCGTACGGCAAAACCGTGTGGTCCTGGCCGTCGTTGCTACGGTCAAGCTCTTGCGGATGCGGGCATTGGCGTCAACCGGCGCGGTGTCCGTGACTTCCACGAGGGCGAGGGAGGCCAGAACGAACTCGGCTCCCGGGAGAGCGCGGCATAAGCCGTCAAACCACTGCGCAGGGAAGGCCGTGTGTTGGGCTTCACCTGTATGCCGCTGTGCAGTTCTTCTGCGTGTGCCTTTCGCACAGCGGACCGTGGGTGCCAGCCGGCACCCGGCCTTCCCTGCGCCCTCTTGGCTTGAGAGGGTGGAGCGACGAAGCAAAGCTCGGGCGAAATCCGCCACGAGAATGCGAAGGCGTGTCTGCGTAAAGTGCGCGTTTGAAAATGAGTCCGTGCACCTTGCTCCGTCATTGCGAGCGCAGCGAAGCAAATCCAGAGTCTTTCCGCGGCGGGATTCTGGATTGCTTCGCTGCGCTCGCAATGACGTGTGGAGAGATCATGCCTCACTCTCCTCTCGTGCCCCGGACGCAGCGCAGCGCCCTTTAGCGATGCGCTGCAGAGCCGCGGCCCATCTCTCCGCATTTTGCCGTGTCGCTTTCTGGCCCCCGGCTCTGCGCCGCAACGCTTGGGCGTTGCAGCTTATCTGGGACGCGATCTCCGAGGTTTCCGCTCTCCATCAGCCAGCCTTTATCCACTCCCATTCACAACCAAGTGTCTTTATTCGGAAACAATCATTCCCTATTATCCCGCCATGCAAAAGGCCGCCCGCCGATCTCAGCCCGCCCGTTCTCCCGGCCGTCCCCGGGAGTTCGACATGAACACCGCGCTCGACAGGGCCGTGCGCGTGTTTCGCGAGCGCGGTTATCATGCCACCTCGATCGGCGATCTCACCGCGGCGATGCGGCTGGCTACGGGGAGCGTCTACAAGGCGTTTCGCGACAAGCATGCCGTGTTTCTCGCCGCCTTCGAACGCTACACCACGCTGCGCCAGGAGCAGACGCGCAGCGCAGCGGCGCGCGGTGTAAACGGCCGCGAGCAAATCCGCAACGTGCTCTTGTCCTATGTCGAGCATTCCCAGGGCACCGAGGGGCGGCGCGGCTGCCTGGTCGTCGGCAGTGCGGTCGAACTGTCCGCGCTCGATCCCGTGGTCGGCGCCCGCGTGAATGCGCAGCTCAAAACGAACGAGAGCTTCATCGCCGGCCTCATTCGCCAGGGGCAGGCCGATGGGTCGATTCCCCGTCACGTCGATGCCGACGACACCGCGCGGCTGATGATCTGCATCACGCAAGGCATGCGCGTCGCCGGCAAGGCACGCCTGCCGCTCGACGGGACGCGCCTCGTCGCCGTCGCTATGAAGCTGCTCGCCTGAATTTTTGTCATAATAGGGAATGGTCATTCCCTATTCCTGGAGTCTAAGCGAATGACGATGAATGCCACGATCGAGACCGCGCCCGGACCGGATGCGGTGTCGCAGCGCCTGACCTTCGTGCTTGCCGCGGCCTGTGGCATGGTCGCCGCCAACATCTATTACGCCCAGCCGCTGATCGCGCCGATCAGCGCTGCGCTCGGCCTGTCGCATGCAGCTAGCGGGCTGATCGTCACCATGACGCAGATCGGCTACGGTGTCGGGCTTCTCTTCATCGTACCGCTCGGCGACCTCGTCGAAAACCGCACGCTGATCTGCTCGGTCATTGCGCTTGGGGCGGCGGCCCTGCTCGCCGCGGCGTTCGCCACTCACGCGCTGCCGTTCCTGATCGCCGCGCTGTTCATCGGGCTCGGCTCGGTCGCGGTGCAGATCATCATTCCCTATGCCGCGCATTTGGCGCCCGAGGCCATCCGCGGCCGCGTCGTCGGCAATGTCTCGACCGGCCTGATGCTCGGCATCATGCTGGCGCGCCCGGTGTCGAGCTTCGTCACGGCGGCGCTGTCGTGGCACGCGGTGTTCTTCGGCTCGGCCGGGCTGATGATCGTGCTCGCAGCCGTGCTCTGGATGACGCTGCCGCAGCGCAATCCGGTCGCGCGCATGCATTATGGCGCGTTGCTGCTGTCGATGCCGCAGCTGGTGCGCACCACGCCGCTGCTGCGCCGCCGCGCGCTCTACCAGGCGAGCCTGTTCGGCTGCTTTACGCTGTTCTGGACGGTGGCGCCGCTCCAGCTCGCGAGCGCGTTCGGCTTCTCCCAGCGCGGCATCGCGCTGTTCGCGCTCGCCGGCGTTGCCGGCGTGTTCGCGGCCCCGATCGCAGGACGGCTCGCCGATCGCGGCCATAGTCGCCTCGCGACGCTGGTGGCGATGCTGCTCGCAGCCGCCGGATTCCTGATCACGCAGATCGGCGCGGCCGGATCGGTGCTGAACCTCGCCTGCCTGGTGGTGGCCGCGATTGCCATCGATATCGGGGTGCAGGGCAATGTCGTGCTCGGCTTCCGTGCCATTTTCGCGCTCGGGCACGAGCACCGCAGCCGCCTCAACGGGCTCTACATGGCGACGTTCTTCGCCGCAGGTGCTGCCGGCTCCGCGCTCGGCGCCTTCGCCTTCGCACAGGGCGGCTGGACCCTGGCATCGGCCATTGGCCTTGCCCTGCCCGTCGCTGGCCTGCTCTATGCGGCGAGCGAGTAGCCGCCGGCATGGCCGCAATTATGCGGTGCGGCCCATTTACCAACCGCGCGAGGACGCAATTTCCGCCTCGCGGTCCGCTCGCCGCTGTAGTACTTTGGTCGCAAGCGGACCTGGTTAACAGGCGGCAGGGGGAGGCTGATGAGGCGTACGGGACTGTTTGGCGTACCGCGGGTACGGCCATGGTCGTGGCAGGCGTTTCTGCTGGGGCTTGTCATCGTGGCGATGTCGGCGGTGCTTCAGGGAATTTGTGTCGCGCTCGGCGCAAAACTGTATTTCGCCGCATTCCTGCCCGGCGTCTTCCTGCTCGGGCTTGTCGCGGGCGTGCCGGCGGCGGCGCTCGCCGCACTGCTGACCATTCCGCTGGTATGGTGGGCGTTCATGCCGCCCTTTTTCGAGTTCAATTCGCTGACCAGCGCGAATGCCGATTCCATCAACCTGTTCTGCCTGCTGGCCGTGCTGGTGATCGGCCTCGCCGATCTCTGCCGCGAGACGATGGCGATCGTCAGCCGCGGCGGGCTGAAGCGCCCGGGCGAGAGCACGGCAACGAACCCGCAATAGATCGACTGTGCACGCGCATGCGCGTTGCGCGCGCGCAACAGTTCGGCAACCATCCGCGAGCTTGCCGTGCGCCGCTAACTTTTCGAAAAAGATTTGGCCGCAATTTCTCCCGCGGGAATGACGAGGGAGTTTTCGGACATGAATGGCCAAATAACCGGTCACGCCATCTTGGAGAACGTGCGCCGCTACCGCGGCATCGCATCGCTCTACCGCCAGACCGCTGCATTCCGCCCGGGCCAGAGCTGGTCGTTGTTGGAGCAGGCGAGGGATTGGGAAGCGCGGGCGCTACTGGAGCTGGAAGCCTATTTCGCGGCGCGCGCAGACTACGCCGCCCCGCTCGCGGCCTGATCGTCAACCATCGGCACGGCCTCGGTCCAGCTTGCCGAAGGTGCGATCGTCGGATCGTGCACGGGACATCACGGTGCAATTACGGAGTTGCCTCGGCAAGCGCCTGTGCTAGCAACGGCTCAACGAGATTCTTCACGTCGGCCGGGGCACGCGATGACCACCTTCAACCGCATCTTCACGACGGAGCGTCTACTCCAGATCATCGTGATCCTGGCCGCGACGATCGCGATGAAGCTGATGGGCTGAACTTCGGCGACTTATCGCCCGCCGAGCTCGGGCACGTCGGGCAGATAGTTCGATCCCTCCGAACCCAGAAAATCGAACATCGCCTGCGCCGGCGGCAGCAGCACCTTGTCGCTGCGGCGGATCACGTACCATTGCCGCACGATCGGCAGGCCGGCGACATCGAGCACGATCAGCCGGCCCTCGGCGAGCTCATGCGCCACGGTGTGCGCCGAGATGAAGGTGATGCCGAGCCCGGCGATCACCGCCTGTTTGATGGTCTCGTTGCTGCTCATCTCCATGCCGATGATCGGCTCGAGATCCGACTTCTGGAACATGCCTTCCATCAGCGTCCGCGTGCCCGAGCCCCGTTCGCGGGTGAGGAAGGTCTCGTGCACGAGATCGGTCAGGTTAAGGCCCGAATCCTTCTCCAGCCAGTGCCCCTTGCGCGCCACGATGATGTGCGGATTGCGCCCGAGCTGACGGACGTCGACAGTGACGTCCGCGGGTGGCCGACCCATCACGGCGAAATCGAGGTCGTAGCCGTGCATGGCCTCGCGGATCTCCTCGCGATTGCCGATGGTGAGCTTGATCTCGATCTTGGGATAGCGCTTGGAGAACGCCGCGATCGCGTGCGGCACGAAGTACTTTGCGGTCGAGACCGCACCGAGCTGCACCGTGCCGCCGGTCCGCCCCGCCAGCAGGTCGAGCGCGCCCTGGCAGTCCATGATCGCGGCCTCGACCCGTTCGGCCAGCGCCAGCACCTCCTTGCCGGCCTCCGTCAGCAGCATGCCGTCACCGGTCCGCTGCACCAGCGGCAGGCCGGCGAGGTCCTGAAGCTGCCGAAGCTGCTGGGTCACGGCGGGCTGCGTCAGCCCGAGATGGCCGGACGCCGCCGTCACGCTGCCCTTGGCCGAAAGCGCCGCAAGCGAGCGCAGCTGCCGGATCGTCAGATGCCGGAGCTGGGTCGCCCCGTGGCCGGGGCCATTATAAGAAAATTCTTTGGAGCTCATTATGAATAGAAATTTTCCTTATTAAGCCGTCCCTGTCAATCTCATCGTGCTGGGACTGACCGCACCGACCTCCACGGGGAGGGAAATAGATGCGGCGCCAGCAATGGGATGGACGCAGATGACCGGGCAACTCAGGTTGGACGACCACCTTCAGCGGTACTCTGAGACCGCGCCGCATGCGCTCGCCGTGGCGGCCGCAGTCGACGCCATCGCGGCAGCGGCGATCCAGATCGCCGATGTCATCGCCTCCGGCGATCTCGCCGACGCCTCGGGCCTGACCACGGGCCGCAACAGCGACGGCGACCTCCAGCGCGATCTCGACGTTCAGGCCGATGCGATCCTGCGCCGCTGCCTTAGCAGGCTGCCGCTTGCTGCCCTGGCGTCGGAGGAGATGCGCGAGGCCCAGATTGTCGACCGTGACGGCCGCATCTGCGTCGCGATCGATCCGCTCGACGGCTCCTCCAACATCGACATCAACATGACCGTCGGCACGATCTTCTCGATCCTGCCGGCACCCGTTGATCTCTCACTCGCCTTCCATCAGCGCGGCTCGGCCCAGCTTGCGGCGGGCTTCGTCACCTACGGTCCACAGACCTCGCTGGTGCTGACGCTCGGCGACGGCGTCGACATCTTCACCCTCGACCGCAAGTCCGGCTGCTTCCGCCTCGCGCGCAGCGGCGTGCAGATCTCCGAGGCTTGCGACGAGTTCGCGATCAACGCGTCCAATCGCCGGCACTGGGATCCGCCAGTGCGCGCTTTCATTGACGAATGCCTCGCCGGTGTCGAAGGCCCCGCCAACCACGATTTCAACATGCGCTGGATCGGCTCGCTGGTCGCGGAAGCCTATCGCATCCTCACCCGCGGCGGTGTGTTCCTCTATCCCTCGGACGCCCGCCCCGGCTATGGCGACGGCCGCCTGCGCCTGACCTACGAAGCGCATCCGATGGCCATGATCATCGAGCAGGCCGGCGGCTCGGCCTCGACCGGGCGCGAGCGCATCCTCGAGCTGTCTGCGCAAAGCCTGCACCAGCGCGTGCCGCTGATGATGGGCTCGAGCAACGAGGTGCGGCGGGTCGAGGAATTGCATTGCGATCCGCTGCTGGTCGCCAGCGTCTCCGCGCCGCTGTTCGCGCGGCGCGGATTCTTCCGGCTCTGAGCGAGGCGTCCCATGTCCAGGAAGCATCCCATTATCTCCATCACCGGCTCCTCCGGCGCCGGCACCACCTCGGTCAAGAAGACCTTCGAGCAGATATTCTTCCGCGAGAAGGTCAACGCCGTCTACATCGAGGGCGACGCGTTCCATCGTTACGACCGCGCCGAGATGCGCGCGCAGATGGCGAACGAGGCCGAGCGCGGCAACAAGCATTTCAGCCATTTCAGCCCCGAGACCAACCTGTTCGAGGAGCTGGAGCGCGCGTTCCGCGACTATGGCGAGACCGGCACGGCGGTGACGCGTCACTATGTCCACGATGCCGAGGAATCCGCGTTGCACGGCGCGCCTCCCGGCACCTTCACCGATTGGGAGCGGCTACCCGAGAATTCGGACCTGCTGTTCTACGAGGGCCTGCACGGCGCCGTCGTTACTGACAAGGTGAATGTCGCGCGCTATGCCGACCTCAAGATCGGCGTCGTGCCCGTGATCAATCTCGAATGGATCCAGAAGCTGCACCGCGATCGCAGCGCGCGCGGCTATTCGACCGAGGCCGTCACCGACACCATCCTGCGGCGGATGCCCGATTACATCCATTACATCTGCCCGCAATTCACCGAGACCGACATCAACTTCCAGCGCGTGCCGACGGTGGACACCTCTAATCCGTTCATCGCGCGCTGGATCCCGACGCCAGACGAATCGATGGTCGTGATCCGCTTCAAGAATCCGCGGGGCATCGACTTCCCCTACCTGCTGTCGATGTTGCCGCAAAGCTGGATGTCGCGCGCGAATTCGATCGTCTGCCCCGGCGCGAAGCTCGATCTCGCGATGCAGCTGATCCTGACGCCGCTGATCATGCAGCTGATCGAACGCAAGCGAAACCTGAAGTGAAGCAACGACGATAACGGGAGGGCCCGATGAACGTCTCGGTTCATGCCGAAGCCGACCTTACGGCAGTCACGCACAACGATCTCGCCAACGCCGTCCGCTTCCTCGCGGTCGACGCCATCGAGACCGCGCAGTCCGGCCATCCCGGCCTGCCCATGGGTATGGCCGACGTCGCGACCGTGCTGTTCTCACGCTTTCTCAAATTCGACTCGGCGCACCCGAACTGGCCCGACCGCGACCGCTTCGTGCTGTCGGCCGGGCACGGCTCGATGCTGCTCTACGCGCTGCTGCATTTGACCGGCGGTGATGTCAGCCTCGATGACATCAAGGCGTTCCGGCAATGGGGCTCGAAGACACCGGGTCACCCCGAATACGGCCACACGCCGGGGGTCGAGACCACGACTGGACCGCTCGGGCAGGGGATCGCGACGGCTGTCGGCATGGCGCTCGCCGAGCGCATGGCCAATGCGCGGCATGGCGATGGCCTCGTCGATCACTTCACCTATGTGATCGCCGGCGACGGCTGCCTGATGGAGGGTATCAGCCAGGAGGCGATTTCGCTGGCCGGCCATCTCCAGCTCGGCCGCCTGATCGTGCTGTTTGACGACAATGGAATCTCCATCGACGGGCCGACCTCGCTGGCAATCTCCGACGACCAGCTTGCGCGCTTCGCCGCCTCCGGCTGGTCGGTGCGCCGCGTTGACGGCCACGATCCCGAGGCCGTTGCGCAGGCGATTGCGCAAGAGCGTGAGACGACAAAACCATCGCTGATCGCCTGCCGCACCATCATCGGCTATGGCGCGCCGGACCGCCAGGGCACTGAGAAGGCGCATGGTGCGCCGCTCGGAGCCGAGCAGACGGCCGCTGCGCGCCGGATGCTGGGCTGGGATTATCAGCCCTTCGTGGTGCCACTTCCGATCCTGAAGGCGTGGCGGATGATCGGACAGCGCGGGCAGGTGGATCGTCTCGCCTGGCTCGATCGTTATGAACGTGCGACGCCAGAGCAGCGCGACCTGTTCATCGAGGGCAAGGCCGTCGCCTTGCCGGGCGCCTATGCGCTGGCGGCGGCGAAGTTGCGCGAGCGCTTCGCCAGCGAGCGCCCGAAGATCGCGACGCGACAGGCCTCGCAACAGGTGCTCGACGGTGTCGCCGGGACGATTCCCGGTTTCGTCGGCGGCTCGGCCGACCTGACGCATTCGAACCTGACGCACGCCAAGGTGCAGGCTCCCGTCACGCGTGGGACGTTCGCCGGCGATTACATCCATTACGGCATTCGCGAGCACGGCATGGCCGCCGCGATGAATGGCCTCGCGCTGCATGGCCGCTTCATCCCCTATGGCGGTACCTTCCTCGCCTTCTCCGACTACAGCCGGCCGGCGATTCGTCTTGCGGCCATGATGCGGCTGCGCGTCATCCATGTGATGACCCACGACTCCATCGGCCTCGGCGAGGACGGCCCGACGCACCAGCCGGTCGAGCATCTCGCCGCGCTGCGGGTGATTCCGAACCTTCTGGTGTTCCGTCCCGCCGACGCGGTGGAGACGCTGGAGGCCTGGGACTGCGCACTCAATTCCGAGAGCCGTCCGTCCGTGTTGTGCCTGTCGCGTCAGGCCTTGCCGACCTTCCGCAGCGATGCTCGCGGCAGAAACCGCGTCGCGCGCGGCGCCTATCTCGTCGTCTCGCCTGACGGCGGCCGCGATGTGACGTTGATCGCAACCGGCTCGGAAGTGTCGATCGCGCTGGAGGCGGCGCGCCTGCTCGCGACCGAGCACATCCGTGCCGCCGTCGTGTCCGCACCCTGCTTCGCGCTGTTCGAGCAACAACCGGACGATTACCGAGCCACCGTGCTCGGCACTGCGCCGCGCGTCGGGATCGAGGCGGCCGTAGCGGGCGACTGGCCGCGCTGGATCGGCACCGAGGGCGAGTTCGTCGGCATGCGCGGCTTCGGCGCCTCGGCGCCGGCGCCCGTACTGTACAGCGAGTTCGGCATCACACCGCAAAGCATTGCGGAAGCCGCCCGACGGGCGATCGCTCGCAAGCGACAATAAGGAGGATTAATCGTGGCTCGTATCACCCTTCGACAACTGCTCGATCACGCCGCCAGCCACGGCTACGCGGTGCCGGCGTTCAACATCAACAACATGGAGCAGGGCATCGCGATCATGCAGGCGGCGGCAGAGGTCGACGCACCGGTCATCATCCAGGCCTCGCGCGGTGCGCGCAGCTATGCCGGCGATTTCATGCTCTCGCACATGATCGACGCGCTGGAGCGGACCTATCCGGACATCCCGCTCTGCATGCACCAGGACCACGGCAATGACGAAGCGACCTGCGCCTCCGCGATCGCCCACGGCTTCACTTCGGTGATGATGGACGGCTCGCTGAAAGCCGACGCAAAGACTGCGGCCGAGTACGAATACAACGTCGCGATCACCCGCCGCGTCGTCGATCTCGCCCACTGGGTCGGCGCCTCCGTCGAAGGTGAGCTCGGCGTGCTCGGCTCGCTCGAGCATGGCGGCGGCGAGCAGGAGGACGGCCACGGCGTCGAGGGCAAGGTCGGCCACGACCAGTTGCTGACCGATCCGGACCAAGCCGTCGACTTTGTCCGCGCGACGAAGGTCGATGCCCTGGCGATCGCGATGGGCACCTCGCACGGCGCCTACAAGTTCAGCCGCAAGCCAGATGGTGACATCCTGGCGATGCGGGTAGTCGAGGAGATCCATCGCCGGTTGCCGAACACGCATCTCGTCATGCACGGCTCATCGTCGGTGCCGCAGCCGCTGCAGGACATGTTCAATCAGTTCGGCGGCGAGATGCCGCAGACCTGGGGCGTGCCGGTCGAGGAGATCGTACGCGGCATCGGAAGCGGCGTGCGCAAGGTCAATATCGATACCGACTGCCGTCTCGCAATGACCGCGGTGTTCCGCAAGGTCGCCGCGCAGGCGCGCTCCGAATTCGACCCACGAAAGTTTCTCAAGCCGGCGATGGATGCGATGCGCGAGCTTTGCCGCGAGCGCTTCGAGCAGTTCGGCACGGCTGGCCACGCGAGCAAGATCAAGGTGGTTCCGATGAGCGAGATGGCGCGGCGCTATCGCGCCGGCGAACTTGATCCGCGCATCGACGCCCGCGAACCGGTCGCAGCCTAGTCGTTCAGAGAGAGAAGAGCAGGAGAGAGTCATGAATGCACACGCAGGAACCGTCCGCGGCAAGGAAAGATATCGCTCGGGCGTGATGGAATATAAGCGCATGGGCTATTGGGAGCCCGACTACACGCCAAAGGACACCGACGTCATCGCGCTGTTTCGCGTGACGCCGCAGGAGGGCGTCGACCCGATCGAGGCGTCGGCTGCGGTCGCCGGTGAATCCTCGACCGCGACCTGGACCGTGGTGTGGACCGATCGGTTGACAGCCGCGGAGAAATATCGCGCGAAATGCTATCGCGTCGATCCGGTCCCGGGCTCGCCCGGCTCCTACTTCGCCTACATCGCCTATGACCTCGATCTGTTCGAGCCGGGCTCGATCGCCAACCTCTCGGCCTCGATCATCGGCAACGTGTTCGGCTTCAAGCCGCTGAAGGCGCTGCGGCTGGAGGACATGCGCTTCCCGGTCGCTTATGTGAAGACGTTCCAGGGACCGGCGACCGGCATCGTGGTCGAGCGCGAGCGGCTCGACAAGTTCGGCCGGCCGCTGCTGGGCGCGACCGTGAAGCCGAAGCTCGGGCTTTCGGGCCGCAATTACGGCCGCGTGGTCTACGAGGCGCTGAAGGGCGGGCTCGACTTCACCAAGGACGACGAGAACATCAACTCGCAGCCTTTCATGCACTGGCGCGACCGTTTCCTCTACTGCATGGAGGCGGTGAACCGTGCGCAGGCGGCCTCCGGCGAGGTCAAGGGCACCTACCTGAACGTCACCGCAGGCACGATGGAGGACATGTACGAGCGCGCCGAGTTCGCCAAAGAGCTCGGGTCGTGCATCGTCATGATCGACCTCGTGATCGGCTACACCGCGATTCAGTCGATGGCCAAGTGGGCGCGGCGCAACGACATGATCCTGCATCTGCATCGCGCCGGCCACTCGACCTATACGCGGCAGAAGAGCCACGGCGTGTCGTTCCGCGTCATCGCCAAATGGATGCGGCTTGCCGGCGTCGACCACATTCATGCCGGTACGGTGGTTGGCAAGCTCGAAGGCGACCCCCACACAACGCGCGGCTACTACGACGTCTGCCGCGAGGACTTCAATCCAACCAAGCTCGAGCACGGGCTGTTCTTCGACCAATCCTGGGCGAGCCTGAACAAGATGATGCCGGTGGCCTCCGGCGGCATCCATGCCGGGCAGATGCACCAGTTGCTCGACCTCTTGGGCGAGGACGTCGTGCTGCAATTCGGCGGCGGCACCATCGGCCATCCCATGGGCATTGCAGCCGGCGCGACCGCCAATCGCGTGGCGCTGGAAGCGATGATCCTCGCCCGCAACGAGGGCCGCGACTATATCCACGAAGGGCCGGAGATCCTCGCCAAGGCGGCCGAGACCTGCACGCCACTGAAGGCCGCGCTCGAAGTCTGGAAGGACGTCACCTTCAACTATCAATCCACCGACACGCCGGACTTCGTGCCGACGGCGCTGGAAACCGTTTGAGGAGATTCACATGAAACTGACCCAGGGCTGCTTCTCATACCTGCCCGATCTGACCGACGACCAGATCTACAGCCAGGTGCAGTACTGCCTCGCCAATGGCTGGGCGGTGAACATCGAGTTCACCGACGATCCGCATCCCCGCAACACCTATTGGGAGATGTGGGGCCTGCCGATGTTCGATCTCCAGGACGCCGCGGGCGTGATGATGGAGCTCGCCGAGTGCCGCAGGGTGTACGGCGACCGCTACATCCGCATCAGCGGTTTCGATTCCAGCCATGGCTGGGAATCGGTACGCATCTCCTTCCTCGTCAACCGGCCACCGCAGGAGGCGGAGTTCGAGCTGGTGCGGCACGAGGTCGGCGGCCGCGCGATCCGCTACACCACGGTACGAAAGCCGGCCGCTCAGGCGTCCGTGTAAGCAATTCCTCTCCGCGCGGAGCACTCCCTGCTCCGTTTCCTTGGCGGACCACTGCTTCGCCGCTTCCTTGCGGCGAAGCTCTTTTCTTCGAGGTGCCGATGCTGGATATTCCCCACGCAACAACCGGACAGAGCGAGACCAACTTCGATCTCCGGAAGGAAGCTGAAGCGGCCGGGATCACCGACACGCTGCAACAGCTCGAGCAGGAGCTGGTCGGATTGAAGCCTGTGAAGAACCGCGTGCGCCAGATCGCCTCGCTGCTGTTGATCGAACGTATCAGGCAGCGGGCGGGATTGGCCTCCGCGCCGCCGACGCTGCACATGTCGTTTACAGGCAATCCCGGCACCGGCAAGACCACGGTAGCGCTGCGCATGGCCAAGATCCTGCATGGCCTCGGCTTCGTGCGGCGCGGGCAGGTGATCTCGGTCACGCGCGACGATCTCGTCGGCCAGTATATCGGCCACACCGCTCCGAAGACCAAGGAAATATTGAAGAAGGCGATGGGCGGCGTGCTGTTCATCGACGAGGCCTATTATCTGCACCGGCCCGACAACGAGCGCGACTACGGCCAGGAGGCGATCGAGATCCTGCTCCAGGTGATGGAGAACCAGCGCGAAGACCTGGTCGTGATCCTCGCCGGCTATGGCGAGCGGATGACGAGCTTCTTCGCCTCCAATCCCGGCTTCCGCTCGCGCATCGCGCACCATATCGAATTTCCAGACTATGCTGAAGCCGAGCTGCTCGTCATCGCCGAGCTGATGCTGAAGGAACGCGGTTATCGCTTCTCGGCGGCCGCGCGCGAGGCGTTCGAAAAATACATCGCGCTGCGCCGGACCCAGCCGTTCTTCTCCAACGCGCGGTCGATCCGCAACGCCGTTGACCGTATCCGCCTGCGGCAGGCCGATCGTCTGGTGTCCGATCTCGACCGCATGCTCGACATCGCCGACCTCGAAACCATCGATCCCATCGACGTCCTGGCGAGCCGCGTCTTCAGCGGCGGCGCCGACGCGCGGAGTGCAAGGTCATGACGAGAGAGGTGATCATTGCTCCTTCAATTCTGGCGGCGGATTTCGCGCGTCTCGGCGAGGAGATCGCGGCGATCGATGCGGCCGGGGCCGACTGGATCCATTGCGACGTTATGGACGGACACTTCGTGCCCAACATCAGCTTTGGCCCCGACGTCATCAAGGCGATCCGGCCGCTGACGAAGAAGGTCTTCGACGTGCATCTCATGATCGCGCCTGTTGATCCTTATCTCGAGGCGTTCGCGAAGGCCGGTGCGGACGTCATTACGGTGCACGCAGAAGCCGGCCCGCATCTGGATCGTTCGCTTCAGGCGATCCGCGCGCTCGGCAGGAAAGCCGGCGTGAGTCTGTGTCCGGCGACGGCGGAGAGTGTCATCGAATATGTGCTCGATCATCTCGACCTCGTGCTGGTGATGACGGTCAATCCCGGCTTCGGCGGCCAGTCCTTCCTCGACTCCCAGTTGGCGAAGATCGCACGGATCAAGACCATGATTGGCAACCGGCCGATCCGGCTCGAGGTCGACGGCGGTATCACGCGCGACAATGCTGCTGCCGTGGCTGCCGCGGGCGCCGATACGCTCGTGGCGGGTTCCGCGGTGTTTCGCGGCAAAGGCGCCGCGGAATACGCGGCCAATATTGCGGCCATTCGCGCCGCCGCCGACGCCAGCTTGCTTCCAAAGCCGCAAGACAGGTCTGCGCAGCGGATGCGCGTAAGCGATGGAGGCCCTGTCCGGTAGACTACGTCATCGATCGCCGCCTCTACGCCTGCCTTGGCGGGCGGCGAGAATTCAGCGTGCGAATCCGCGCCGACTGGAACTTTGGCTCCCCTCCGCATTTGCTAGAACTAACCGAGGCTGGCGCGCGGCGGGCGCAGCAAAACTTTTGCATGACCGCCATCGGCCTGACGCAAATCGGGGCAATAAGCCCTGGGAATGCGAGGGAGGGTCTCATGGAGAACGTACGTCGCTACCGGGCGCTCGCGTCCCTCTGTCGTCAGCAGGCAGCCTATAGGCCGCTCCAGAACTGGGAGCTTCTCGGCCAAGCCGAACATTTCGAATATCTCGCGGAAGTCGAGCTCAAGGCGCATTTCGACGCGTGCAATGCACAAGGCGGCGAGGACGCCCCGGAAGCCGTGGCCTGGAAGTCACCTGCCGCGGCGTGACGGTGGCGGGCCGGCTCGGCTCAATGTCGGCGCGGGCGACCGACAGGCCGACCGTGCGGATCGAGAGCCCGGCCGACATGTCTTGCCAGATCGGGCGCTGAAGCTTCGCGCAGACCGCATCGTCTTCGTTGATCGTCTCGCCGCGCTGGCCGGTCCCCAAATCTTTGCCAAGATTTAATCGCGTGGACGGGACGCCGTAAGGTGGCAACGACCATGTTGGGCGCAAGGCGACAGCTGCTCAACATGGACATCTCGACATGAACGATCGCGTCAATTCCGACATCACCACCTCCCGCAAGATCCTGAGAACGCGCAGGCTCGCGCTGCTCGGCACCGTGGCCGCGCTTGGCGCGGCCGTGCTGGCGGCTGCTCCCGGCGCTTTGCCGTTCGGGATAACCTCCTTCGCCGCGCCGGCGCAGGCCGCCGAAACGGCTGCGACCCCGCCGGGCTTCGGCGATCTCGTGGCCAAGGTCAAACCCGCCGTCATCTCGGTGCGGGTCAGAATTGACCAGAGCAACGACAAGAGCGCGATGCTGCAACAAAACCGGATGGATTCGGACGAAGACTCGCCGCTCGACCAGTTCTCGCGGCAGTTCGGTTTCCGCTTTCCGGGTGGCATGAACGGCATGCCGCGTCAGCGCCGCCAAATGATCACGGGCGAAGGCTCCGGCTTCTTCATCTCCGCCGACGGTTATGCCGTAACTAACAACCATGTCGTCGATCACGCCGAGTCCGTGCAGGTGACCATGGACGACGGCACGACCTATACCGCGAAGGTCGTCGGCACAGATCCGAAGACCGATCTCGCGCTGATCAAGGTCGAGGGCAAGAAAGATTTTCCGTTCGTCAAATTCTCCGACCAGAAGCCGCGCATCGGCGATTGGGTCGTTGCGGTCGGCAATCCATTCGGCCTCGGCGGCACCGTCACCGCGGGTATCGTCTCGGCCAGCGGCCGCGACATCGGCAATGGTCCCTATGACGACTTCATCCAGATCGACGCGCCGATCAACAAGGGCAATTCGGGTGGTCCGGCTTTCGATATGAGCGGCAACGTGATCGGCGTGAACACCGCGATCTTCTCGCCCTCAGGCGGCTCGGTCGGTATCGGCTTCGATATTCCGGCCACGACCGCAAAGCTCGTGGTGGCGCAATTGAAGGACAAGGGCGCAGTCACCCGCGGCTGGCTCGGCGTGCAGGTGCAGCCGGTGACGCCGGATATTGCCGACAGCCTTGGCCTCAAGGAGGCGCGCGGGGCGATCGTCGACAATCCGCAACCCGCCAGCCCGGCGGCGAAGGCCGGCATTGAGGCGGGCGACGTTATCACCGCGGTCAACGGCACGGCGGTCAAGGATTCCCGCGATCTCGCCCGCACCATCGCCACCCTGGCGCCCGGCAGCTCAGTCAAGCTCGACGTCTTCCACAAGGGCGAAAGCAAGACTGTGACGCTGGCGCTCGGCGAGCTGCCGAACGAACGGCAGGCGCAGGGCAAGGCCTATGACGGCAAGGTGCCGCCGGGCGCCGGCACGCCGCGCCTTGGGCTTGGTCTGGCTCCCGCCGGCGATGTGCAGGGCGCCGGCCGGGAGGGTGTCGTCGTCACGGAGGTTGATCCGGAAGGACCGGCGGCGCAGCGCGGCATCCAGACCGGAGACGTCATCCTCAATGTCGGTGGCAAGGCTGTCAGCAATGTCGCCGAAGTCCGTTCGGAGCTGGCGCAGGCCAAATCGTCCGGCAAGCGCAGCGTGCTGTTGCAGGTCAGAAGCGCGGATGCCACCCGATTCGTCGCGGTGCCACTGGCGTAAGGCGAGCTTGGATCGCTTCAATCCAAAAAGGCGGCCTTCCGGCCGCCTTTCGCATTCGTATCCAAGACCCCCCACGGGCCACCGATAACATTCTCGTTAACGGCAGGGTGGGTGACCCGGTTCGTCCGAAAAAGCCGTGTTCGGCCATCAGACTTTCTGGCCGCGCATCTGCTCGGCGGCAATGAAGCCGTGAATCGGGTTTGCGAGCGTGGAACTTCGAACCCCCCGACCGCTTTGTGGAACTGGCCGGTGGTTCGCATTTGATCGGTGCCGACATGGATCGATTGAAGCTCTCGCTGATAAGTACGCTGCTCGTCGCGTGGTTCATCCTGCCGGCAGGAAACGCGCTCGGGCGCGACGATGGCCGCTATGCGAACTCGCCCCTGAAGCCATGGTTCGACAGCCTGCGCAGCCACCTCGGTCCGTGCTGCTCGGATGCGGACGGCTTTGCCGTCTCCGATCCCGATTGGGAATCGCACAACGGGCATTACCGTGTTCGGCTGGACGGGCAATGGGTCGAGGTGCCGGATGAAGCCGTCATCACCGAGCCGAACCGCGCCGGCCGCACCATGGTGTGGCCGGTGAAGACTGCGTTCGGGATTTCGATCCGCTGCTTCATGCCGGGCAGCATGATCTGACCGAGGTCAGCGCGACCGCTTGGTGGATTTGCGCTTTGACGATGCCCGGGAAGATTTCTTGGAAGATTTCTTGGAAGATTTCTTGGCAGATTTCTTGGACGTCTTCTTCTTGGACGTCTTCCGCTTGGAGGCCTTCTTCGGGACTTTCTTGCCCTTCTTGCGTGCCTTCGACAGTCCGATCGCAATCGCTTGCTTGCGGCTCTTCACGCGTCCGCCGCGACCGCCACGTCCGCTCTTCGCGGTACCTTTCTTGTAACGCCGCATCTCGCTTTCGACATCGCTGCCGGAGCTGCGCGAGTAGCGGCGCTTCTTTGCCTTACGTGCCATGCCTTTTCTCCCTTGGCCGAGGAAGAACCGTCGGACACCGGCATGGTTCCGAACAGCACGCCTGCAATGTTCCCGGCGGTGAAGCCAGCCTTAGAACGAATTCGCCAGTTCGATCTCCGCCTCCAGCACCTGGATGCGCCGCGCAGCCTCGGCGAAGGAGAGATCCCGCGCATATTGTGTCGGCTGATACGCTTCTTCGCTCAGCCGCTTCAATCTCAGTCCCTGCGCCCGTGTCATCTGCTCACTAAGAAAAACCCTGGCGTCGTATTTGGCCTGAACCTGCATGTAGCTCCTCCGGTTTGAAAACATGATTTGACTATATGTTCTTATTTTGTTCTAACAAGCCATGGACAACAGAATTAACGAAATTCGGCGTAAAATCAGCGCCTTGAGGTTGGAAATGGCCGAGGTCGAGGCGTCTGTGCGCGATCTCGTCAACGGCGATTGCGACTGCACCGAACGAACTCTGGCGCAGATCGATCTGCGCCGGAAAATCAACCTGCTGATCGATGAATGGAAGGCGGCTGGGGGCGGTGACGTCCTGCCTGACGTCCGCGGCCAGATGCGTCTTCGCTCCGTGAAGAATGTCGACAAGGCGGCGCGCGTGTTGGCCGGTCACTAAGCGTGCGCGCAAGCGACATGCTGCCGATTGTCGATGCCCTCGGACACCTAACGGGCCGCGCTGTGCGGGCCGTGCCGGACGAAATCTGCGGCAACGTTCCTTCGTCCGACGTGATGACGCGCCGGCGCGTGACCGCGATGTTGCGCGAGGCTTTATGCGGCGATCGCTATGCCTGGAAGAGGTGAAGCGGGCCGGCGGCGATACGCTGGTCAGCGCGCCGACCTGTGGCGCTAAAGTAGTAGCGGTTTTCCGAGAAGATGATGCTCAAACAACAATCTGAAGCGCAATGACGGTTCATCCAATCTCATTGCGCTTTATGGCGCGAGGGACTGGATGAATCGTCATCGTGCTTTGGTGAAGGCCCCGCGCTGAACGCGGGACTCTCACGTTACCGCGCAGAGCTCACTTGGTGTTGCTCATGCCACCCTTGTTCGTCATCGTGCCGCCCTGGTCGGAGCCGGGGCCAGAGCCGCCTTGACCGGAGGGATCGGCACCCTTGGAGGACTTGGTGTTCGCGCCCGTGGTCTGCGACGATGACATTGAGGATCCATGTTTGGCCTTGTGCGACTTCGCCTGCGCGGCGAACGGCGCGGCAGCGAGGCCGGTTGCCAACATTGCGGCGAAGGCGAGCTTGACTGTTTTCATATGGAGGAACTCCCTGAGTTAAATTGACGCAGGCGGCCAACTGCCGTTCCTCGCAGGAGTTCCCGACAAAGCTTCCCCTAGGGTCACGCGCGCTTCAAGATTGCTTGTTCTCTTCCAGGATGAACACGATGCCCGTGAGCGTCGCGCCGATCGCGAAGGTCGTCCCCAGTGTGAGAGCGAACCCAAGAGCGGCTTGGCTTCCGCCATGACTCAGCAGATTGGCGACGGCTGGATTGGACAGAATGAGTGTGAGGCTGAAGGCGAGGCCGAGGGCTGCACCCATCATCGCATGTGTCATCAGCTTGATGAGGCCGGTGGGAGAGACCAGGCCCGACGACTTCTTCGCGCGCATGGAACTATGTCCCGATTTGGCCCGCAAACGCGCGCAATAGTCATTGGTTCCATCTGGATGAAGGAATTTTCATCGCCAGCTTCATCCGACGTTCATGCCCGGCTTGCGAACATGAGCGCCATCAACACGGGACATTGGATATGGGCAAGGTAGTCTTTCTGTACCGCTCGCTGGCCTATCGCAACGCGGCCGCAGACATCTTGCGCAAGGCGCGCAAGCTCCCGCGCGGCGCGGAGCGAAGCGCGGCCCGGCGCTACGCGAAGGCGTTGCGTGATCTCGCTCGAACGGAAGCTTGGCTCGAAGGACGCATCGCGCGCGACCCAAGGACGGAGCAGCGCATGACGAACACGGCGTCCGGCTAAAGCTCTCCGTTCCGATTGAGGGAAGCTCTCGATTCTTGGCTTGACGCGTTTTCTTGACGCGAACCGGTCACCACTTCGCTGGAAAACGCTCTAACCGGATGCGCGCTGCAACTCGGCCGCCGCGGCGGCATCAAATTTGCTCGGTGCCGTCGCCGCCGGCTTGCGTGTCAAGGGTACCTCGAGGCGGCACAACAGTCCCTCAGCGCGCCAATCGAATTTCGCCTGTCCGCCGAGCTGGGACTCGACGCTCGCGAGCAGGCTCCGCGTTCCGAAGCCTCGGGATTTCGGCGTCCTGACGAGCGGGCCGCCAGTTTCCTCCCAGGTCAGCGTGAGGAGCTCGTCATCGACCTGCCACCCGATCATGAGCCGCCCGGATCGCGTCGAAAGCGCGCCATATTTTGCCGAGTTGGTGAAAAGCTCGTGCAGAGCGAGCGCGAGTGTCTGGGCAGTCGTCGGCAGCAATTGAACCTCGGGGCCCGCCAACCTGATCTGGCCACTCGGCGAGTAGGGTGCCAGCTCCTCGTCGATCAGCTTGGAGAGCTCGGCTCCCTGCCAGCTCGACAGCGACAGGATGGTGTGCACGCGCGCGAGCGCATTGATGCGTCCCTCGACGGCATTGACATAGGCCTTGACCTCGTCGGCACGGGTGAGGCGCACGATCGATTGCGCCAATGCCAGCGCGTTCTTGGCGCGATGATCGACTTCCCGCGCGAGAAGGTTCTGCTGCTCTTCGGCGCGCTTGCGTTCGGTAATGTCCACCGTAACGCCGCTCACCCGCACCACGCGGCTGCTATGGTCGACCGTTGCGGCCGCTGTGCCGACGCACCAGCGTACCTCACCATCGGGCCGCACAATGCGGAACTCCGTTTCATAGGAGCGCGTGCCGCTGTTGAACTCGGCGATCGCCTTGCGCAACTGATCGACGTCATCGGGATGCAACAGCGCCTGAACGTTGGCCGGGTTGACCTCGAAGCTCTCCGGGCTAACCCCAAAGATGCGATATTGTCCCTCGTCCCACATCCAGTCGCCGGTGATCCAGTCCCAATCCCAAGACCCCATCTTGCCGGCGGCGATTGCCATGCTGCGCCGCTGCTCGCTCTCGCGAAGCTTGGCGGTGGAATTCTCCAGCTCGGCGGTGCGTGCGCGGACGCGGTCCTCGAGCTCCTGATTCAGTCGTTCGAGCTCGCGGGTCTTACGATAGAGTTCGGCGAACACCTTGATCTTGGCGCGCAGCACCTCCGGCACGACAGGCACCGGAACGTAGTCGACGGCGCCCATCTCGTAGCCCCGCAACCGGTCGATGTCGCTCACCTGAATGGCAGAGATGAAGATCATTGCGGTCTTCTGGAAGCGCGGATGCTCGCGGATCATCGCGGCGAGCTCGAAGCCGTCGAGTTCGGGCATGCAGACGTCGACCAGGATGACCGCGATCTCGGTCTTGAGCAGAACCTCCAGCGCCTCGCGGCCGGACGAGGCGATCACGAGATTCTCGCCGAGATCTTTCAGGATCACCTCATAGGCGAGCAGCTTGGCCGGCTGGTCGTCGACGAGCAGGATGTTGACCTTTTCGTGGTCCATTCGCGGATCCAACTCAGCGGTGCAGCCACATGCGGATCGCAAGCAGCAATTGATCGGTGTTGACGGGTTTGGCGAGATAGTCGGACGCGCCGGCCTCCAGGCATTTCTCCCGATCACCCTTCATCGCCTTGGCGGTCAGCGCGATGATCGGCAATCGCGCGAAGGCCGGGTTCTCGCGGATCACACCCATGGTCTGATAGCCATCCATCTGCGGCATCATGATGTCCATCAGCACGATGGCGATTTCCGGATTGGATTCGACCAGCGCGACCGCCTCGCTGCCGGTCGTGGCCGTCAACACCTTCATGCCGCGCCGTTCCAACACGCTCGACAGCGCGAAGATGTTACGGGCGTCGTCGTCGACGAGCAGGGCCGTCTTGCCGATCAGGTCCTCGTCGGAACTGTTCAGCTTCTCCAGCATGCGCTGCTTCTCGACCGGCAGTTCCGTGATGACACGGTGCAGGAACAGTGCGGTCTCGTCGAGCAGGCGCTCCGGCGATTCCACGCCCTTGACCACGATGCTGCGCGCCATGGTGTGGAGTTCTGCATCCTCCTCCGCCGAGAGCTCGCGGCCGGTGAACACCACGACCGGGATGTTCGACAGCGCCTCGTCATTGCGGATCTCGTCGAGCACCTCGAAGCCGCTCATGTCGGGCAGCCGCAGGTCGAGCACCACGCAATCGCAAGGCTGCTCGCGCAGCGTCGAGAGAGCGCCGGCGCCGGTGTCGGTAACCACGATCTCGATGTCGTCGTGGTGCAGCAGCTCGCGGATCGAGAGTTGTTCGGCCTCGTTGTCCTCGACTATCAGGAGTCGTTTGCGCCGCGGCCGCGCATATTCCTTGATCTGCGTCAGCGCGGCGGAGACGCCTTCCGTCGTCGTCGGCTTGTTGACGAAGGAGAAGGCCCCCCGCGCCAGCGCGTGCTGGCGGTCCTCGTCGAGCGTGATGATCTGGACGGGAATGTGGCGGGTGAGCGGATTGTGCTTGAGCTGGCTCAGCACCGTCCAGCCCAGCATGTCGGGCAGGAACACGTCCAGGGAGACCGCCGTCGGCTGGTACTGTTTGGCGAGCTCCAGCGCTTCGGCGCCGCGGGCCGCAACCAGGACCTTGAAGCCCTTGTCGCGGGCGAGATCGACCAGCACGCGCGCATAGTGCGGATCGTCCTCCACAATCAGGAGGATGGTGTCGCCCGGCTCGATGTTGAGTCGGTCGTCGGGAAGCTGCTCGATGACGCGCTGCTGGTCAGGTGCGGCCGGCTGTAGCGCTGGCGGCTGGGCGTGTTGCTGTGGCGCGGGCGCAGCACGCGGTGCGAGCGTCGGGCCGGAATATTTCAGCGGCAGATAAATCGTGAAGGACGAGCCCTTGCCCGGCGAGCTGCGCAGGTGGATTTCGCCGCCGAGCAGGCTTGCAAGCTCGCGGCTGATCGCAAGCCCGAGGCCCGTACCGCCATATTTGCGGCTGGTGCCGGCGTCAGCTTGTTGGAACGCTTCGAAGATCAGCTTCTGCTTCTCCAGGGGAATGCCGATCCCGGTATCGGACACCTCGAAGGCGATCACGGCTGGTGCCGAGTTCAGTACCGGATGATCCGTCCCCCAGCCGCCGACCGCGCTGGCGACCTTCAGGCGCACCTCGCCTTCGGCGGTGAACTTGAAGGCATTGGAGAGCAGGTTCTTCAGCACCTGTTGCAGGCGCTTGGAATCGGTGACGATGCTGCGGGGCAGGTTCGGATCGATGTCGATCTTGAACGACAGATTGCGGTTTTCCGCCTCGTGCCGGAACGGCCGGCCCACGGTCTCGAGCAGATTCGCGGTCAGGATTTCCTCAGCGTCGACCGTCACCGTGCCGGACTCGATCTTGGACAGATCGAGAATGTCGCTGATGAGATTGAGCAGGTCGGTGCCGGCGCCGTGGATGGTGCGGGCGAATTCGACCTGCTTGGCCGAGAGGTTGCCGTCCGGATTGTCGGTGAGCTGCTGTCCGAGGATCAGGATCGAGTTCAGCGGCGTGCGCAGCTCGTGGCTCATATTGGCGAGGAATTCGGACTTGTACTTCGAAGTCAGTGCGAGCTCGGTCGCCTTTTCCTCCAGCGCGCGGCGGGCCTGCTCGATCTCCTGGTTCTTGCGCTCGACCTCGACGTTGCGCTCGGCGAGCTGCTGCGCCTTCTGTTCGAGCTGGTCGTTGGTCTGCTGCAATTCGCGCTGCTGCGTCTGCAGCTCGCCGGCGAGCTGCTGCGACTGCTTGAGCAGGCCTTCGGTCTGCATCGTCGCCTCGATCGAGTTGAGCACGATGCCGATGGAGTCGGTGAGCTGCTCCAGGAACGTCATCTGCGATGTCGTGAACGATGTCAGCGAAGCAAGTTCGATCACGGCCTTGACCTGGCTCTCGAACAGCACCGGCAGCACCACCAGGTTCTTCGGCGCGACACGAAGCAGCGCCGAGTTGATCGGCACCACGTCGGGCGGAATGTCGGCGATCACGCGCGGCCGCTTGTCGAGGGCGCACTGGCCGATCAGGCCTTCGCCGAACTGAAGCACGCGCTGATAGGGATAGACGCCGTCGCTGGCGTAAGAAGCGAGCAGCAGGAGCTGCGGATCGTTCTCGTTCTCGACCTGGTAGATCACGCCGGTATGGGCGTTCACCAGTGGCGACAATTCGGTGAGCAGCAGCCGGCCGACGGTGGTGAGGTCACGCTGGCCCTGGAGCATGTTGGTGAATTTCGCGAGGTTGGTCTTCAGCCAGTCCTGCTCGGTGTTCACGTCCGTCGTCAGACGGAGATTCGTGATCATCGTGTTGATGTTGTCTTTCAGCTCAGCGACTTCGCCGCGGGCGTCGACCTGGATCGAGCGCGTCAGGTCGCCTTTGGTCACGGCAGTCGCGACTTCCGCGATCGCGCGCACCTGTGAGGTCAGGTTGGCCGCGAGCAGGTTGACGTTGCCGGTCAGGTCCTTCCAAGTGCCGGCGGCGCCGGGCACGTTGGCCTGGCCGCCGAGGCGCCCCTCGACGCCGACCTCGCGCGCCACCGACGTCACCTGATCGGCGAAGGTTGCGAGCGTCTCGGTCATGTTGTTGATGGTGTCGGCGAGCGCCGCGACCTCGCCCTTCGATTTCACGGTGAGGTTCTGCTTCAGATCGCCGTTCGCGACGGCCGTGACGACCTTGACGATGCCGCGGACCTGCTCGGTCAGGTTTGCCGCCATGAAGTTTACGGTGTCGGTGAGATCCTTCCAGGTGCCGGCGACGCCGGGCACCTGCGCCTGTCCGCCGAGCTTGCCTTCGGTGCCGACCTCGCGCGCCACGCGCGTGACTTCGCCGGCGAAGGCGTTGAGCTGGTCCACCATGGTGTTGATGGTGTTCTTCAGCTCGAGGATTTCGCCCTTCACGTCGACCGTGATCTTGCGCGAGAGGTCGCCGCGCGCGACCGCCGTGGTGACTTCGGCGATGTTGCGGACTTGCGTGGTGAGGTTCGCGGCGAGCAGGTTGACGTTGTCGGTGAGGTCCTTCCAGGTGCCCCCGACGCCGGGCACGACGGCCTGACCGCCGAGCCGGCCCTCGGTGCCGACCTCGCGCGCCACGCGCGTGACTTCGGCGGCGAAGGAGCGGAGCTGCTCGACCATGGTATTCAGCGTGTCCTTCAAGAGAAGGATTTCGCCGCGCACATCCACCGTGATCTTCTTCGAGAGGTCGCCGCCGGCGATCGCGGTCGCGACCTCGGCGATGTTGCGGACCTGGGCCGTCAGGTTGGAGGCCATGAAGTTGACGTTGTCGGTCAGGTCCTTCCAGGTGCCGGCGACGCCGGGCACCTCGGCCTGACCGCCGAGCTTGCCTTCGGTGCCGACCTCGCGAGCCACGCGCGTGACTTCGCCCGCAAAGCCATTGAGCTGGTCCACCATGGTATTGATGGTATTCTTCAGCTCGAGGATCTCGCCCTTCACGTCCACCGTGATCTTGCGCGACAGGTCGCCTCGCGCCACGGCGGTGGTGACTTCGGCGATGTTGCGGACCTGGGCCGTGAGGTTGCCCGCCATCGAGTTCACGCTGTCGGTGAGGTCCTTCCAGGTGCCGGCGACGCCGGGCACGTTGGCCTGACCACCTAGGCGGCCTTCGGTGCCGACCTCGCGCGCCACGCGCGTCACCTCGCCCGCGAAGCGGTTGAGCTGGTCGACCATCGTGTTCAGGGTGTCCTTGAGCTGTAGGATCTCGCCACGCACGTCGACGGTGATCTTGCGCGAGAGGTCGCCGCCGGCGATCGCGGTCGCGACTTCGGCGATGTTGCGCACCTGGGCGGTCAAATTGCCCGCCATCGAGTTCACGGAATCGGTCAGATCCTTCCAGGTGCCGGCGACGCCGGGCACGCCGGCCTGGCCGCCGAGCTTGCCGTCGGTGCCGACCTCGCGGGCGACGCGCGTCACTTCGCCGGCGAAGGCGTTGAGCTGGTCGACCATGGTGTTGAGCGTTTCCTTCAGCTGAAGGATTTCGCCCGATACGTTCACGGTGATCTTCTTCGACAAATCCCCCTTCGCCACCGCGGTCGCGACTTCGGCGATGTTGCGGACCTGTCCGGTCAGGTTCGAGGCCATCGAATTGACGCTATCGGTGAGGTCTTTCCAGGTGCCGCCGACGCCGCGCACGACGGCCTGGCCGCCGAGCTTGCCTTCGGTTCCAACCTCGCGCGCCACGCGCGTCACCTCACCGGCGAAGGCGTTGAGCTGGTCCACCATGGTGTTGATGGTGTCCTTCAGCTCCAGGATCTCGCCGCGCACGTCCACGGTGATCTTCTTCGACAGGTCGCCGCCGGCGACCGCCGTCGTCACCTCCGCGATGTTGCGGACCTGCGCGGTCAGGTTCGAGGCCATCGAGTTGACGCTCTCGGTCAGGTCCTTCCAGGTGCCGGCGACGCCGAGCACGTTGGCCTGACCGCCGAGCCGCCCCTCGGTGCCGACCTCGCGGGCGACGCGCGTCACTTCGCCGGCGAAGGCGTTGAGCTGATCCACCATGGTGTTGAGCGTCTCCTTCAGCTGAAGGATCTCGCCCGAGACGTTGACGGTGATCTTCTTCGACAGGTCGCCGCTGGCGATCGCGGTGGCGACATCGGCGATGTTGCGGACCTGCGCGGTCAGGTTCGACGCCATGAAGTTGACGTTGTCGGTGAGGTCCTTCCAGGTGCCGGCGACGCCGGGCACCTGGGCCTGGCCGCCGAGCTTGCCTTCGGTGCCGACCTCGCGTGCGACGCGCGTCACTTCGGAGGCAAACGAATTGAGCTGGTCCACCATGGTGTTGATGGTGTCCTTTAGCTCCAGGATCTCGCCGCGCACATCCACGGTAATCTTGCGCGACAGGTCGCCGCGCGCCACGGCAGTCGTCACATTGGCGATGTTGCGCACCTGTGCGGTCAGATTACCGCACATCGCGTTGACGCTATCGGTGAGGTCCTTCCAGGTGCCGGCGACGCCGGGCACGATCGCCTGGCCGCCGAGCTTGCCGTCGGTGCCGACCTCGCGCGCCACGCGCGTCACTTCGGAGGCGAAGGAGCGGAGCTGATCCACCATCGTGTTGATGGCTTCCTTGAGCTGGAGGATCTCGCCGCGGACGTCGACGGTGATCTTCTTCGACAGGTCGCCATTGGCGACCGCGATCGTCACCTCGGCGATGTTGCGAACCTGGTTAGTCAGGTTGTTCGCCATCGAGTTGACGCTCTCGGTGAGGTCCTTCCAGACGCCGGTCACCTCAGGCACCTGGGCCTGGCCGCCGAGCTTGCCTTCGGTGCCGACCTCGCGCGCCACGCGCGTCACCTCGGAGGTGAACACGCCGAGCTGCTTGATCATGGTGTTGACGATGGTCGCCGACTGCAAGAACTCGCCGCGCAGGGGGCGGCCGTCGACGTCGAGCTTGACGGTCTGGAGCAGGTCACCTTGCGCCACCGCCGCGACTGCACGCGTCACCTCACGGGTGGGCCACAACAGGTCGTCGATCAGCGTGTTGACGGACCCTTCCATGTCGGCCCAAGAGCCAGATGCGAGGCCGAATTTCACGCGCTGGCGGGTCTTGCCCTCGCGGCCGACCACCTGGCCGACCAGCTCGAGCTGCTGCGCCATGCGCTGATTGGCGGCGATGATTTCGTTAAAAGTGTCGGCGATCTTGCCGTCGATGCCGAGATAATCGCCGCTCATCCGCACGGAGAAATCGCCACTGCGCATCGCCTGCAAAGCGAGCAGCAATTCCGCCCGGGAATCCGGATCCGACGTACCGTTGGTCTTTGGCTTTGGGACGCGACGACCGGAGCGTGATGCAGTTCCGGGATCGAGGTCGCTCATACTGATTCCCCCGCAGGCGCCGGCCGAATCTATGGCAAGAGGCGTTTGGTCAAAATAGAGCGTCAGCCAAATTCGAAATCAAGCGCCAAGGTTGCGGCGCACCGAAAATGGAACCTGCTTTGCTCAGCCCAACAGCATTAACTGCGAACAATCGGATCGGTTCCACGGAAAGTCGAGAATTCGGCCCTCGGCGGACACCCTGGATGAGCGCCCCCGCGCACCACGCCTTTCGGAACGGAGCGGCAGCCCTGCGGTTAGCCCGCAAAGACAGGGAGAGCGCAGATGAAAGCTGGATTGGCCGCGGTCGTCGTCATGTTGCTTGCCGGATCGGCCTTCGCCCAGGGCGGGGCGCCCAGCGGCCGAGGGGCCGTGACCGGCGATCCCGCCGCAAGCTCGGCCACGCCTCAGGCGGATACGTCGACCACGGGGACGGCGACCCGATCCAACCCGAGCGGGAGCGGCACCTCCACGTCGGGCGGCAGGGATGACAACGGCGATGCGGGCCGGGACAGGATGCCGGAGAGCAACCGCAACGTGCGGCCGGAGAGTCAGCAACATCATCTGAACGACAAATAAAGACGGCTACTTGTCCGCCATGGTGCGCTCGGCCGCCTTGACCTGCGCACGCAGCGTCGGGAGCTGCTCGCGCGCCAACGCTGCAAGCGCAATGTTGTCGGGCGCCTTCAGATAGCATTCGAGCAGGTTGATGGCCGCTTCATATTCGGGAATCTGCGAGGCATAAAAGCTTCTGACGTAAGTTGGTCCGTCCGAAGTTTCGGGTTCGACGAGACTCGCGCTTGCCGAGGCGGCTTTGCTGACGCGCGGCTCCGCACCAATAGTCTCCTGGATCTGTTTCAGCGCCTTGTCGCGCTTGGCCGCTTCTTCGGCGCGTAGCGCGGCAAGGTTCTTGACCTCCGTGTTGCCCTTCAGGTCGGTGCTCTCAAGCAGACCCTGCTGGAATCGGCTGAAGGCGTAGAGGCCGCTGATGACGTCGGTTGCGCTCGGCGTGCGGTCACCAAGCTGTCGCTCGCCAGTGCTATCGGCAGGCGCTGCGGTGCTGATGAACACCAGGACTATCGCGGCGAGAACTCGCATCGATTATCAATGACGGATGACATGCGAAGTTCCCCGGACGTTACGATCCGGTAAGGGCATTGCGACCCGAGAGTTCCGCCCCCACGTCTTCGGTATGAAACAGTCTGACATTTTCAGGGACAACGCCGACAATTGTCTTCAGCTCGCCGAGCGCGCGGAAGGGCAACCCGCTCACAAGCGCTATTCGCGCATGGCGGACGCCTGGATTGCGCTTGCGAGGGAGCAGGATTGGCTCGATGGAGAAATCCCGCCCGTGGCGGTCCATATCCCTCAAAAGCTGGATAGGTAGACGCTCTCGTCCCGGTGAAGCCGCGTGTGAGACCGCGCACGGAATGCAGGAGACCAATCCAGGATCATCCGTGAGCAGCCGATCGCGTTGCTTTTCGATTCCAGAAGGAGGTTTTCGCAATGGCTCCACGTCTGGTTCTTCTTTCACTGATTCTCGCTTTTGGCGTTTCGGTCGCCTTCGCGACGGTCACGACGGTGCGGCAGGTGCATCTGGAAAACGCATCGGCTGCGATCCACGCGGCACGCAGTTAGCGTCGGGGGCTCCCGCCCGGAACAATCGACGTGCCCGCGCGTAACCGCTGCGAAACATCAAGAGAGGCGAGAGCAGATCATGGCCCATTCCGACCACGGAATCGTCAAGGACAAGCGGGCGGAGGAGCAGCCGCGTGACAAGCAGCGTGCGCAATCCGTGCACAAGAGCGATCCCAAAGGCTCACCGTCGCGGGAAGCGACACGCGATCCCAAGCTGAACGACGATGGCAAAACACCGGGCGCCGGCGCGATTCCTGACGATTCAGGAGATGCAACAGGCTAGTTCTCGGGAGGAACGAATCTCCACGGGAAGAGTCGACGGATTGCTTCCGGTTGTCATGCCCCCGGTGCGCCGGAAGCAATCTCCAAGGACGGCCCTGGCACCCCCGTGCCGGGGTCGTTTGTTTTTGGACCGTCCTATGGGTTAGTCTCGCCGTCCGGCTCGCCCTGAACATGTCCGCCGGGTCCGCGGCCGAATACGCCGAAATTGCTCGACTTCACGCCGGCTGCCGCATCGACATCCGCTGCGGCCAGCCCGAACTTGAGGAGTTCGCGGACGGCTGCCGCTCGCGTCGGCATGCGATGTTTGAACCGGAAATCGTCAACAGCGGCCAACTCTTCCGGGGAGAGCATGACCTGAAGGCGTTCGGCGCGAAGGTCGTTCATGGTCGATCATGCAAATTGAGCAAGTTGAGTAGATTACTCAATGGACGAACGAAGTGGGAGTTCCACAAGAGTCAGAAAAAATCATTCATTCGGCAATATAAATCAGTAAAACAATAATTTGATGGAAGTCAGCTGCGCGCTGGATCAGCGCCTGACGAAGCTTTCTGTAGAAAGCACAGAAGCCGGTCGTCCGAGCCCCAGAGGTCATTAAGGACGTGAGTGCTCGGTTGCCTGCTGCTACGGCAGGAAACTCCAGCCTCTCGCTGATCGTGCCCCGCGCTCGGGCTGCGGGCGGCTTGAGGTGGTGCGCAGCTTCCGCCTCAACCACCATGCCGACACCGCCACCATGGCCCAGGCCAGGATGGCGGCGGCGAATGCCCCGGTGATGCTTGCCGACACCACGGCGTAGAAAGCCGCTGCGAACGCGGCGAGGCCGATACTTCCGAGGCCCGCGCCCGCAGCGTCCAACGCTGCGGCCTGCTGCCCGCGTCTTCGCCCGCTGAATCCGGCTTTTTCCTTGGCGCGGCGCTCATGACGTTCGATCAGCGTCGCGCTGGCACAGAAGATGGCGGGAAGCGCGAGAAATAGTCCGCCGATCGCGAGGCCAAAATGGCTGCCGATGAGGCCTGCCGCTACCGTCGCGAGGCCGCCCAGCACGAAGCGCACCACGTATTCGTACCAATGCGCCTGCTTCAGCGTGGAGGATGACAGCTTGACCAGCATCAGGCGGCGCCTCCGAAACCTGCGAGCAGACCGAAGGCGACCACGAGCCAAACCACAAATGCGAGGATGGTAGCCGGCAGCGCCGCGAGACGAAATCTCATCAGCAGGTGACAGACGACGAGGCTGTAGCAGCCGAGGGCAACAGCGCCGTAGATCATGGTCCAGCTCTCGGCCGCGGCATATTGAGCGCCGTGCTGAACGACCGCGATGCCAAGCGTGGCGAGTGCGACCGACGGCGCCGCGCCGAGAAGCCCGGCAAAGCTCTTCGGCTTGAGCATGTCTCCGAAGATCGCGAAGGCGGAGACGATGATGCCGCCCGCGACGAAGCGCAGGAGATATTCCGTCATGATCCTACTCGCGAGGCTTGATGCCGCTGCCGCTGCGATTTTCCGAACGTAAATGGCCTGAACAGTCGCTCGACGACGATCCCGAGGGTGAACCCCGCCACCACGTCGCTGGCCCAATGTGCAAGCACCGCGACGCGCGTCAACGACAGCGCCACGGCAAGGGAGCGCACCAGCCGGCGGGGAGCAGGGGCCAGCAGCCCAGCCGCCGAGGCGAGCGCGCCCATGTGCAGAGCATGGCCGGACGGAAACGCATCACGTGGTTTTCCGGAGATAGGGATACCGTGCAAATGGCCGCGCAGCGTCAGGCGATCGGGTCTTGTCTGATCGAACACGGACTTTAGCAGGTGCGGGAGCACTGCAGTGGCCACGGAAACTGCCAATACGTGATTTGCAGCAGGTCGCGCCTCGGGCCGTCGAAGCTGCGCGTAGAGCCATCCAGCCGCGGCGAGCGCAAGCATCACGTGCTCGTCCGCAGCCCACGTCAAAGTCTGCGCGGTTTGCTCGATCCCCGAATTGGTGTGGTCCGCAATCTCGTGTGCGAGCGCCTGATCGATCCGAGTGGGTTTTACTTCTACGAGGGCCATCGGTCTGGCGAGCTATCCTTCATGACTGTTTTGTAAATTCTGTATGACAATGAAGGTTCCAGCGGGCGTCGTTGCCAGGGTTGTCCAGAGCCCTTCGCGGCGCCGTAGACATGGCCTGTCGCATAGCTGCGTCTGCCGCGGCAAGCTGCACGTAGATCGAGGCTAGCTCGACAGGCTACCGGGACGACCGGGCGATGTCATGCCGCCGAACTTTTCCAGCTTCTCCATGGTGGCGCCGCCGGCAACCTGGAGCGGCATTCAGATCGCTCCGGGCGCGACCTGTGGCGGGCTGAGCCGGCCGGAGCCTTAGGAGCTGGTCTCGCCATGATCCGGCCGCATCCGGCCGCGGCTCCATCTCGCCGGCAGGGCCCGGCCAGGGCTGCGAGTGCTTCTTGAACGGCGGCTTCGGATACCGGCTGACGGGATGGATCGAGTCGTGCTCGGCTGTGGGGCATCTCCTTGCGCCGTTGGGGATGCCAGCGAAGCCGCCGCGAGCGTTGCGCTCGCGGCGTGGCATTGTGCCGGCAGGATATCGAGGTGTTGTCTTGCTGCGCTCCGCGATTCTGCGATCCAACGTGCGGAGAATGGCGTCGAGGCTCAGACGAGGAGGACGCCGGCGGAGCCGCCGTCCTCGGCCGCTGCCTACTTGGACTGACCGACGCTCGGCGCCTTACCGAGCTCCTTGGCCATGTCGAGATGGTGCTTGAGCGCCGGCAGCGTCTTGCCGGCCCAATCCTTCAACGCGGCATTATCGCCGCCCTTCGCATACCGCTCGAACAGGGAGACGGCGTCCTCATGGGCGCTGACCTGGTAGGAATTGTAGTCGGAACTGAAGTCCTTGCCGGTCGCGCTCTTGAGCTTGTCGAGCTTGCTTTGGTGCGAACTGTCGAGCGCCGTCGGCAGCGTCGCCTGGACCTTGCCGTTGCCGACCAGTCCCTTCAGTTCGCTGCTGGTCTTGGTGTGATCGGTCACCATCTGCTGGGCGAACGATTTCTCCTGCGCATTGCCCTTCTGCTCGGCGAGCTTGCCCGACTCGATCTCGAACATGTCGCTGATGGCGACCTCCTTGACGAAGTCGGCGGTTGCCGGCGCGACGCCGAGTGCCGAATTGACGCCGGTCTTCTCGCCCAGCGATTGGGCCAATGCGGGACCTGCGAGAAGCACGCAAGCAATGGCGACGATGGTTCGTTTCATGGTCCGTCTCTCCAATTGGTCGCGCGGCCACCTGCCGCGCCGTGTTGCGCCGATCAACACGCCGCGAGGGCCGAGGTTCCTAACGACTAGTCCGTGGGATTACGCCCAGTGCGCGGATTGATGGGGTCGGTCGGCTTGCGCCGAAGCCGCTCGGGCAGAAACGGCTCGGCCGGCGCGGCGGTGGCGTCGGCGCGCACGTCGGCATGCCGCTGCGCCCGCTCATGCGGTGTCCGGTTGTCGTTGAAATGCCACTTCACGTCGACGCCGTCGACCGGGTCATTGACGCCGTGCTGAACATCGCGGAAGTCACTCATGGTTCACCTCATTGCTTGCCGGGCAGAATCGATTCCAACACCTGCCGCGCAGCTCCCTTGATCATCCCGCTTTCGTTCGGATCGCCCTTCATCAGGGCGAGCGAAAAATTCTTCGCCTGCTGCAAGGTGATGTGCGGCGGCAGCGGCGGCACCTCGGGATCGGTTTTCACTTCCAGAACGACAGGCATATCGCTCGCCAGCGCCTGCTCCCAGGCCGAGCCGAGCAGCTGGGGACTGTCGACGAAGATGCCGCGCAGGCCGATCAGCTCAGCGAAGCGTGAATAGGAGACGTCAGGAATGCGCTGCGAGGCTTCGAACTTGGGATCGCCGTTGATGATGCGCTGCTCCCAAGTGACTTGGTTGAGGTCTTCGTTGTTGAAGACGCAGACGATGAAGTGCGGATCTCGCCAAGAGCGCCAGTATTTCGCGGCCGTGATCAACTCGGCCATGTTGTTCATTTGCATGGCGCCGTCGCCGACCAATGCGATCACCGGCCGGTCCGGATTGGCATATTTGGCGGCGAGCGCGTAAGGCACCGCAGCGCCCATCGAGGCGAGGCCGCCAGAAAGCGAGGCCGTCATGCCGCGGCGCATCTTCAGATCGCGCGCAAACCAGTTGGCACAGGAGCCGGAATCGCTGGTGATGATGGCGCGGTCGGGCAGGCGCGGAGACAATTCCCAGGCGACGAGCTGGGGATTGACGGGCGCGGCGGGCTGATGCGCGCGGTCGTCCAGCGTTTTCCACCAGGTCGCGACGTCCTGCTCGATGGCCTTGCGCCAGGCGCCGTCGCTCTTTGGCGCGAGCCGCGGCAGCAGCGCGCGCAATGTTTCGGCGGCGTCGCCGACGAGGCCGACCTCCATCGGAAAACGGATCGACATCATGCTGGCATCGATATCGATCTGCACGCCGCGCGCCGCACCTTCCTTGGGCAGGAATTCGGCGTAAGGAAAGGCGGAGCCTATCATCAGCAGCGTATCGCATTCCATCATCATGTTGTAGCTGGGCTCGGTGCCGAGCAGGCCGATCGAGCCGGTGACCCATGGCAGGTCGTCCGGGAGTGCGGCCTTGCCGAGCAGCGCCTTGGCGCAGCCGGCCGACAGCCGGTCGGCGACCGCGATGACTTCGTCGGTGGCGCCAAGCGCGCCGGCCCCGACGAGCATCGCAACCTTATTGCCGGCATTGAGGATGTCCGCCGCGCGGTCGAGATCGGCGTCACGCGGCGTGATGCTGGGCGCGCTGTAGCCGATGCCAGAATGCAACGTGCCGTGCGCACGGGGCGGGTCCTCGTAAGGCTCTTCCTGGATGTCGTTGGGCAGGATGATCGCTGTCGGGACTCGTCTCGCCAGGGCGATCCGCACGGCGCGATCGATCAAGTGCCGGACCTGCGCGGGCGAAGAGGCTTGTGCGACATAGGCGCCGGCGACGTCCTTGAACATCGACACCAGGTCAAGTTCCTGCTGGTAGCTCCCACCCAGCGCATTGCGCGCCTGCTGGCCGACGATGGCGAGCACCGGCTGGTGATCCAGCAGTGCATCGTAGAGACCGGTGACGAGGTGCGAAGCGCCGGGCCCCGAGGTCGCGATACAGACGCCGAGCTGGCCCGCGAATTTCGCGTAGGCGGTCGCCATGAATGCCGCCATCTCCTCGTGCCGCGCCTGCACGAAGCCGATCTGGCCTTCAGCCCGGTTCATGGCGCCGAACACGCCGTTAATGCCGTCTCCGGGGTAACCGAAGATGTGACGCACGCCCCATTGATGCAGGCGCTGAACGATGAAGTCTGAGACGGTCTGAGACATTACGGGCGGCTCTCTCGGTTCGGACCTGGTTAGACTCAGAGAACCTGTTGTTTCCGGCGATGTTCCTTGGCTCTTGCGGAACCGCGTCGGAACGATCGCTGACCTCGCGCCGTTGATTCACAAATGGCTGAGTGGAGAATGACGATGCTGGATCAGGGTGAACTGGACCAAAACGAGATGGGCCGGCTGATCGGAAGTGACAAGGTCGAAGGAACATCGGTCTATGGGGCCGATCGAAACCGGATCGGTTCAATCGAACGCGTCATGATCGACAAGATCAGCGGCAAGGTCTCTTACGCAGTGCTTGGCTTCGGCGGATTTCTCGGCCTCGGCAATGATCATTACCCGTTGCCCTGGCAGTCCCTGAAATACGACACCGAGCTCGGCGACTATGTTACCGCGATTACCGCGAAGGATCTGGAAGGCGCTCCGAAATATGGTGAGAAGGCTGAGTGGAACTGGGGTGATGATGCTGCCGTACGCGGTATCAATGCCTATTACGGCGTTCCCTTCGCGTAGCAAAGGACGATACGATGAGTAAGGAACGGCCTACCGATGATCCCCGGACTGAGAGCGACTGGGGTTCGCACAGGCAGACGGACAAGCCTTGGAAGGGCAATCCGGAAAAAGAGCAGGGATCGGACAAAGTAAAGCCCGACCTCGAGAAATGGCACGAGACCAAGACGCACTAACGTCCACTTTCCGTAAGAGCGATCGAGAAGCGCAGCGCGGCGGTGCCGCGCTTTCTGAGCACCGCATTCACGAATGACAGCGGTGCTCCAGCAAGTCGGAACCATGCTTCGGCGCTGCGGTTGGGCTGCCGGCGCGCAAGCTTGGCTCAATTGGCTTGCGACCGGTAGTCCCGATAAAAGGTGGTCAGCGTGGATGCTCAAACCCGGGAGCGTGGGCCGTCCGCGGAGCAGCCGCAGTGGACGAAGGAAGCTCCGAGAACGAATCCTGATCAATCCCGCGACGTCAAGGAGCAGTCGGGCGAACCGGCGCCGCCGTTGCGCGCGAGGCTTCGCCAGCATTGGCTGTTGGCAACTGTCGGCGCCATCGTGCTGATCGCGGCGCTCGTCGGCGGTCTGCTCTATTGGCTTGAGGTCCGCCATTACGAATCCACCGACGACGCTTTCGTCGCCGCGCGCAGTTTTTCGGTGGCTTCGAAGGTCGGTGGTTACGTGACCGACATCCCGGTCACGGACAACCAGCACGTCAATGCCGGCGACCTTCTCGCCAAGCTCGACGAGCGCGACTATCGCATCGCCATCGATCAAGCCGATGCGCAGGTCGCGGCGGCCAAAGCGAACATCGCCAATGTCGGGGCGCAAATCGACTCCCAGCAGGAGCAGATCAAGCAGGCCCAGGCGCAGCTCGAACAGGCTGAGGCCCAACTCCAGTTCTCGCAGGAAGAATTCGCGCGCGCCCAGGATCTGGTCGAAAAGGGAGCCGGAACCGTGCAGCGCCAGCAACAGACCCGTTCCGACCTTCAGGCGCAGCAGGCCAACACCGAGCGCGCCAAGACCGCGGTGACGGCCGCGCAACTGAGCATCAAATCGCTACAAGCGCAGCTCGAAGGCGCCAAGGCGCAGCTCGGGCAATCGCAGGCGCAGCTCGATCAGGCCAAGCTGAACCTGCAATATACCAGCGTCGTTGCGGCGCAGTCCGGTCGCGTCGTCAAGCTCTCCGCCGCCAAGGGCACATTCGTCACCGCCGGCCAGAGCCTGATGATGTTCGTGCCCGACGAGGTCTGGATCGTCGCCAACTATAAAGAAACACAGCTCAACGACATGCGGCCAGGCCAGCCGGTAGAGATGCGCATCGATGCCTATCCCGGCCGCAAGCTGACCGGCCACGTCGATTCGGTGCAGCCGGGCTCAGGCACCGCGTTCAGCCTGCTGCCGGCGGAGAATGCCACCGGCAACTACGTCAAGGTGGTGCAGCGTGTGCCGGTGAAGATCGTGGTCGACAACTGGCCGCCCGATCTGCCGGTCGGACCGGGCATGTCGGTCGTGCCCTGGACCAGGGTGCGATGACGGACGTCACGCAAGGCGGCGCGTCCGCCGGGGGTTGGTCGCCGGAGCGGTCGGCGGCGGGCGGGCACAATCCCTATCTGATCGCCTTCGTGGTCTCGATCGCGACCTTCATGGAGGTGCTCGACACCACCATCGCCAACGTCGCCTTGCGCCACATTGCCGGCGGGCTCGCGGTCGGCATCGACGAGAGCACCTACGTCATCACCAGCTATCTCGTCGCCAACGCCGTCGTGCTGTCGATCTCGGGCTGGCTGTCGACCGTGATCGGCCGCAAGCGCTTCTACATGATGTGCGTCGCGACGTTCTCGATCGCGTCGCTCCTGTGCGGCTTCGCCTGGAATTTGCAATCGCTGGTACTGTTCCGGATCTTGCAAGGCCTTGGTGGCGGCGGCATGGCGACCAGCGAGCAGGCGATCCTCGCCGATTCCTTCCCACCGCATAAGCGTGGCCAGGCCTTTGCCATCTACGGCGTCGCCGTCGTGGTCGCGCCAGTGATCGGGCCGACGCTCGGCGGCTGGATTACCGATACGTATACTTGGCACTGGGTGTTCCTGATCAACGTTCCCATGGGATTGCTGTCGTTGTTCCTGGTCGGCACGCTGGTCAAAGAGCCGTCGGGCGCAGAGGAGGAGAGGGAGAAGCTGCTCAGCAAGGGTCTGCGCGTCGACTATGTCGGTTTCGCCCTCGTTGCGATCGGGCTCGGCTCGCTCGAATTCGTGCTCGACGAAGGCCAGCGCAATGACTGGTTCGGATCGAACATGATCGTCGTCTTCGCGGTGCTCGCGGCCGTCTCGCTGCTCTCGCTCATTCCCTGGGAGCTGACGCGGGAGCAGCCCATCGTCGACCTTCGCCTGCTTGGCCGCCGTCAGTTCGCCGCCTGCTTCCTCGTCATGCTCGGCACCGGCGCGGTGCTGATCTCGACGACGCAGCTCCTGCCGCAACTGCTCCAGACCGAGCTGAACTACACCGCGATGCTGGCCGGTCTCGCGTTGTCGCCCGGCGGCGTCGCGACGCTGGTGCTGATGCCGGTGGTTGGCCGCCTCGTCGGCATCGTGCAGCCGAAATATCTCATCATGTGTGGTGCCGCCATCGTCGCGTTCTCGATGTGGCATCTCACCGGGCTGACCGGCGACATCACCTACGGCTACGCTGCGCTGTCGCGCATCTTCCTTGCGCTCGGTCTCCCCTTCCTGTTCCTGCCGGTGACGACCGCGTCCTATGACGGCATCCCGCCGGACAGGACCAACCAGGCCTCGGCGCTGATCAATGTCGCCCGCAATATCGGCGGCTCCATGGGTGTCGCGCTGGCGCAGACCATTCTGGCGCAGCGCCAGCAATTCCACCAGAGCCGCCTGATCGAGCACGCAGCGCCGTCCGATCTCGGCTACCAGCAGACCATCGACGCCATGACACGTTACTTCCAAGCGCAGGGCTCCAATGCAAGCGATGCCGCGTCGCAGGCGGTCGCATGGGTTGGCAAGACCTTGCAGCAGCAGGTCGACCTCCTCGCCTATATCGACGTGTTCTGGACGCTTGCGATTATCGCCCTGCTGATGATCCCCACCGCAGCCGTGCTCCGCAGGATCGATTTGAGCGCGCCGGCGCGGGGGCACTGACGGGCTCTCCCGTTCAGAGAGAAGGGGTGACCGCGGCACGAGACTGCGGCTAGACTGAACCTGACATCAAGCAAAGCCCTGGGAGGAAACTGACGTGAAGACCGCGATCACCGAACTGTTCGGCATCGAGCACCCGATCATCCAGGGCGGCATGCATTTCGTCGGCTTTGCCGAGCTGGCCGCCGCCGTCTCCAATGCCGGCGGGCTCGGCATCATCACCGGGCTTACGCAGAAGACGCCCGAGCTGCTGGCCAAGGAGATCGCGCGCTGCCGCGACATGACGGACAAGCCGTTCGGCGTGAATCTCACCTTCCTGCCGACCTTCTCGGCGCCGCCTTATCCGGAATACATCGCGGCCATCGTCGAAGGTGGCATCAAAGCGGTGGAGACAGCGGGCCGCAGCCCGGAAGCATACATGCCGGCGCTGAAGGCGGCCGGCATCAAGGTCATCCACAAATGCACCTCGGTGCGCCACTCCCTGAAGGCGGAGCGGATCGGCTGCGACGCCGTCAGCGTCGACGGCTTTGAATGCGGCGGCCATCCCGGCGAGGACGACGTTCCCAACATGATCCTGCTGCCGCGCGCGGCGGAAGAGTTGAAGATTCCCTTCGTCGCCTCCGGGGGCATGGCCGACGGGCGCAGCCTGGTCGCGGCGTTGTCACTCGGCGCAGCCGGCATGAACATGGGCACTCGCTTCATCGCCACCAAGGAAGCGCCGGTGCATCAGAACGTCAAGAACGCGCTGGTCGCCGCCACCGAACTCGACACCCGCCTGATCATGCGGGCGCTGCGCAATACCGAGCGCGTCCTGAAGAACGCCAATGTCGACCGCCTGCTCGAGATCGAGCGCGAGAAGGGCACCAAGCTCACCATCGACGACATTCACGACCAGGTCGCGGGTGTCTATCCCAGGATCATGCTGGACGGTCAGATGGACGCGGGCGCCTGGAGCTGCGGCATGGTCGCAGGCCTCATCCACGACATTCCCTCCTGCAAGGAGCTCGTCGACCGCATCATGAGTGAGGCGGAAACCATCATCCGCAGCCGCCTGATCGGGTTCCTGGATGGGACGGAGACGACGCGAAAAGTCGCCTGACTCCGCCAAACTTCTTAACCACGGCGGCAATTGGCCGCTGGAATTGCGCGTGGCGCCTCCTAAATAGGGGTAAATTACCCCTTCATCAATTTCAGGAGGTGCTCGTGGTCCTGAAAAGCGTTCCCTTTGCAATTGCGATGGCGCTCGTGCTCGCAGCGGCGGGCCTCGCGAGTGCTGACGACTACAAGCCTGACGAATATCTGGGTCTCGATCTGTCCAAGGCCGTGCTGTCGCCGAAGCGGCTTGGTCCTGAGACGCAGTTCGCGCCGGTCGCTTTGGAGGCACGCGGCGGCAACGAGGCGCAGGCGCGCGCCGAGCCGATCCACGTGCCGAAGAAGGTTGCCGCCGAACGCGTGCACGTGGCCGAGCCCAAGGTCGGGCATGGCCGGAGCGTTCAGCCGCGCGGTACGGCCCGCACCAAACTCTCGCATCGCCACGGCAATCCGCTCGACGCACAGGCGCTGGACACGCGTATCCAGACTTGGCCATGCCGCTCCGGCGGCATCTGCAATTGGAAGCGTTAGTCGCAGCGCTGCTGCCTCTTCACCTCGCCGCCGCAAGCGGGCGAGGAAGCGCACCTGCACCGTGGTTACGCTTGCCAGTCGAAACCGTCATCCGCGCGTCGTAAAATCGTAGGCGCGAAGTCAAGAAACCGTAAGGATAGAGTCAAGGAGCGCAGGCACCTTCCGTTGCGATTCGACGAAGGTTTCCTGAATGGCAACGCTCCGCGCCGCGCGGGCATGGACCCGGCGGCAATTTTTGGTCCATTCAACCTCCAGTCTCGCCGTCGCCTCGCTTGGGACGCTCGCAAAGCCGCATCTCAGTCGCGCTGCCGACCGTCCGCAGATCACGAGCGGCATCCAGTCCGGCGATGTCTCTGGAGCCTCCGCCGTGATCTGGGCGCGTGCCGACCGAGCGGCGCGGATGCGGGTGGAGTGCTCGACCCTCGAGAGCTTCAAGGCGATCGTCGCGTCGGCCTCCGGCGATGCGCTGCCCGAGGCCGATTTCACCTCAAAACTACTGCTGAACGATCTGCCTCCCGGGCAGGACATCTTCTACCGCGTCCGCTTAGACGACGCCGCGACCGGGATTGCCGGCGAAAGCCGCGTCGGCCATTTCCGCACCGCGCCGGCTGCGGGCCAGTCGATCTCGTTCCTGTGGTCCGGCGACACCGCGGGGCAGGGCTGGGGCATCGACGTCTCGCGCGGCGGATATCGCAGCTATCGCACCATGCTCGACAACCGCCCGGATTTCTTCATCCATTCCGGCGACCACATCTATGCAGACTGCACGATTCCTGCCGAACAAAACCTGCCGAACGGCGGAATTTGGCGCAACATCGTCACTGAGGAAAAATCCGAGGTCGCGCACACGCTGGCGCAGTTCCGCGGCAATTACAAATACAACCACCTCGACGAACACTTTCGCGCCTTCCATGCCGAGGTGCCGATGTTGGCGCAGTGGGATGATCACGAGGTCACCAACGACTGGTCGCCGACCGGCAGCTACGACGCCGCCGGTTACGAGGACGACGGCACGCCGCTCTTGGTCGCGCGCGCCCGCCGCGCCTTCTTCGATTTCGTGCCGATCCGCGACGTTGGCGCGCGGCAGGGTCGGGTCTATCGCAAGATCGCTTACGGCCCGCTGCTCGACGTTTTCATGATCGACATGCGTAGCTATCGCGATGGCACCTGGAACAAGGGATGCGACCATCGCGGCTGGATCCTCGGCACCGAGCAGCTCGCCTGGTTGAAGCGCGAGCTCGCTGCCTCACGCGCGACCTGGAAGGTGATTGCGGCCGATTTGCCGATCGGCCTGATCAGCCTGGACGCCGTTGCGCTCGGCAATGGGCCGCCCGACCGGCGTGAGCACGAGATCGCCGATCTGCTGGCGTTCATCAAGCGCGCCGGAATCCGCAACATCGTCTGGCTCACTGCCGACATGCACTACACCGCCGCGCACTATTACGATCCCAACAAGGCGCAATTCCAGGACTTCGATCCGTTCTGGGAGTTCGTCTCCGGCCCGCTGCATGCCGGCACCTGGAGCCCGGGCGAACTCGATGACACGTTTGGTCCGGTCGCAATGTACCAGCACGGCTGTAGCGCTGCGCAGGGCGAGAATCTGGCGCCGTGCTTCGGCTTGCAGTTCTTCGGCCGGGTCGACATCGACGGCCGCAGCGGTGTGATGAGAGTGACCTTGAAGGACGTCGATAACCGCGATCTCTGGTCAGTCGATATCCAGCCGCAGCAGCAGGCACGACCGGCCGTCGTGGCTCAGCATTCGTAGGCCATTAACTTGATCTTGATTGGCCGCCCGGCGTCTCCCGCGCTATGGTCGCTGCTCCTGCAACTTCCTTTCCATCACCGAAGAGTCTGTCACCGCGCGTCTGGCGCGATGAACTACGTCAGGAGCCTGTTTCATGCACCATCTGCAGACACAGGGCATTAGCATGCCCAAGCTCGGCCTCGGCACCTTCCGCATGCAGGGCGATGCCTGCCGGGCCGCGGTCGAGAGCGCCCTGTCGATTGGCTATCGCCACATCGACACCGCCGAGATGTACGCCAATGAGGAGTCGATCGGCTCGGCCATCGCCGCTTCCCGCCTGCCGCGCGGCGAACTGCACATCACCACAAAGGTCTGGCACGAGAATCTGGCGCCGGAGGCGATCCGTCGCGCTTTCGATGCCAGCCTAAAGAAGCTCAGGCTCGACCATGTCGACCTCTATCTCGTGCACTGGCCGTCGAAAATCGCCAATTGGGGCGCGGTGTTCGAGACCCTGATGAAGCTCAAGGAGGAGGGGCGGACGCGGGCGATCGGCGTTGCGAACTTTACCACCGCGCTGCTCAAGATTGCCGTCGAGGACATCAAGGCGCCAATCGCCTGCAACCAGGTCGAATATCACGCCATGCTCGATCAATCGAAGGTGTTGGCCTATCTCAGTGCCAGGAGGATTCCGCTGGTCGCCTATTGTCCGCTGGCGCAGGGGCGCTTCGCAACAGATCCGGTGCTGAGCGAGATCGGCGTTAAGCACAACGCGACCGCGGCTCAAGTGGCGCTGAAATGGTTGCTCGATCAAGACGGCGTCGTGGCGATCCCGAAGGCGTCGCGGCGCGAGAGCCAGCAGGCCAATCTCGATGCCCTGAAGATCACGCTCGACGATGCCGACCGCAACAAGATCGCCGCACTGCCGAAGGACAGGCGCTGCGTCAATCCCGGCTTTGCGCCGGCGTGGGATTAGCCCCGAGTGCTTTCGAACGCGCAGAAAATGGCCCCGCGAGGGGCCATCTCCATGCTGCGTTGCGCTTTAGTCCCAGTGATGGTGGCGATGACTGCGCTTGATTACGACGACCTTGTCGCCGCGATGGTGCCAGCCGCGATGCCAGCCGTGGTCACGATGCATGCCGTATTCGGCGCGGGCAGCGTACGGGCCGTGATGATGATGACCGCGCTTGATCACCACCGTCTCGGCGCTCGCCAGAGTCGGCCCTGCGATCACGAGCGCGCCGAGAGCTGCAACCACATAACCACGCTTCTTCATGATGTCCTCCTCCAATCGAATGCACATCTAAACCGTACATGCACGCGAACGTTCCGGAGGAACGGCGGGAGAATTCTGAACGGCTGTTAATCACAGCGTTGCTGCGCCGGTGTTGGCGCGCCGGTCGCGACGTATTTGCCGTCTCTGATCGTGTACTCGCCGCGCTCGCTGCGATTGTAGATCGCGCGCAGGCTGCCATCCTCCTGCAAGAGGAGTCCGAATTCGCGCGTCTGATGGAGCGAGGGGAAGAACACCATCACATTGAGCAGGCCTTCGGCATCGACCGTGGCGGAGACCACCTCGTTCTCGTCCCTGGCGTCGCCGAAATTGCGCCGGTACATCACCCGGCCGTCCTTCGTGATCTCGTAAGTCAACCGTGCGCCCTTGTCGCGGTCGGGCCGAGCCGCGCAGTCGACCGCCCAAGAGCCGAGCAGGCCCCATTGTTCGACCCTTACCGCAAGCGTCTCGGCATGCGCCGCGGACACGAGTGCGACCCACGGCAGCGCAGCCGCGATCCAGCGGCTCAAGCAACGCGTCATGTCCTGGCAAGCCCCGCCTCGAAGAATTTCAAAGTACAGCATCCCGCTCACGGCCGCCCACGCTGGCTGCCGATCGCGCGCGAATCGGATCCGCGTCAATGAGGCCGGCCGCTTCCGGGTAGGATGCACTTTCCGGAGGCGAACGTGGATAGACCACTGCTGAATCAAGTCGTCAATTTTGCGGGCGAAGGGATTTTTGAGCGTTACGTCGTCCAGATCGAGGCCGGTAAGAGCAACATCTCGGTGGTCCTCTTGCTGCGGCTAGCCTCCGCATCCGCGGCAGCCAGCCCCAGCTGGCTTGGTATCAGGCCCTCTTCTCGATATTGGCACTGCGGGCCGGCACGCCAAATTCCTTGCGGCAAACCTCGGCCAGTACGGCGACGCCCTCACGGATCTGCTGATGCGTAGGGCTCGCAAAGCAGAGCCTCAGTCGTGAGCTGGAATGGTTCTTGTTGGTCGACCATTCCGGCCCCGGATTGATCGAGACACCGGCGGCAAGCGCGGCTTGATACAGTTTGAGCGTATCGACCTGGTCGGGCAGTTTCACCCAGAGGAAGATGCCGCCCTTGGGCTCATCGAACTCGGCCGCCGTCCCGAACTGCTCGTTGAGGGCCTCCATCAACGTATCGAGCTTGGTGCGCAACGCTTTCGTCAGTGCCGGCACATGGCTCGCGAAGTGCGGCTTGCAATAGGTCGCGAGCACCATCTGCTCCAGCGCGCCCGAGCCGGCATCCGTCTTCAGCGCCAGCATCCGCGACATCACATCCCAGGGTGCTACGACGAAGCCGACGCGCAGCGCCGGCGCGATCGATTTCGAGAACGAGCCGATATGGATCACGCCGCCGTTTCGGCTCATCGCATGGATCGCCGGCGGCCGCTGCCCGGACCAGACGAGGTCCGCATAGCAATCGTCTTCGAAGATCGGCACGCCGTATTCGGATGACAGGCGCAGCAGCTCGGCGCGTCGGCTCTCTGGCATGATGCTGCCGGTCGGGTTCTGCACGGTCGGAATCGTGTAGATGTATTTCGGCCGGATGCCGCGGCTCTTCAGATCGGCGAGAGTGGAGGCCAGCACGTCCATGCGCATGCCGTCCTTGTCGAGGGGGATGCCCACCACGTTGACGCCGAGCCGCGCCAGGCGGGTCAGCGAGCCCTGATAGCTCTCCTGCTCGAAAATGACGGTGTCGCCGCGCGCTAGCAGCGTGGCGTTGACGAGATCGAGCGCCTGAAGCGAGCCGGAGACGATCAGGAGGTCGTCGACCGTGCAGGTGATGCCGGCATCGCGCTTGAGCTTGGTCACCAGGAATTCGCGCAAGGGCAAATACCCCTGAGGTCCATGCGCCAGCCCATAGGTGGCGAGCGAGCGGCCCTCGCGCTGTAGTGCCAGGTTTGTCGCCTCGATCAGGCCCTCGAGCGGCACCTGTTCGGAGTCGTTGTTGCCGCCGACGAAGCTGTATTTGGCAAGGCCCGTCCAGCGCGCGGAGGGGGCCGGCAGCCCCGCGGGAAACAGGGGTGCGAAATCGAAGCTGGACGTCATGGGCGTTCCTCGTCTTGTTCTTGTTGGGGCGGTCGGCGTGCACCGGCCTCTCTTACTTCTTGCCGGCCGTCCGGGTCGGACGTCCCTGGCTGATGAAAGCGTAATGCGCATTGGCGACGCCGCCAACCATCAAGGCTTCGACCACGGGCTCGGCGATCTCGCTTGGCGCGGCCCAGTCGACGAGAAAATTGGCTCCAGTCCCGCCCCGTACGTCGTCGGTCGGAATGAAGATCGAGACGGTGGCGAGCGGTCTCAAGGCGACCGGCGCCTTCAGATAGCTCTCGACCTGCTTGCCTGCGGTGTCGAAATAGGCGATGCGTTTGACCACCAGCGGCTGGGTCTCGGAGGCGTTGTGCACGCTCAGCGTCACCGAGAAGTCGACACGCAGCTTGCCCTGGCTCATCGCGACGCTGGAATAGGCGGGCACGTAGAACCCGCCGGATACGGCGAGTTCGTCCTTCGGCAGCGCGGTGAGCGAATCGGCAAAGCTTTGTTCGATACTGATTTTCGATTGCGCGGCGGTGGGCACGGCATAGGCGAGGGGGCATAGCAGCATTGCTGCGAAGAGCCCTTCGCGCATGTGACGAATTGCTCGCTTGCCGCACCGCGACCCATCTCTAGGGTGCGGCAAAACGGACCAATTTGGCATGCACGAGCTCATTCGCGACATCACTCTCTGTATTCTGTTTGCCTGGATGCTGGGCCTGCTCGCCCATTTCTCCCGGCAGCCCCTGATCCTGGCCTACCTTATCGCCGGTTTCTGCATAGGTCCATTCGGCGCCGGCTGGGTCAAATCGCAGGAATCGATCAGCGTCATCTCCGAGCTCGGCCTGATCTTCATGCTGTTCATGATCGGGCTGGAGATCGACCTGAAGAAGATCGTGCGGGCGGGAAAGGTGATCCTGTTCGCGGCAGCCGGCCAGCTGCTCGGGGGCTGCCTGCTCGGGGTCCTGTTCTTCGTCGGCATTGGCTTGTCCCTCGGCAGCGGGCATTTCGATGCTGTCTATCTCTGTGTCGCCTGCGCGTTGTCGAGCACCGTCATCATCGTCAAGGTGCTCTACGAGAAGCGCGAGCTCGACACGCTGCCAGGGCGTATCACCCTCGGCGTGCTGGTGCTCCAGGATATCTTCGCCATCCTGTTCCTGGCGGTGCAGCCGAGCCTGGCTAATCTGCAAGTCAGCGTCATCCTGCTCTCGATCGGCCGCGTCGCAGTGCTGGTCGCCGCCGCGCTGTTGGTCAGCCGCTACGTGCTGCCGCGCCTGTTTCACCAGATCGCCCGGCGGCCCGAGCTGATCCTGCTCGGCGCGCTGGCCTGGTGCTTTCTCGTCGCCGAGATGGCGGAGCGGCTGTCGCTGTCGCGCGAGATGGGCGCCCTGATCGCCGGCGTCTCGCTTTCGACCTTTCCCTATGCGCTCGATGTCACGGCCAAGGTCACCACGCTCCGCGACTTCTTCATCACCCTGTTCTTCGTCGCACTCGGCATGACCATCCCCGTGCCCGGCCTCTCCGTGATCGGGCTCGCTTTGATGATCGCGGCGTTTACCGTGGTGAGCCGGCTCGTGACCACCTTTACTCCGCTTTATCTGATGAAACAGGGGCTGCGCGCCAGCCTGTTGCCGGCCCTCAACCTCGCCCAGATCTCCGAGTTCTCGCTGGTGGTGATCCAGACCGGCATCGCCGACCATCACATCGCAGCCGAGACGGCGAACGCGGCCTCCTTTGCCTTCGTGGTTCTGGCCGTGCTCTCGACCTTCGTGATGACGCGCAGTGACGAGATCACCCGCTGGATGATTGGGCCCCTGAAGCGGATTGGCCTGCGCGACCTCGATCATGGCAGTGGCCATGCCGAGGAGGCCCATGAGGGCGGCCACGGCGAGGCCCGCCGCATCGTCATCCTCGGCTTTTTCCGTGCGGCGAGCGCGTTGCTAGCCGAGATCGAGCGGCAGGCTCCGGTGCTGCTGGAGCAGATCACGGTGGTCGATTTCAACCCGAATGTGTACCAGACCCTGCTCTCGCGGGGACTGCACGTGATCTATGGCGACATCAGCAATGTCGACACGCTACTCCATGCCGGCATCGGCAAGTCCGAGATCATCATCCTCAGTGTGCCGGATTCGCTGCTGAAAGGCGCCACCAACGAGAAGCTGGTCCGCCACGTCCGCGCGCTCAACCCCACCGCCCTGATCGTGGCCACGGCCGACCTCCTGGCCGACGTCGGCGAACTCTACGAGGCCGGCGCCAGCTATGTCACGGTGACCCGGCTCAGCGACGCCCACGAGCTGTTCACGGTGATCGAAGCCGCCCAGGCTGGCCTTCTGGCCGACAAGCGCGCCGAGCTCGATCAACGGCTCGGCGAGCGGCGCGAAGTGCTACCCTGACCGGCCGGCCTTCCTCTCCGGCGCGCGCCGCCTATATCCTTGATATCTTCGCTGCAAGCCTGAATGACCCTGGCAGGCCTGCCGCCTGGCATATGTGGTTGCGCTGGGGAGACTAGCGCCCCGGCCCAAGTCCGGCTAAGCCTCCCGGCTATAACCGATAGAGATTGGGAAATGCCCGATAGCGTCCAGGAAGTCTTGCAGGCCTTTGCCCGAGGCGAGCTCGTCGTCGTCACCGATGATGAGGATCGCGAGGGCGAGGGCGATCTGATCGTCGCCGCCTCGCTCTGCACCGCCGAGAAGATGGCGTTCATCATCCGCCATACCTCCGGCATCGTCTGCGCGCCCGTGACCACCGAGGACGCGCGCCGTCTGCGGCTCGATCCGATGGTCGCCCACAACGATTCGGCGCACACCACCGCGTTCACGGTCTCAATCGACTACAAGCCCGATGGCGGCACCGGCATCTCGGCCGAGGAACGTGCCTCGTGCTGTCGCGCGCTGGCCAATCCCAATGTCGGCGCTAACGACTTCGCCCGGCCTGGCCACATCTTCCCGCTGATTGCCAAGGACGGCGGCGTGCTGCTGCGCTCCGGCCACACTGAAGCCGCGGTTGACCTCTGCAAGCTCTCCGGCCTGCCGCCGGTGGGTGTCATCAGCGAGCTCATGAACGACGACGGCAGCGTGATGAAGGGTGAGCAAGTCGCCCGCTTCGCCGCCGAGCACAAGCTCAAGCACGTCACCATCGCGGATATGATCGCCTACCGCCAGGCGCGCGAGAAGCTGATCGAGCGGGTCTCGACCTTCATCACCGAGAGCCCGATCGGACCCTTGCAGGGCTATGCCTACCGCTCGCCGTTCGATTCCATCGCCCACGTCGCCTTCGTCTACAATGGCGTTGGCGACGGCAAGAACGTGCTGACGCGCTTCCACAAGCCGAACATCGTCAAGGACACTTTCACGGGCCATAAGCGCATGGCGGCGGTGCTCGAGCATTTCAAGAAATCCGGCCGTGGCGTGCTGGTTTACCTGCGCGACGGCGCAGCCGGTGTGCCCGTGGCGCCGCTGCCGGACGAGTCGTCCACGGAAGCTGACCGCAACCGCCAATGGCGTGAGGTCGGCGTCGGCGCGCAGATCCTGCGCGATCTCGGCGTCACTTCGATCCGGCACCTCACGTCCTCGGTGCACGACTACAAAGGCCTGTCGGGCTTCGGCATCGAGATCGTCGCCAACGAGCAGCTCGAAAGCTGACACGCAGTGTCATTCCGGGATTGCGCTGAAAGCGCCAGACGCCGAATCTCGATGTCGTAGAAGCGAGGAGATTCCGGGTTCGATGCTTCGCCTCGCATCGATCGAAACCAGGATGCAATTGCACTTGTTGCCGCGGCGCTCTAATTTGTCCGGCAATTTATGACGGAACCAGACGCGAAAGGACGTTTCATGAGCGTGCGCCCTCAGGCCAAGGACAAGCCGGCTGCGGCTTCATTCCAGTGGGACGATCCGTTCCTGCTCGACGAGCAACTCACCGAAGACGAGCGCATGGTGCGCGACACCGCTCGCGCCTATGCCCAGGACAAGCTGCTGCCACGCGTCTCCCAGGCCTATCTCGAAGAGAAGACGGACCGCGAGATCTTCAACGAAATGGGTGAACTCGGCCTGATCGGCATCACCTTGCCGGAGGAATATGGCTGCGCCAATGCGAGCTACGTCGCCTATGGCCTCGTCGCGCGCGAGATCGAGCGGGTCGATTCCGGCTATCGCTCGATGAACTCGGTGCAGTCCTCGCTGGTGATGTATCCGATCTACGCCTATGGCGACGAGAACCAGCGCAAGAAATACCTGCCGAAGCTCGCCAGCGGCGAGTGGGTCGGCTGCTTCGGCCTGACCGAGCCCGACGCCGGCTCCGACCCCGCCGGCATGAAGACCCGTGCCGAGAAGGTTTCGGACGGCTATCGCCTCACTGGCAGCAAGATGTGGATCTCGAACGCGCCGATCGCCGATGTGTTCGTGGTGTGGGCCAAGTCGGCGGCGCACGACAACCAGATCCGCGGCTTCGTGCTGGAGAAGGGCATGAAGGGTCTCTCCGCGCCGAAGATCGGGGGCAAGCTGTCGCTTCGCGCCTCAATTACCGGCGAGATCGTGATGGACGGCGTCGTGGTTCCCGAGGACGCCCTGCTGCCCAACGTCTCCGGCCTGAAGGGCCCGTTCGGCTGTCTCAACCGCGCCCGTTACGGTATCTCCTGGGGTGCGCTAGGGGCCGCTGAAGACTGCATGCACCGCGCCCGCCAGTACACGCTCGACCGCAAGCAGTTCGGCAAGCCGCTTGCCGCGACCCAGCTGGTGCAGAAGAAGCTCGCCGACATGGAGACCGAGATCGCGCTCGGCCTTCAGGGCTCGCTTCGCGTCGGCCGCCTGATGGACGAGGGCAAGTTCGCGCCCGAGATGATCTCGCTCATGAAGCGCAACAATTGCGGCAAGGCGCTCGACATCGCCCGCACCGCCCGCGACATGCACGGCGGCAACGGCATCTCGATCGAGTACCACGTGATGCGCCACGTCCAGAATCTCGAGACGGTCAACACCTACGAGGGCACCCACGACGTCCACGCCCTGATCCTGGGCCGCGCGATCACGGGCATTCAGGCTTTTTTCTAACCACGTCTTCGGTGGCCATTATCTTGCTCAGCTGTCATCGCCCGCCTTGTGCGCAGTTGCGCACTGGGGCGGGCGATCCAGTATTCCAGAGATCGCGCCTTTCGCCACAGACGCCGCGGCGTACTGGATACCCCCTTCGCGGGGTATGACGGCGAGGGTCGGCAGTGCACAGGAAGTCCCATGTCCGACAATGACGACGTCCCGTTCAACCGCAACTTTCCGCTAACGCCCGGAATCGTCGAGGAGGTCCGCCCCGGCGTGCGGCGCGTGCTCTGCAACAATCCGAGCCCGTTCACCTTCACCGGCACGGTCAGCTACATCGTGGGCAAGGGCAACGTCGCCATCATCGACCCCGGCCCGGACGACGAGGCGCATGCGGCGGCGCTGCTGGAGGCCGTGCGCGGCGAGACGGTGAGCCACATCTTCGTCACCCACACCCACCGCGATCACTCGCCGAACACCGCGCGGATCAAGCAGGTAACAAGCGCGCCCGTTTATGCCGAAGGCCCGCACCGTGCCTCGCGCCCACGCTTCGAGAGTGAGAAGCACAATCCGGAATCCGGCGCCGATCGCGATTTCACGCCCGATGTCAGGATCGCCCATGGCGACGTCATCGAAGGCGCCGGTTGGCGGCTCGAGGCGGTGGCGACGCCCGGCCACACCGCAAACCATCTCGCCTTTGCCTGGCCCGAGCGGAAATTCAACTTCGTCGGCGATCACGTCATGGGATGGTCGACATCGATCGTGGCGCCGCCCGACGGCTCGATGATCGACTATATGGACTCGCTGGACCGTCTCGCGTCCCGCGAGGAGGATCTCTACTTCTCCGGCCACGGCCCGGAGATTCCGGACGGCCCGCGCTTCGTGCGCTTCCTGATCCGTCATCGCAAGGCGCGCGAGGCCTCGATCCTGCATCGCCTCGCCAAGGGCGAGACTGACATCCCGACCATGGTGCGTGCGATCTATATCGGGATCGACCCCAGGCTGACGACCGCCGCCGGCTACTCCGTGCTGGCGCACCTGGAGGACCTGGTCGCGCGGGGCGTGGTTGCGACGGACGGCGATCCCGTGATCGGCGGCACGTACCGGATGGCCTGAGGGCGAATAGCGAATGGGGAATGGCGAATGGACGGCTCCATTCGCTATTCGCTATTCCCCATTCGCCAATTTCACTTCTTCACCGTCTTCGCCGGCGTCTTTGGCGGCGCGACCGGGGCCTTCTTCACCGGCTTGAGCGCATCGGCATCGGCGGCGGTGTTGAGATCATCAATGAATTTCTTGACGCGGGCAGCGTTACTGCCGAGGTCGCTCTCGAAATAACGCGAGGCAGAGCGGATATCGACACGCGAATCATCGCCATCAGGCACGATCCGTATCGAGACGTCCTCGCGGAACCCCATGATCGGCGTGCGCGCGACTGCCTCGATGCGGCCGATACGGCGCGGCGGCTGCGGCGCGCGCTCGTCGATGACGAGCCATTTGCGCTTATTGACGAGCTGACGCGCGATCGCATAGGCGCGGTCCACCGGGATCTCCAGCTCGATCGGCTCGATGTCGGGATAAAACTGGCGTTGCTGCTCAGCCGAATAGAGGCCGGCATAGACCGCGGTGTTGGTGCCATCGCCGGTGCGTACGGGCGCCAGCGCGTCGAAGCGCGGCGGGTCGATTGGGTTGGTGGTGATGTCGTGGATCGCCGGCAGCTTGCGGTATTGCAGGCCAAGATAGGCCGGATAGGCGAGGATCGCGCCGTCGATCAGGAAAGCGAGCAGGATGCGCCCCATGCCGCGCGAGCCGTTCTGCCAGATCGCGGCAAAGCCGGCGAGCCCGAACAGGATCGAGAGGACGGCGATCGCGAGCCCGCCGAAGAAGGCCATCAGCGCGGGCTTCATCTCCAGGAAGTCGAAGCGGACGATGATGATCGAGACCACCACCGCCACCACCGCGAACACGGCCAGATTACGCGCCCAGCTTGCGAGGCTGGACACGGGCTCCGACTGATAGGGAGCGGAAAACCTGCGGGCCATCGGGTGAGCTCTGCCGGGGTTCTGAAGGCGGTGCCGGCCAGATCTGGCGCGACGATGCGCCGTTGAGACCATGGCCCGGGGGCAAATTCAAGGGAGACCGGACTGTTACGGCCCGCCATTCCGGGGCGATGCGGAGCATCGAACCCGGAATCTCCAGATTCCGGATCGGCTCTTTGAGCCGCCCGGAATGACGCGCGTAATGTCCTACGCCGCCGCGTTCGGGAAGCGGTAATCCTTGAACTGGTCGCGCAACGCCGTCTTGAGGATCTTGCCCGTCGCGGTATGCGGGATGCCGTCGACGAAGGCGACGTCGTCGGGCATCCACCATTTGGCGATCTTGCCGTCCATGAACTTCAGGATGTCCTCGCGCGTGGCCTGCTGGCCCTGCTTGAGCTGCACGATCAGGAGCGGCCGCTCGTCCCATTTCGGGTGGAACACGCCGATCACTGCGGCTTCGGCCACGGCCGGATGGCCGACCGCGAGGTTTTCGAGCTCGATCGAGGAGATCCACTCGCCGCCGGACTTGATCACGTCCTTAGAGCGGTCGGTAATGCGCATGTAGCCGTCCTCGTCGATGGTCGAGACGTCGCCGGTGTCGAAGAAGCCGTCCTCGTCGAGGATGTTGGCGTCGACCCGGTAATAGGCCTTGGCAACGGCCGGGCCGGCGACCTTGAGGCGGCCGAAGGTCTTGCCGTCCCAGGGCAGTTCCTTGCCGGCATCGTCGGTGATCTTCATCTGCACCCCAAATGGCGCGTAGCCCTGCATCTGGAGCACGTCGAGCCGCGCCTCGCCGGTCGCGTTCTGGAACGGCGGCTTCAGCGCCGCGACGCTGCCGATCGGGCTCATCTCGGTCATGCCCCAGGCGTGGCGGACGTTCGAGCCCATGTCGAGGAAGGCCTTGATCATCGAGCGCGGCATCGCCGAGCCGCCGCAGATCACCATCTTCAGGTCCGGCAGCTTCAGGTTGTTGGCGCTCATGTGCTGGAGCAGCATCAGCCACACAGTAGGCACGCCGGCCGTGTGCGTCACCTTCTCGGTCGAGAGCAACTCGTAGACGGAGGCACCGTCGAGCTTGGCGCCGGGCATCACCAGCTTGGTGCCCTGCGAGGGCGCGGAGAAGGCGATGCCCCAGCTGTTGGCGTGGAACAGCGGCACGACCGGCAGCATCGTCTCGGAGGCGCTGGTGCCGAGCGCGTCGACATTGTTGGCCATCAGCGCGTGCAACACGTTGGAGCGATGCGAATACAGCACACCCTTTGGGTCGCCCGTCGTGCCCGACGTGTAGCACATCGCGGCTGCCGTGTTCTCGTCAAAGTCCTTCCATTTGAATTTGCCGTCGGCCTGCGCAATCCAGTCCTCGTAGGCGACCACATTCTTCAGCGTGGTTTCCGGCATATGCGCTTTGTCGGTGAGTACGACGTAGCGTTCCACGCTCGGAAGTTTGTCGGCGATCTTCTCCAGGATCGGAACGAAGGTGATGTCGGTCACCACGATGCGGTCCTGCGCATGGTTGATGATCCAGGCGATCTGCTCGGGGAAAAGGCGAGGATTGACGGTATGGCAGATGGCGCCGATTCCCATGATGCCGTACCACACCTCGAGATGGCGCCAGGTGTTCCAGGCGATCGTGGCGACGCGGGCACCGAGCTTGATGCCGTCGCGCTCCAGCATCTGCGAGACCTTGAGCGCGCGCTGATGGATTTGGGCGTAGTTGGTGCGATGGATCGGTCCTTCGACCGAGCGCGTCACCACCTCTTGCTTGCCATGAATCCTGGCAGCGTGTTCGATGATCCGGTGGCAGAGCAGGGGCCAATCTTGCATCAAACCGAGCATTCTGACGTTCCTCCGAGAAGTCGCTGGGCGCGTTATCGCTCTCAGCGTTGGGCCAAAGAATTGTCATGAGTTTTAGCCTGCCGGACTTTCGCCGCAAATGGTCTTGTCGCGGCTATATGTCCGCCGGCGCAGCAATGCTTACCGCTGCGATCGGGCTGTCGCTTGTGCTCGCCGAGGGGGCGGAGGCGCGGAAATCTCCTGCGCCGCTGGATATCTTCGGCCTTGGTACACCACGGCCGCGCGCAGCCGTTCGTCCCGCCAAGATTCCATTGCCGCGACCCCGCCCTGAGGAGGCCCCCAAGGCAGCGGACGAGGGGGCGTCGGACGCGGAAGACAAGGCCTCTGCCGACAAGCCAAGCGCTGACAAGCCCGCCGAAGCTGCGCCGTCGCCCGAGAAGCAGGTCTCGGCCTGCCGGCTAGCGCTGACCGAGGAGATCGCGATCGCGCCCTCCATTCCGGATATCCGCGGCCCCGGCGCCTGCCGCGGCGAGGATCTGGTGCGGTTGGAGGCCATCGTGCTGCCGGACAAGCGCAAGGTGGCGGTCAAACCGGCGGCGATCCTCCGTTGCACCATGGCATCGGCGGTCGCCGATTGGGTGCGCAAGGACATGGCGCCACTGGCCGCGAGCCTCGGCTCTGCCATCAGCGACCTCGACAATTTCGACAGCTTCGAGTGCCGCGGCCGTAACCGCGTCGTCGGCGCGATGCTGTCCGAGCACGGCAAGGCCAATGCGCTCGACGTCCGCGCGATCAAGCTCGCCAACGGGCAGTCGATCGGCCTCACCGACCGGACCATGTCGCGCGAGGTGCGCGAGCGCGTGCTGCAGTCCGTATGCGCGCGCTTTTCTACCGTGCTCGGTCCGGGCTCGGACTGGTACCACGAGGACCACATCCATCTCGATTTGGCGCAGCGGCGCAATGACTATCGGATCTGCCAGTGGAACGTCTGGGATCCCTTGCCGCAGGTCGCCCCGCTGCTGCCGGCGGAACGTCCCGAGGAGGCGCCGCCGCGCGAGGTCGCGGCCAAGCCCGAAGCGAACGAGGACGCGGGCGACGGGGCGGAGAAACCGCCCGCGGACAAACCGACCGCTACTGGCAGCAAAGCCCGGTCGCACAAGCCGGCAACAAAAAAACGCCGGTGAAACCGGCGCTTTTGAATGTCAGAGATCGAAGCCGATCAGTAGCTGCCAGCCTGGCCAGTTTGGCTGCTGCCGAGCGCCAGCCGCGAATTATACGGCGAGTCGCCATGCTTCGGCTCGAGGACCACGACGATGGTGCCGACCTTGACGCGGTTGTAGAGATCGATCGCGTCCTCATTGGTCAGGCGGATGCAGCCCGACGAGATCGAGGCGCCGATATATTCCGGCTGGTTGGTGCCGTGGATGCGGAACAGCGTGTCCTTGCCGCCCGAATAGAGATACATGGCGCGGGAGCCCATCGGATTGTCCGGTCCCGGCGCGACATAGGTCGGCACGCCCAGGCGCGAAATCTCGCCGGGGGTCGGATGCCAGGCCGGCCACTCGGTCATGCTGCCGACCTTGGCGATGCCCGACCAAGCCATGGCTTCTTCACCGACGGTGATGCCGTAGCGGATCGCCTTGCCGCCCTCCAGCACGTAGTAGAGGTAGTGATTGTCGGAATCGACCACGATCGAGCCCGGCGATTCCTTACGGTGATACTCGACGATGGCGCGGCGGAACGGCTCTGCGACCGGAGTGTTCTCGTATTTGACCTTGGCCAGGAGTTCCTTGTCCTTCGGCTTGAAGGCCTTGGTGTCCGTCGCCTCGAAATGCGTAGCCTGCATGCAGCCCGACAGCATCAGGCCAGCGGCCAAAATCCCAAATTTAACTTTCAGCGACGACATGGTTTGGTTCCAATCAAAACAATACCGTGCGGAAGGCCTGAGCTTGGCGCCCAAATTCCTCGATTCCGCTAATCCCATTATGGTTGAAATCTGCCACAATTCCAGCACAGAAGCCCTTATCCCGCGCTGCAAGAGCCAAGCTGTGGCTTTTCTGCCGCAAGTTTTACGGTGCTGTGTGAGTTTTGCGGCAAAGGCGCCCGGGACTGTCGATTCCGTGCCACAGTTGAGCCGCGGCCCCGCCCCACATACCAACGCTCCGTTAATCCGACTGTCATCGTGAACTTGTCAGAATCGCGCTAAGGGCGTGGCTGTCATTCCGTCGCAGGTTCTCTGGAGTTGTCATGTTTTCGGTGTTTATTCCCTCCGAGGCCTCCCTCAAGAAGGCCGTCATCGAGGATCTCACTGCGCTGCCTGAGAGCGCGGTCTGGATCGACCTCGTCAACCCGAGTGCGGCCGAGGACAAGGCGGTGGAGCGGCTGGCGGGAATCGCGATCCCGACCCGCGAAGACATGCAGGAGATCGAGATCTCCAGCCGGCTCTATATCGAGAACGGCGCGCGCTACATGACCGCGACGCTGATGTGCCACTCCGATACCGATATGCCCCGGACCACGGCAGTGACCTTCATCCTCGGCGACCACCGCCTGGTGACGGTGCGGTATGACTTGCCAAAGCCGTTCGCCCTGGTCGAGGCCAAGCTCGCCCGCTCCTGCACGCCGGCGATCACCGGCGAGATGGTGCTGATGGAACTCCTGGACGCGGTGATCGACCGCTGCGCCGACATTCTGGAGCGCTGCGGCGCCGAGATCGACCAGGTCTCGCACGACATCTTCGAGCCCGAGAGCGAGCGCCACGGACAGGCCAAGCGATATTCACAGATCCTGATCTCGATCGGCCGCAAGGGCGATCTGACCTCGAAGGTTCGCGAGAGCCTGGTGTCGATCGGCCGCGTCGTGACCTTCTTGTCCGCAGTGGTCGAAGGCGTGAAATGGTCGAAGGATATGCGCGAGCAGCTCAAGACCATGCAGCGCGACGTGGCCTCGCTGACCGATCACGCATCCTATCTCTCCAACAAGATCACTTTCGTGCTCGACGCCATGCTCGGCGTCGTCAATCTCGAGCAGAACAACATCATCAAGCTGTTCTCGGTCATGGCCGTCGTCCTGATGCCGCCGACGCTGATCGCCTCGATCTACGGCATGAATTTCAAGATCATGCCGGAACTCGAATGGGTCCACGGCTATCCGATGGCGCTGGTGATGATGTTGATCGCGGCGATCGTCCCGTACTGGATCTTCAAGTGGAAGAAGTGGCTGTAGGAGCATGATCCGACCCGGAGGGCCGCGTTAGCGCAAAATGTGCGGCGGTTTTCCCTCGCGACAAACGCGAACGCGTTTGCGCCGAGATCATGCTCAAGCAAAGATCCCTACCGAGACCTTACGCCAGTCGCACAGACATAGTCGATCGTGTCGCAGAATAGAGCGGGATTGAGGCGGTGCGGTGACCTGTGCTCTGTGCCCCAATTCCTCCGGTAAAATTTGAGCGGTGGGCTGAACGTTTGCGCGAAACTTGTCTGCGATAAGCAGCGTGTTAGCCGCGAGGAACAGCCATGGTTGAAAAACACATAACGACGCCCCGCAACGTTATCGATCTGGCGAACTATCGACAGGTCGTGACGAGCGGCAAGGCGCCGTCATTGTCGGCACGCATGTGCCGGCACTGTGGTGCTCCGCTGCTCGACGGCGAGAACGACGACGACTGCTCGACAGCATTCAACGCGGCCGCTCCACGGCCGCGCGAGAGGTCGCGTCGGATTCGACTCGATTGAGGAACGGAAGGAAGGGCGATCCAGGTCTTGCGGCGGCGTTGTCTGGATCGCCTTGCTTGCCTAAGCAGCTAACAGCCCAATCATCGGCAAAAGCAATCACACGTGCTGGCCGCCGTTGATGTGGATCTCGGCGCCGTTGACGTAGGAACTGGTGTCCGTGCACAGCACGTAGATGATCTTGGCAACCTCGTCAGGCGTGCCGAGCCGGTGCATCGGGATCTGCTGCTCGACGATCTTCTCGGTGCCGGGTGACAGGATCGAGGTGTCGATCTCGCCCGGCGCGATCGCGTTGACGCGCACGCCGATGCGGCCGAAGTCGGAAGCCATCTCGCGCGTCAGCGAGGCGAGCGCAGCCTTGGACGTCGCGTAGGCGGCGCCGGCGAAGGGATGGACGCGCGAGCCCGCGATCGAGGTGACGTTGACGACTGATCCTTTTGCCGCCTTCAGCTCTTCGATGAGTCCGCGCGCCATCCTGATCGGCGCGAAAAAGTTGACGTTGAAGACGTGCGTCCAGGTATCGAGGTCGGTGTCGACCGAACCGAGCCGCGCGCCGTCCGGGCCCTTCGGCGAGATCGCGGCGTTGTTCACCAGCGCATGCAGCGTGCCGCCCTCGAGCCGGCGCCGGATCTCGGTGATCGCGCGCGCGGTATCCTGGGGATCGCCGAGGTCGACCTGGATGTGGTCCTCGGGGCCTGCGTCCCACGGGCAGTCTTCCGGGAAAGGATGCCGTGAGCAGGTGATGACGCGCCAGCCGGCCGAGGAGAACCGGATCACGGTGGCGTGGCCGATGCCGCGGCTGGCTCCGGTCAGGAGCAGCGTACGACGCGGCACATTGGATGAATGCGGCATGGACATCTTTCAGGTCGGAAAGCTGGAGACAAGGCTCAAGGATACATCCGCGTCTTGGACCACGGTCGACCGGCCGCGTCACGGCGAAATTCGATGCGGTCGTGTAGGCGGAATGGGCGGTCGTGCCAAAACTCGATCCGCATCGGCGCGATGCGCCAGCCGCTCCAGCCCGGCGGCCGCGGCACCTCGCCGATGACGTATTTGGCCGCGACTTTTGCGATGGCCTGTTCGAACGCGAAGCGGCTCTCCAGCGGCTCGGACTGCTTGCTCGCCCAGGCGCCGATCTGCGCCTGCTTGGGGCGGGTGGCGAAATAGGCATCGGCCTCGGCGTCGGTCACCGGCGTCACGTTGCCGCGGATGCGGACCTGACGGCGCAGTGACTTCCAGTGGAAAAGTAATGCTGCCTTAGGATTTGCGGCGAGTTCGCGGCCCTTCTGGCTTGCGATGTGGCTGTAGAAGACGAAACCCTCGGTATCGAAGCCCTTCATCAGCACCATGCGCACGTCCGGAAGCCCGTCCGCGTCCACGGTCGCGAGCGCCATCGCGTTCGGATCGTTCGGCTCGCTCTTGATCGCCTCGTTCAGCCAGGCCTCGAACAGCCCAAATGGCTCGTCGGCGGTGGTGAAATCACCGGATGTTAAGGGTGTCTGGTGTTTCATCGAGGTCGTGTCGGTCATGTCTGGAGTCCGAATTGCGTCCCGCGGCCCAAAACGCGCTGTTGTCCGCTACCGCCCTATATAGGGCATGGCGACGCGTTGGCCTATCGACGATCCGACCGTCCGGCTTCGTCATGACGCTGATTCTGATCGGGCTTGGTGCCGGCGGCTGCAGCTTTTCGCGCAACGACAGCAGCGCCTATGCCAGGGCCGACGACAGCGACCTGACTGGATCGATCGCGCGGCCGGCGAAGGACGCCCCGCCGACCGAGACTGATCTCGCCTTCGCCCGCAACGCTGCCTCGGACGTCCTCAGCAAGGGCGACAAGGATTCGAGCCAGCACTGGGAGAACCCGGAGACCGGCGCGCGCGGCTCGGTCACCCCGATCGCGCAATCCTATGCCGCCGAAGACGGCCGCAAGTGCCGCGACTTTCTGGCAAGCTATGTCAACGGCAATACCGAAAGCTGGCTCCAGGGCGCCGGCTGCCAAAGCAGCCATGGCCGTTGGGAGATTCATACGCTAAAGCCGTGGCGGAGCTGAGCATGATCCGGACGCGAAGGGCCACCCTCGCGAATGTGGGAACCGGTCTTCCGCTAAGATCATGCTCGAACCATCTAGAGTCAGCACGCGCCCCTAGTTGCAAAAATGCCACTCTCTCCCCACATGACTGGCAGGTGGGGCAGGGAGCCCTTTGAACAATTCGATTTCTTGAAGGAGACGTGACGGATGCGCGACCCCTATGAGGTCTTGGGGGTGCCGCGGAGCGCCAGCGCTGCCGCCATCAAGAGCGCCTATCGCAAGCTTGCCAAGAGGCATCATCCCGACAACAACAAGGGTGACCCGAAGGCCGCCGAGCGCTTCGCCGAGATCAATTCGGCCAACGAGATTCTGGGCGACGAGGACAAGCGCAAGCAGTTCGACCGCGGCGAGATCGACGCCGAGGGCAAGCCGCGCTTCCAGGGCTTTCCGGGTGGCGGCGGGCCGCGCGGCCGCGCAGGGCCCGGCGGTTTCGAGAGCTATACATTCCGGAGCGGCGGTGCGGGTGGCGCCCCTGGCGGCGGTGCGTTCGAGGATATCCTCAACAGCATGTTCGGGGGTGGGATGCGTGGCGCGCGCCCTGGGGCTGGGGCGGCCCAGTTCGACTTCGACACCGGCGGGATCGGACTCGATCTCGACGTGAACGTTGCCATGTCCGTCTCGCTGGAAGAGGCGGTCAAGGGCGGCGAGAAGCGCGTCCGGCTGCCGACGGGCAAGGAGCTTAATGTCAAGATTCCGGCTGGCGTCACCGAAGGCCAGCAGATCCGGCTGCGGGGGCAGGGCGAAAGTGCGCAAGGCCATCCGCCCGGCGATCTCCTGATCACCATCAACATCGCGCCCCACCCCTACTTTAAGGTCGAAGGCGCCGACTTGCGCATCGATCTGCCGGTCACTCTGTACGAGGCCGTGCTCGGCGCCAAGGTCCGCGTGCCTACGCTCGGCAACGCCGTGGAGCTCTCGGTGCCGAAAAACACCTCCAGCGGTCGGACCTTCCGCCTCAAGGGCAAAGGGCTGCCGAAGGCGGGTGGAACCGGGGATCTCTTCGTGACAATCAGGATTATGCTACCGGACGGGAACGACGCTGAGCTTGAAGCATTGATGGAAAAGTGGCGGGACCAACACCGCTACAATCCACGGAGCGGACTCGGCTAACGCACGATCCGGAAAACGGCGCAGCGGTTTTTTGAAAAGGTTATGCGCGAACGACAGGGCGCTATCCGAGCCCGCCTCGACGATCGGAGCATTCTCTTCCCGAAAGGATGATGCTCAACCCACGCCTGAAGCGTAGTCGCGCTTCGACGCAGATGTTTGAGACTGTCAGCTGTCCGGCGGGGCAGCCGACAAAAAGGTGCGGCCTCGAGAGGGGGACCAGCGCGGTACCAAAAACCCCAATCGAGGCCGCCCGCGTCGATCGGCGGATCGAACGCTGCGCATTTTCGCGTGATCATCCGGTGCGATAATGAGACGCGCCGATGTCGTGATTCCAAATTTTCAATGACGGAATCGAGGCACGCGTTTGCTCGGGTTGTCTACCTCCCGTTCTTCTCGGCTTGGTCGTACACGGCCTGGGCCACCTTGGTCAGCCGGTCACGATCGGTACCGCCGCTGACGACGTAGCCAACTCCACGTTCGGCCCAGAACAGCGCACCGTCCTTATCCGTCTTGGCATAGCGCATCTGTGTCGCGCCGTTCTCGGTCTTGGCGGCGTAGATCGTGTACCGCTCGCCGGAGGCGCCTTCATACATCAGGAACGACGCCGGACCGTTCGGGCCCGGCAAGAGCCGGCCGCCGACGAGCTTCAGCCCGCTCGCCTCCAGGTTCGGAGCGAACACAGTCCAGCCGCAGCGCCGTGTCAGCCAAGCCTGCAGGTGGTCACGCTCGTTGCCGCCGACCTCGACAGGGTGGCGGACCTCGACGACGTAGAGGCGGTGGGCGTCGAGCGCGTCGGCCGTGAAGCTCTGGAAGGTCGAGGGCGCGTTGGCGGCGCCATGCGCCACCCACCCGGCTGTGCCGCCGGCAACGAAGGCAACCAGCACAGCCGCGGCGGCGCCATAGAGCCATTGCCGCGGGCGGCGCTCCAGCCGCTCAAGCTCCAGCCGTGCCGGCACCGGCTCGTGGGCGATGGAATCGTAGCGGGCGTGCAGCATCTCGGCCATGGCGCGCCACGACTGCACACGCTCGGCCTCGCCAGGGTTGGCGGCAAGCCAGGCCTCGACATCGGCGCGACGTTCGGCCGGCAGCTCGCCGTCGACATAGGCGTGCAGCTCGTCTTCGGTCACCGGGATCTTGCGATCGTTCATATCGGTTGTCTCTGGCTCTGGGGCCCAAAATGTTCTTCGTGGCTCAATGTCGCTCGCTCCATCGGCATGTGGGCGGACAACACGCGATGCATCAACTCTGCCATCATTTCACCCGCCTGAGCGCCGGGCGCTCGCCGTTCAGCGAGGCTTTGACGTGGGCGCGGGCGCGCGCCAGGCGCGACATCACGGTGCCGATCGGCACGCCCTGAATGTCGGCGACCTCGCGATAGCTCATGCCCTCCAGCATCACCAGCAGCAGCACCGAACGCTGCTCCTCGACGAGGGTGGCCAGCGCCTTCTCGATATCGCGTCCTTCGGCCTCGGTCCCGCTGGCGTCCGGATTGTTTTCGGTCAGCGGCATCAATTGCGGCCGCCTCGCCAGTGAGCGCCGCCGGTTCTTGTTGAGGTTGGTCAGGATCGTGTAGAGCCAGCTCCTGACGTCGCCTCCGAGGAACAGGCGCTCGGAGCGCAGCGCGCGCACCAACGTATCCTGCACCAGATCGTCGGCCGCATCCCCATCGCGCGTGAGCGCGCGGGCATAGCGGCGCAACGCCGGGATCATGGCTTCCACACTCTGGCGAAACGCATTCATTGCGGTTTTCACGTCCCAGTGTCCGGCGCGAGCGCCTCAACGATCATAACACCCGAATGAAACGGCTATTCCGGCGCTCGAAACAGCGTTAACGCCGTGCATTAGGACTGTACCGCGAAGGAGGGCTGGTGTACCTCCAGACCTTAACCCGCTCGATGGGACGTTGAGAAATGGCGCAGAATTCAGGTCTGATGCAGGGCAAACGGGGCGTGATCCTCGGTGTTGCCAACAACCGCTCGATCGCCTGGGGCATCGCCAAGGCATGCCGCGCGGCCGGTGCCGAGCTCGCCTTCACCTATCAGGGCGATGCGCTGAAGAAGCGCGTCGAGCCGCTCGCCGCGGAGGTCGGCGGTCTCGTGCTCGGCCATTGCGACGTCACCGACGCTGCCACCATCGACGCCGCCTTCGCGGTGCTGAAGGAGAAATGGGGCAAGATCGACTTCCTGGTGCACGCGATCGCCTATGGCGAGCAGCTCGACGGTCGCTACGTCGACACCACGCAGGAGAATTTTTCGAAGTCGATGCTGATCTCCTGCTACTCGTTCACCGCGGTGGCGCAGCGCGCCGAGAAGCTGATGACGGACGGCGGCTCGCTCATCACGCTCAGCTATTACGGTGCCGAGAAATGGATGCCGCATTACAACGTCATGGGCGTGGCCAAGGCCGCGCTGGAAGCCAGCGTGCGCTATCTCGCCGCCGATCTCGGCGAGAAAAACATCCGCGTCAACGCGATCTCGGCAGGTCCCATCAAGACGCTCGCCGCGTCCGGCATCGGCGATTTCCGCTATATCCTGAAGTGGAACGAGTACAACGCGCCGATGCGGCGCAACGTTTCGACCGAAGACGTCGGTGGCAGCGCGCTGTATTTCCTCTCCGACTTGTCGCGCGGCGTGACCGGCGAGGTTCACCACGTCGATTCCGGCTATCACGTGCTCGGCATGAAGCGCCCGGACGCGCCTGATATCTCGCTGGGTGGCAAGGACTAACTTTCAGCGGCAATGCCCGTGCCTACGATCTACTTTCTGCGCCACGGCGAGACCGAGTGGAACGCGCTCGGGCGGCTTCAGGGCACCCAGGACATCCCGCTGAACGCACGTGGCCGCAGCCAGGCCGCGCACGCGGCTGACGTTCTGGCCGATCTGTTCAGGCGCGACGGCAAGGACAAGGCGGCGCTGCCCTACGTCTCGAGCCCGCTCGGGCGTGCGCGCCAGACCATGGAACTGGTCCGCCGCAAGCTTGAATTGCCGCTTGCCGATTACTCGCTCGACGACCGCCTGCGGGAGATCGGCTACGGCACGTGGGAGGGGCTGACATTGGCCGAAAGCGAGGCCTCCGATCCTGATGTCTATGCAAGGCGCCTCGCCGACAAATGGACGGTCGCGCCCGCTGGCGGCGAGACCTATGCGGCCGTACAGCTGCGCGTCCTCGATTGGTACGAGTCGCTTCTGGTCGATACCGTCGCGGTCGCCCATGGCGGCACCTGCCGGGCCCTGATGGTGGCTTTGGGCATCGAGACCCCCGCCAGCGCCGCCGACCTCTATATCCAGCAGGGCGCCGTCTACGTGTTCCGCGACGGCCGGCTGGAGAAGTTTTATTAGGCGAGATTTCGTCATCCCGGGGCGCCCGAAGGGCGAACCGGGAATCTCGAGATTCCGGGTTCGATGCTCTGCATCGCCCCGGAGTGACGGAACTAGGCTTGAATGCCGTGGCCCTCGGGGCTACGACGTTGACATACAACGTTTATGTAAAAAGTAAGCACAGGCGACAGCCAAGCATGTCCTTCAACACCTTCGGCCACATGTTCCGTGTCACCACCTTCGGCGAGAGCCACGGAGTGGCGATCGGCTGCGTGGTCGACGGCTGTCCTCCCATGATCCCGCTCAGCGAGAGCGACATCCAGGGCGACCTCGACCGCCGCCGGCCGGGCCAGTCGCGCTTCACCACCCAGCGCCAGGAGCCGGACCAGGTGAAGATCCTGTCCGGCGTGATGGCGCATCCGGAGACCGGCGTGCAGGTAACGACGGGCACCCCGATCGGGCTCCTGATCGAGAACACCGACCAGCGCTCGAAGGACTATTCCGAGATCAAGGACAAGTTTCGGCCTGGTCATGCCGACTTCACCTATGAGGCGAAGTACGGCCTGCGCGACTATCGCGGCGGCGGGCGCTCCTCGGCGCGCGAGACCGCGACGCGCGTTGCCGCCGGTGCGATCGCGCGAAAAGTGCTGCCCGACGTCAAGGTGCGCGGCGCGCTGGTGCAGATGGGCCCGCACAAGATCGACCGCACCAAATGGGACTGGGACGAGATCGGGAAAAATCCGTTCTTCTGTCCCGACAAGGACAAGGCCGCCTTCTTCGAGACCTATCTCGACGGCATCCGCAAGAGCGGCTCCTCGATCGGCGCGGTGATCGAGGTTGTCGCCGAAGGCGTGCCGGCAGGCCTTGGCGCGCCGATCTATGCCAAGCTCGACTCCGATCTGGCCGCCGCGATGATGACCATCAACGCCGTGAAGGGCGTCGAGATCGGCGCCGGCTTTGGCGCGGCCGAATTGACCGGCGAGGAGAACGCCGACGAGATGCGCACCGGCAACGACGGCACGCGCTTTCTCTCCAACCATGCCGGCGGCGTTCTGGGCGGCATCTCCACCGGACAGCCGGTGGTGGTGCGCTTCGCAGTGAAGCCGACCTCGTCGATCCTGCAGCCGCGCCTCACCGTCGACCGCAAGGGCACTGATACCGAGATCTTCACCAAGGGCCGCCACGACCCCTGCGTCGGCATCCGTGCCGTCCCCGTCGGTGAGGCCATGATGGCCTGCGTGCTGGCCGACCACTTTTTGCGCGATCGCGGCCAAGTCGGACGCTAGTTTTTCACCTCTCCCCGACCGGTAGAGCTGAACGCCGCCGCCGGCGTTCGTGTCGCACCACAAGCTCTCCGCGCAGCTTGACGGGCCCGCAACTTCGTCCGCAAATGCGGACATGAACAGCTCCGAGCTCCAGCGCATTACCAACTGGCTGATCGACGGCGCTTGGACGTCGCAAGAGCCGGCCGAGATGATCGCCGATTTCTGCGAACGTCTGGTCGCGGCCGGCCTGCCGCTGTGGCGGTTCGGTATCTTCATCCGCACGCTGCATCCGGAAATCTTCGGTCGCAACTTCATATGGCGGCAGGGCGAGGAGGTCGAAATCGGCAGCGTCGATTTCGATATTCTGGACACGCCCGAATTCGCCCGCAGCCCGCTCCGCATCGTGTTCGAGCAGAGGCTGGAGGTCAGGGGACGCGCGAGCGATCCTGACAGCAAGCGATTTCCGTTCCTCGACGACATGCGTGCCGAAGGCGCGACCGACTATATCGCGGTGCCGGTGCCGTTTCTCGACGGATCCATCCACGCGACGAGCTGGATCACGCAGCATCCCGGCGGCTTCAGCGACGACGACATCGCGGCGATCCGAACCATCATAGCGCCGCTGGCGCGCGTCAGCGAGATCATCAGCCTGCGGCGCACCGCCGAGATGCTGCTCGACACCTATGTCGGCAACCGCGCCGGCGCGCGCATTCTCGGGGGCCAGATTCGCCGTGGCCACACCGACACCATGCAGGCGGTGATCTGGCTGTCGGACCTGCGCGGCTTCACCGCGCTGTCGGACCGGCTGCCGGCCGAGACGGTGGTCGCGATCCTCAACCATTATTTCGATTGCCAGGTCACCGCGATCCGGGGCCATGGCGGCGAGGTGCTGAAATTCATGGGCGACGGCCTGCTCGCGGTGTTTCCGATCGACGAATATGTCGGCGATGCTGCCCATGTCTGCGCGCGCGTGCTGGAGGCCGCGCGCGAAGCGCGCGCCAGCGTGGAGTCGCTCGCGTTTCCGGTCGGCGATGCCGTCGAGCGCTTCCGTTTCGGGGTCGCGCTGCACGTCGGCAACATCCTCTACGGCAATATCGGCGGCGGCAACCGGCTGGACTTCACCTGCATTGGCCCCGCCGTCAATCTCGCGGCCCGGCTGGAGAAGATCACGGGGCGGCTGGGCCGGACCGTCGTCGCCTCGGAGGGTTTTGCCAATGTCTGCCACCACCACTGGCACGAGCTCGGCGAGTTTCCGATCGCGGGCTTTTCCAAGGCGCAGCGCGTGTACGGGCTGGCGGAAGAGACGCCGGTGGTGATGGCCTAAAGCATGATCCGGAAAGGTGCGCAGCGGTTTTCCGAAGAGATCATGTTCAACAACAATCTAAAGCGCGATGACGATTCGTTCTATTCGCATCGCGCTCTAGGGCTGGCGCTGCCGGCGGCTCTAGCTGTCGCGAACATAAGACTGTTTCAGACCGAGAGTCAGCACCCTCAAGGTGATCCACAGCCGCAGCATGGCGAAGCTGAAGATGAAGACGAAATAGATCAGGTTCTTGGTGAACTGCGTCGAGGACGAGGTCTGCCAGAAGTTCCAGATCGCGGTACGCACCGCCTCCTGTCCATAGGCGAGAGCCACGTTGATGACGCCGAGGGCGATGACGGCGGCGCCGAGCCACAGCCCGCGTCGTGCGAATTCGCCGATCGCCGCAAACAGGGCGACCCTGCCGTCGTCGCGCTCGGCACGCACGATCATGAGCAGCACGATCGCGGCGATCCATGCGCTCCAGAAACGTCCGGGATGGGTGAACTGATCGAACGCCATGCCGTCGAGGCCGGCCATGAGATGATACGTAGCTCCGTAACCGGCCGCTGCGGCGCTGAGCGCAGCTGCGATCATCACGAGCATGATCCGCCACAGGATCGAGAAGGAAAGCTTGAACTGCTCGCCCATTGTCAGCGCACCCAGCGAGGATTGGCCACCCGCCGCCTCGATCGATTGTTGCGCCGTCGCAAAGAAGGCCAGCAGCACCGAAATGTCGGAAACGATGATTGCGGGCAACGCCACGGCGCCGCCGCCGAACGCGATCACACGCATGGCGGCCGCCAGGATCAGCCAGGGCAGGGCATGCAGCAGCCTGAACGGACCGAACGAGGTTTCGGGGCGGGCCGGCTTGAGCTCGAGTTGTTTGCGCAGTGTGACTGTCATCGCATGGTGGTGACACAGGAGATTAAACCTGCGGTAGCACGGATCGCTAAAATTGACCCGAAGCGGGCAGGCGGCGCCTATTCCTCCGGCTCCGTCGTGAACAGCAGCGGATAACCCTTGGCGCGTCCGGCATCGGTGGCGCGCGTCGCCTTGGTCTCGGCGACGTCCTTGGTGAACACGGCGACGACGCAGGCGCCCAGCTTGTGCGCGGTGATCATCACCTTGTAGGCCTGATCCTCGGTCATGCGGAATTCGGCCTTGAGCACCATCGTGACGAATTCGCGCGGCGTGTAGTCATCGTTGATCAGGATGACCTTGTGCAGCTTCGGCCGCTCGACCTTGGTCTTCGTCCTGGTTTTCGGTGTGGTAACGGTATCGTTCATTCCGCCTCCCGGACACGGCGGGCTCGGGTTCCTGCTGGAGGGATCAGCTCGCGACCTTCGCACCATATTGCAGGACCTGCACCTTCTCCAAGGTGATCAGCCCGCTCGACATCATGCCATCGAGGATGGGCAGGAATGCGTTGATGTTGTCCTCGCTGTCGACGATCTCGATCAGCAGCGGCAGGTCTTCCGAAAGTCGCAGGATCTTCGACGTGTGCAGCCGGCTCGACCTGCCGAAGCCCATCGGACCGCGCAGCACGGTGGCGCCGGCGAGGTGCCGCTCGCGCGCCGTCATCACGATCGCTTCATAGAGCGGCTTGCCGTCGAAATGGTCGCTCTCGCCGATGAAGATCCGGAGCGAAACTGCCTGAGCGGGGATTTGCATGGTCAGCTCCTTGTCAAGCCGTTATAGCGGCTCGCCATTATATGGCCGATCCAGACCGACACCAGCCAGCAGATCACGGACGCGGCAATGTAGGCGAGCGCGGTGTATTTCATGCCGCCGTGGAGCAGGCGGAAGGTCTCCAGGCTGAAGGTGGAGAACGTGGTGTAGCCGCCGCAGAACCCGGTCATGACGAACTGTCGGTGCTCGGGCCGCGCCAGCACGCGGCCGTCGGGGCCGGTCAGCGTCGCGTAGAAGCCGATGATCAACGATCCCGTCGCGTTGATGAACAGCGTGGCGAAGGGAAAGCCCGGCCCGGTGTCGAGCGCGAGACCGACCAGATAACGCGTCAGCCCGCCGACGATGCTGCCGCCGGCAACCCAGGTGTAAAGTATCGCGCTACGCCAGCGATCGGCGGAGGAGGGGACGCTCATGTGCTGCTATCCTCCAAGACTGTCCGCAAGGAGAAAGCCGCAACTAACGGCGGCGAGGCACAGCCCGACCGAGAACACGACGTTGCCGAGTGCGTGCATTGGCTCGCCGCTCCGCGCCAGCGTCAGGGTTTGCAGGCTGAACGAGGACACCGTGGTGTAGCAGCCGAGAAAGCCGGTCACCGCGAACAGCCAAGGGTTGGGCGTGGCGAAAACCGAGCCGGGATGGGCCGCGAGCGCGCCAACAATGCCGATCAGGAAGGCGCCGGTGACGTTGATCGTCATGGTGCCCCACGGAAACGTCTCGCCCAGCCGCCGCGCGATCGCGCCGGACACGAAATAGCGCGCGCAGCCGCCGAGCACGCTCCCGATCATGATCGCAAGCACTCCACTCAGCACGACGAAAAGCTCCCCCTCATCATTTTTGCTCCGCTGCCAGACCGTTGCCGACGGCAAGCAGTCCTACGAGCGAGATCAGCGCAAAGCCGAGCCCTGCCAGAAACGTGCCTGCCGGACCGTAGGCATCCCACAACGCGCCGGCGATCACGCTCGCGGCTAACAAGGCGAGGCCCGTGAACAGGTTGAAATAGCCGAACGCGGTGCCGCGCAGGCTCGGCGGCGCGGCGTCGGCGACGAGGGCCGAGAGCAGGCCTTGCGTCAATCCCATATGCAGCCCCCACAGCACGACGCCGAGCGCGAGGCCTGCAAGGCTCGGGAGCAATGCCAGCGCGAGGTCGGCCCCGGCAAGGAAGATGAGGCCGAGCGCGAGCAGGCCGGTTCGGTTGATCCGGTCCGACAGCACGCCGGCCGGATAGGCCGACAGTGCATAAGCGACGTTCATCAGCACCAGCACCGCCGGCACCCACATCGCATTGAGCCCGATGTTCTGCGCGCGCAGGATCAGGAAGGCCTCGCTGAAGCGCGCGAGCGTGAAGACGACGCCGACCGCGACGACGCGCCAGTAGACCGATCCGAGCTGCCGCATCGCGGCAAGATTGAGCGGGTTCTTCGCAGGCTCCCGGCTCGGATCCGCCGGCTCGTGCACGGCAAGTGCGATCAGTCCGAAGGACAGGAAGGCCGGCAGCACCGCAACCCAGAACACGATCGTAAAATTGTCCGCCGTCCACCACATCAGGCCGATGGCCGCGAGCGGCCCGACGAAGGCACCGATCGTGTCGAGCGATTGTCGCAGGCCAAAGCTCGCGCCGCGCAGGCCGATGGGAGCGATGTCGGCGATCAGGGCATCGCGCGGCGCGCCGCGAATGCCCTTGCCGACGCGATCGATGAAGCGCGCCGCCACCAGCCACCCGACGCTCGACGCGAGCGGAAACAGCGGTTTGGTGAAAGCGGCTAGCCCATAGCCGAGCGCGGCGAGCAGCTTGCGCCGACCAAGCCAGTCCGACAGGGCGCCGGAGAAGATTTTCGTGATCGAGGCGGTCGCCTCGGCAATGCCCTCGATGAAACCGACCGTGAGCGTGGAGGCGCCGAGCACGGTGACGAGATAGACCGGCAGCAGCGCATGGATCATCTCGGAGGAGATGTCCATCAGCATCGAGACGAAGCCGAGCACCCAGATTCCCCTGGGCAGTGAGGCGCGCGCGGCATTCGGTGTCGTCGTCGTCACGTCTTCGCCTTCTCCTGCCCTGGCTTGCTGGCCTTCGTCACCAGGCAACAAAAAACCCGCCATCGGCGGGTTGGTCCATGCTCCCACCAAAGGCGAAGGCCTAACGATTGCCCCACCTCAAGCAGGAGTCATCAGCCCACTACGATCATCGACCGCCGGGCGGTTGTCGGGGGACTCCATCCCCATCTGTGGGTCCAGCCTAGCATGGAAATTGCGCCGGACAAGTGGGCGGGGAAGTGTGCCTACACACCACATCATTACATCCGGGCTTGGCTCTGCGAAGCGCCCCGGAGTGCCGGTGCGTATATGACCGCTCGTGTTCCGGCGGCGCGAGCGCGGCAACAGCGCGGCAGCTTTGCGCAAATTCGGCCGATCCTAACTCGAATGTGAAGCGCAAGCGATCTTCGCACTTTGCGGCAAGGCGATTGCATGTCACCATCGCGTCATACGACGGGAGACTGGTGCGATGCGCTTGCTGTTCTCGATCGGGGCTGTACTGGTGGCCGGCGTGCTTGCCGGAGGGGAAGTCGCGGGCATCGCGGCGCCAGGACCAAAATTCGAGCTGCCCGAGAATCAGGCGCAGCGGCCGGTTGCCGACAAGGATGCGCAGACGGTCGACGTCGAACTGATCCTCGCCGTCGACGTGTCCTACTCCATGGACATGGACGAGCTCGCGATCCAGCGCGAAGGCTACGCGCAGGCGATCCAGTCGAAGGAATTCCTCCAGGCGCTGAAGCTCGGTCCGAACGGCCGCATCGCCGTGACCTATTTCGAGTGGGCCGCTTCCAGCGACCAGAAGATCATCATCCCCTGGCGGCTGATCGACGGCCCCGAGACCGCGGATGCGGTCGCCGCCGAGATCATGAAGACGCCGATCCGGCGCGCCTCGCGCACCTCGATCTCCGGCGCGATCACGTTCGCGATGCCGCTGTTCGACGAGGATCCCTACCGGGGCTTGCGTCGCGTGATCGACGTTTCCGGCGACGGCCCCAACAACAATGGCGGCCCGGTCACGGTGGCGCGCGATGCCGCGCTCGAGAAGGGCATCGTCATCAACGGTCTGCCAATCATGGTCAAGGAGCCATCCTATTCGACCATGGATATCGACAATCTCGACTTCTACTACGAGGACTGCGTCATCGGCGGTCCCGGCTCTTTCGTCATCACGATCAAGGACCGCGACAAGTTCAAGGAAGCGATCCGCACCAAGCTGCTGATGGAGGTCGCCGGCCGCACGCCGGAGCGCCCCGTGATGCGGGTTGCGGACAAGGAGCCGCGCGTCAATTGCATGATCGGCGAGAAGATCTGGTCGGACCGCTGGGGCCGCTAATGGCGCACGGCGATTGGGACCTTTCGCCTCATCCCGCCCGACGGTTGAATTTAACCGCTCGTTAACCGGCACATGGCCCTAATTCGACTGCTTCAGTTCGTTTCCGATTGCTGTTTTGACCCTGCTGTCGGGCGCGATCGAGAGCGGGGGTTCGTCGAACCCGTCCACCGAGCAGACCAATGGCCATCGTCGCCTCGAGCACCAGCCAGATTTCGCCCGCCAATGAGCGGGTCTTTCACCAGAGCAAATTGCTCGGTGAATGGAAGGGCAATTGGGTCGGCAACAACCAGCCTGTCAGCTTCAAGGTCGTGAACATCCGCGGTGCCCGGGCGCAGGTCGAGTACACTCATAACGGGCATACCGAGCGGGGCTTTGCCGAGGTCAATGGCTCGCTGATCACCTTCGGCGGGGTCACGGTCGGCACCAAGGACGGTAAGAGCATGGTGCTGTTGTTCTCGGCGGGCGGCGCTGGCAAGCAGAGCGCCAATCTCGAGAAGCAGGAACCGCCGGCTTCCGACAGCCGCCTCATGGGAAGCTGGGGCGGCTATTCCAGCGATAACGGCAAGAGCGCGAGCTTCAAGGTGCTCTCGGTCAACGGCAAGGAAGCCCAGGTCAGCGTCACCACCGACGGCGTCACCCGCCAGGGCACCGGCACCGTCTACAAGAACGTCATCATGTTCGGGCAGGCGCAGATCGCAACCGACGACGGACAGAATGGCAAGGTCATCTATCAGGTCGGCACAAAATCTTTCATGGTGCCGGTGACGAAATATCCGCCGGCGGACTCCTCGTCTTCGATCGACAAGACGGCCTGAAAGCTGCCTTTCGCCATTTCGGCGGCCGCTCCACGAACGCCCTCAAGCCCTCCTGCGCGTGCGGCCGCGAGCTCGGCATAGCCCGATGTCGTAGTCGGAGGAGGGATGCACGCTGCCCCGCGCGCGTGAGCCGCCGAGCACCACGGCCTGAACGCCCGGTACCTCCGCAAGAATGGGGGTCAGGCGGGTGAGCAAGGGATCGAGGAACATCAGGTGCAACTCTCCGGAAGGCCCGCGCCGTGACGTCGGCCGGATCGCTCCGCTGGCATTGGTAAGGTCCGGCGAGTATAATTTGCAAAACTCTTGACGGTCATCTGAATGTTCAACGTCGCAGATTCATGTGCTCTTGCAACTCTCGCAGTGCTCTGCCTGACCGGCGCACCTGTTCATGCGCAGGTTGCGCCGCTGAGATATTGGATACCCGGCGGGCCTTTCGGCCTTGGTAACGGTGCGGACCAGAACTCCGATACTTACGGCAGCTTCTCGAGCTTCAATGCCGGCGATGCGGCTTGGCGCACCAGCTATGCGAATGGTTTCTTCGTCGGCAGCGAGCGCGGCAATTTTGGTTTGAGCGGCTTCAACCAGGCTGGTTCGGCCGCCAATTTCAGCGCGCTGTCCTATGACAGCACGCAGTTCGGCTACACCACCAAGGCGGCAGGTGGTTTGCCTGTCACGTTCTTCGCCGGTTTCGATACGTTGAAGTACGGCAATGGCATCGGCAGCTCGCTGGCGCCGCTGACCTCCACCGCCACGCCCGGTTATGGTGCGTTCGCGGGTGTCGAGTTCAAGCCGACCCCCAACCTCAGCCTGTCGTTCGGCGCCGGTTTCAGCCAGCAGCAATCGGGACGCATGGACAGCGACATCAACTCCTCGATGCTCCCCGGCGAGTCGCCGGTTTTGGGCGGCCTGCGGCGCTAGAGCATGATCCGGAAAGTGCGAAGCCGTTTTCCGAAAAGATCATGCTCAAAACAAAACCTAAAGCGCGGCGGTTCATCCTGCTCTCATTGCGCTTTAGCGCGTAAGCCGCGCCACCAGCTCCACATGCGGCGTGTGCCGGAACTGGTCGACCGGCACCACCGCCTCCAGCCGATAGCCGCCGTCGATCAGCAGTCGCGCATCGCGGGCAAAGGTCGCGACGTTGCAGGACACGGCGATCACGACAGGCACCTTGCTAGCGGCGAGCTTCAGCGCCTGGGCCTGCGCGCCCTGGCGCGGCGGGTCGAACACCACCGCGTCGAAGTCGCGCAGCTCCGGCGGGACCAGGGGACGGCGGAACAGGTCGCGTGGCTCGGCTTTGATTGGCTTCAGGCCGGGCGTGCGCGCCGCTTTCGCGAGCGCGGCGATCGCGCCGGCGTCGCTGTCATAGGCAGTGACGCGGGCCTTCTCGGCGAGCCTCAACGCAAACGGGCCGACGCCGCAGAAGAGGTCGAGAACTTCCTTGGCCTTGCCGACGCGCTCGGCGACGAGCGCCGCCAGCGTCTCTTCGCCCGCGACCGTCGCCTGCAGGAACGAGCCCGGCGGCAGCGTCACCTCCGCGCGGCCCATCTTCACCGTCGGCGGCAGGCGTTGCAGCACCAGCTCGCCATGCCGCGTCAGTCGTGCCAAGCGGTGCTGATCGGCGACGCGCGACAGCGCCGTGACCAGCGGCGTCGGCAGCGGGCCGGAGCCGCGCACGTCGATATCGAGGCCGTTGGCCGTGGCGGTGACCTGGATGTCGAGCGGTTTCGTCACCGGCATCTTGGACGTCAGCGGCTCGGCGAGCGCCCAGGCGGCATCGAGCGCGCCGGCGAGCGCGGGATCAAGGATGGGGCAGCGATGGATCGGAATGACGTCGTGCGAGCTCGCCGCGGAGAAGCCGACCTTGAGGATGTCATGCGTGCCGAACCGGCCGTGCAGCGTGATGCGTCTGCGCCCCGCGCCGTGCGCATCGACCAGCGGCGCCACTTCGCAATCCACGCCGGCCTGCGCCAGCGTCTCGACCACGATGCCGCGCTTCCAGGCGCGATAGGGCTCGGCCGCCCAATGCTGGATGGCGCAGCCGCCGCAGACGCCGAAATGCGGGCAGAACGGCTCGATGCGCTCGGGGCTTGCGACGTCCACCGCGAGCAGCTTGCGGCGATCGGGATGATGGCCTGCGGCGTGATCGACCTCGACGGTCTCGCCTCGAAGCGTATAGGGCACATAGATCGCTTCGCCCGTCGCCAGCGAGACGCCGTCGCCGCGATGGCCGACGTGATCGATCGTCAGGCGCTCAACCACGCCGCGCGCCCAGGAAGAATTCGATGTTGCCGTCACCCCCCGTGATCGATGACGGAAACACATCGATGTCGGTGCAGCCGAGCGAGGCCGCGAACGCTGCGATGTCGTCACAGATCTCCCGGTGCACGACGGTGTCGCGGATGATGCCTTTCTTGTTGTGCTTCCGGTCGGCCTCGAATTGCGGCTTGATCAGCGCCAGCAGGCTCATGGGCGCCGCTGCCAGCGACAGCGCCACCGGCAGCACCGCCTTGAGCGAAATGAAGCTGACGTCGATGACGACGATATCGGGCCGCGCCGGCAGGCGCTTGCCTTCGTAGGACCGGATGTCGGTCTCCTCCATCGACACGATCTTGGGATGATCGCGCAGCGAGGGATGCAACTGGCTGGTGCCGACGTCGATGGCGAACACCAGGCTGGCCCCGTTCGCCAGCAGCACCTCGGTGAAGCCGCCGGTGGAGGCGCCGACGTCGAGGCAGACATGATCCTCGATTTCAATCGGGTAATGCTCGAGCGCGCCAGCGAGCTTGACGCCGCCGCGGGAAACATAGGGGTGGGCCGGCTCGGCCTGGATCACCGCGTCCTCGGCGATCGTCTCCGATGGCTTGGTCACCTGCTTGTCATCGGCCGTGACCAGCCCGGCCTCGATCGCCGCGCGCGCCCGCGCCCGGCTTTCGAACAGGCCGCGCTCGACCAGCAATACGTCCGCGCGCTTGCGGGGAGTGGACATTACGCTCTCATGGGCACGACTGAGCTGCTTATGTAGCGATCAATCGCGCAGCCGCCATCCGGACGCAAGCCTCGAACGCGGCGAGATCGTGCCAGACATCGATTGGCATCTCGGCCGGCGTCACCAGCGGGCAGCCATGCCGCTCCAGCGCATGGATCATCATGAGGTTGTCGACCAGGCCGAAATCCTCGACCGTCAGTCCCTGCGCATCGACCAGCCGTCCATCCTCGGAGGCGACCTCCATAAAACGGCCGACGCGGTCGGCATAGGCGGCGCCATCATTGGAATAGGCGAGGCAGAATTTACGCCGCCCGGCCATGTAGCCGAGTTCGTAGACGGTACCGGGATCGGCGCCTGCGCCGCGGAACGGGGTGAGATTGGCGATGATGGCATCGGCCTCGTTCATCATCGCCTCGTTGCCACAAAAGATCTGCCGCGAAGCGTCGGGCGCAGTGAGGTCGATCGCGTTGTCGAGCGGATAGAGGCCGGTGAGACCGTGAGCCGTGCAGATATCGATCTTGCGGCGGCCGATCTCGATCGCGTCCGGCAGGAACACGTCGGGGCCTGCAAGATAGATTTTCATGGGATCAAAGCCCGAAAATCATGGATCGAGACCCGAGCCGCGGGGCGTGCTCTGCTCCCTCCCCCGCTTGCGGGGAAGGACTGGGGAGAGGGTGTCTCCTCGATCGAGAACCCCCGAGAGGAAAGAGCCCTCACGCGACGCTTCGCGTCGACCGCTCCCGCAAACGGGAGAGGTGAACATCAAGCCAGCTTGACCGTCTCGGCCTTGACGTCCTTGCCGAGCGCTTCGAACACCTTGGCGACGATGCCCTTGGCGTCGAGACCGGCGCGGGCGTACATCGCGGCGGGCGTGTCGTGATCCAGGAACACGTCGGGCAGCACCATCGAGCGGAACTTGACCATGCCGGTGTCCAGCACGCCCTGATCGGTCAGGAACTGGGCGACATGCGAGCCAAAGCCGCCGATCGAGCCTTCTTCGATCGTGATCAGGATCTCATGGTCGCGGGCGAGCTTGAGCACCAGCTCGGTGTCGAGCGGCTTCATGAAGCGCGCATCCGCAATCGAGGTCGACAGGCCGTGGGCTGCGAGCTCGTCGGCCGCCTTCTCGCATTCGGCGAGGCGCGTGCCGAACGAGAGCAGGGCGATCTTGCTGCCCTGGCGGATCATGCGGCCCTTGCCGATTTCGAGCGGAATGCCGACTTCGGGCATCTCGATGCCGCGGCCTTCGCCGCGCGGATAGCGCAACGAGCTCGGACGGTCATCGATCGCGACCTGCGTCGCCACCATATGCACGAGCTCGGCCTCGTCCGCCGCCGCCATGATCACCATGTTTGGCAGGCAGCCGAGATAGGCGTTGTCGAACGAGCCGGCATGGGTCGCGCCGTCGGCGCCGACCAGGCCTGCGCGGTCGATGGCGAAGCGGACGGGCAGGCTCTGAATTGCGACGTCATGCACGATCTGGTCGTAGCCGCGCTGGAGGAAGGTCGAGTAGATCGCGCAGAACGGCTTGTAGCCTTCGGTCGCAAGACCGGCGGCGAACGTCACCGCATGCTGCTCGGCGATGCCGACGTCGAAGGTGCGGTCGGGGAACGCCTTGTTGAAGATGTCGACGCCGGTGCCCGACGGCATGGCCGCGGTGATGGCTACGATCTTGTCGTCCTTCTGCGCTTCCTTGACGAGGCTCTGGCCGAACACGTTCTGGTAGGCCGGCGCGTTCGGCTTGGCTTTGGCCTGCGTGCCGGTCGCGACGTCGAACTTGACGACGGCATGGTACTTGTCGGCGGACGCTTCCGCCGGGCCATAGCCCTTGCCCTTCTGCGTCACCACGTGGACCAGGATCGGTCCCTCCTCCATGTCGCGCACGTTCTTCAGCACGGGCAGAAGGTGATCGAGATTGTGACCGTCGATCGGGCCGACGTAATAGAAGCCGAGCTCCTCGAACAGCGTGCCGCCATCCATCATGAAGCCGCGGGAGTACTCCTCGACACGGTTGGCGCGGTTGGCGATGATCTTGGGCAGGCGCTTGTTGATCTGCTTGGCCGCATCGCGCAGCGTGCGATAGGTCTTGCCGGAGTAGAGGCGCGACAGATAGGCGCTCATGGCGCCGACCGGCGGCGCGATCGACATGTCGTTGTCGTTGAGGATGACGATCAGGCGCGAGTTCATCGCACCGGCATTGTTCATGGCCTCGTAGGCCATGCCCGCCGACATCGCGCCATCACCGATCACGGCGATCACGTTGTTCTTGCCGCCGGAGAGATCGCGTGCCACGGCCATGCCGAGGCCGGCCGAGATCGAGGTCGAGGAATGCGCCGCGCCGAACGGATCGTAATCGCTCTCGCTGCGCTTGGTGAAGCCGGACAGGCCGCCGCCGGTGCGCAGCGTGCGGATGCGGTCGCGCCGGCCGGTGAGGATCTTGTGCGGATAGGCCTGATGGCCGACGTCCCAGATCAGCCGGTCGCGCGGCGTGTCGAAGACGTAATGGATCGCGGTCGTGAGTTCGACGACGCCGAGACCCGCGCCGAAGTGACCCCCGGTCACCGAGACGGCATCGATGGTCTCCTGCCGCAGCTCGTCGGCGACCTGGCGAACCTGCTCGATCTTCAGCTTGCGCAGGTCTTCCGGCGTCCGGATGGTGTCGAGAAGCGGCGTTTTACTGTATGCGTTCACGGCGATTTCCAATTTGTCAGCGCCGGAAGGTCATTCCGGTGCGCGATGGGTTTGCTCAATATCGGCGCAGCGCGAGTCCTCAAACCGTCGGAGCCACCTGCATGGGGCAAGGCCCCGTCTTCAGCTTAGGTAAGCTTAAGTGCGCTCCGGTTCAGTCTCTGTGATCCCTGTCACTTAGATCGGCTTCGCCCGTCTCAGCCCATTTCTTTAGCAGTTTGAAGCCCTTGTCGTCGGTAATCGATGCCCACGCAAGGCTTACAAAAAGCCACACTCCGCGCAGCTTTACACCAAACCTTTGGCCAAAGCCAACCCGCTGGGCCGATTGGGGGTATGCAGATGCAACCGGCGGGCCGGAGTGGTTAACTGCGGCCCGTGACGCAGGGTTCCGGGCCTGCCGGGTCCTTCGCGGGCTTTTTTGGCCAGAATCGGGTCTTTTTGGTCTCTCAGGGTAGGAATCTGGTACCGGCCGCACCGGTTGGAACCGTCACGTTCGTGGAACGGCGAGGGTGCGATCACGAAAGGTGCAGCTACGCTCCAACCTGCCCTGTTACAGGGCCGACCGGGTCAGAAACCGTGGGGAAGCCTTTGGCTTATTGGACGTCGAGCGGCGCGGTGCCGGTGGCCTGGCCGCTGGCATCGGTGGTGATCTTGTCGACGCGCGCCTCGGCCTGCCGCAGTAGATCCTCGCAGCGGCGCTTCAGGGCCTCGCCGCGCTCATAGATCGTCACGGATTCCTCGAGCGGCACCTTGCCGTCTTCGAGCCGCTTCACGATCGTTTCGAGTTCCTCGATCGCGCGCTCGAAGGTGAGCCTGGAGACGTCGATTTGGGTATTTTCGGCCATATCCGTTTCCGATTGCCCGGTTCGCTTCACATGAGAAAAAGCAGACTTTTGCGGGCTTAATGTGGCGGGTGCGTCATGCGCCCATCAGGGCACCGACATGCGCCGTAACAGATTCTTTCAGTCCTTGCAGGTCATAGCCGCCCTCGAGCACCGAAACAATGCGGCCTCCTGCGGTCTTGTCGGCGAGGTCCATCAGCTTGCGCGTCACCCAGGAATAGTCCTCGGCGCGCAGGTTCAGCGAGGCGAGCGGGTCGCGGTAATGCGCGTCGAAACCTGCTGAGATGATGAGCAGCTCGGGGCTGAATTTTTCGAGCTGCGGCAGGATCAAATGCTCGAACGCGGAACGGAATTCCGGCCCGCCGTCCTCCGACGCGAGCGGCGCATTGACGATGGTGTCGTGGTCGCCGCGCTCGCTCTTGGCTCCGGTACCCGGGAACAGTGGCATCTGGTGCGTCGAGCAGTACATCACGGTCGGGTCCGACCAGAAGATGTCCTGCGTGCCGTTGCCGTGATGCACGTCGAAATCGACGATCGCCGCGCGCTTGATGCCGTATTTGCGCTGCGCATGGCGCGCCGCGATAGCGACATTGTCGAAGAAGCAGAAGCCCATCGGCTTGCCGATCTCGGCGTGATGTCCGGGCGGGCGCACCGCGACGAAGGCGTTGCGATGCTGGCCCGTCATCACGGCTTCGGTTGCCGCGACCGCGCCGCCGACGCCGCGCATCACCGCTTCCCACGTGCCCGGCGACATCGAGGTGTCGCCGTCGATGTAGACTTGGCCGCTGGTCGGCGCGATGTGGCGCAACTCGGTGACGTAATGCTCGTTGTGGCACAGCGTGACCAGATCGAGATCGCCCTCCGGGGCCTGGTCGCGCACCAGAAACTGGAAACGCTCGTGCGACAGCGCTTCCTCCACCGCGCGCAGGCGATCCGGCCTTTCAGGATGTCCCGGCGGCGTGACGTGGTCGAGGCAGGCCTTGTGGGAGAGGAGAAGCGTGCTCATCAGGTCGGCCTCATGGGATGCGGGCTCTTGGCGTCGCTTGGCGCATCCGGCGCCAAAACGCAAATGCAAAACCCAAATCTAGGCGTTTGGGCGGCAACGGCAATGGGCCGTCCCGGGCCGTCCCGTTCGATCCGGATCAATTCACGCGCAGGATGCGGGTAGGCGGCAGCGGTCCAATCGGCCCATGCGCTCGGAAGAACGCGAACAGCGCGTCCGCGTCGTAACCGCCATATTGTGGCGCGGTGCCCTGTTTGGCGACGGTAAAGCCGTCGCCGCCGACGGCGAGGTAATCGTTGAGGGTGACGCGGTAGCCGCTTCCAGGTTCGATCGGCCTGCCGCCGAGACTCATCCTGTCGGTGATCACGCGCTCGCCTAATGGCTTCGCCGCATCCCAGGCATAGCTGAACCCGTTCGACACCTGGAGGATCCGTGGCCGCTTCGGGTCCAACCATTGCTGCTCGAGCAAGTCCTTGAGCAGGCGGCCCGTGAGCGTCATGGTGACGAGGCGGTTGCGAAACGGTTGGCTGGCGAAGACATCGCCGAACGTGATCGCGCCATTCTCCTTGGGAACGATGTCGGTGCGGATGCCGCCGGGATTGGTGAGCGCGATCACGGCGCCGCCGTCCTTGGCATCGCGGGTTGCAAGCAATTGCGCATCGGCAATGACGTCGCCGAGCGCGCTTTCGCCGGCCTCGTTCGGAATGCGCGACAGCGTCTGGGTCACCGATCCGGCCGGCCGGTTGGCGATTGGCGCCGACAGCTTGTCGTAGGCCTCGATCAGCGCGGTCTGATCCGGATCTTTCGCAAGCGAGGCATTGGCGACGACGACGTTCTCGGCCCTGGCGCTGACGATGTCGCGGCTTGCGGGATCGAGCTTGAGATCGATCGCGGTGACCAGCGTGCCGTATTTGTCGCCGCTGGTGACGAGGCGTCCATCGATATCGCAGACATAGGCGCGGTGGGTGTGGCCGCTGACGACGATGTCGACGGCCCGGTCGAATTTCTTCACGATGTCGACGATCGGACCCGAGATGCCGGGACATTCGTTGTAGTCGCCGGTGGGCTCGCCGCCTTCGTGGATCAGCACGACGATCGCTTCCACCCCACGCGCCTTCAATTGCGGCACGAGCGCATTGACTGTCTCGGCTTCGTCGCGAAATTCGAGACCGGCGATGCCGGCGGGCGAGACGATGCCGGCGGTGCCCTTCAGCGTCAGTCCGATGAAGCCGACGGGAACGCCGTCGAACTCCCTGATCTCGTACGGCGGCAGCACGCTGTTGCCGGTGGCGGTCTCGATGGTCGAGGCCGCGAGATAGTGGAATTTGGCGCCCGTGAAGGGATGCGGCCCCTGGCAGCCGTCGACCGGATGGCAGCCGCCGTTCTGCATCCGCAAGAGCTCGGCCTTGCCCTCGTCGAATTCGTGATTGCCGATCGAACTGATCGCAAGACCCATCTTCGAGAGCGACTCGATTGAAGGCTCGTCGTGAAACATCGCCGACAGGAACGGGCTCGCGCCGATCAGATCGCCTGCGGCGACGAAGATCGTGTTCCTGTGTCCTTCGCGCAGCTGCTTCACCAGCGTCGCCATGTATTCGGCGCCGCCGGCCGCCACCATCACCTTCCTGGCCTTGTCCTCGGGATCATTGATGCGAATGCCCCCTGGCGAAGGCCGCAGATTGCCGTGGAAATCGTTGATCGCGAGGATGCGCAGCTCGACCGGGGCTGCGGTCTCGGCTGAGGCGGGGAGGGTGCTGGCGAGAGCGAGGGCGGCAAGGATGGATGGGTATCGCATGGAACAAGATTAGTCGGTCCGCACAAAGATTTCACGAAACTCTTTTGTTGAAGCACCGCGCCTGCCGCACGCTCCCGCCCGCCCCTTGAGGGAGCGGGTCGGCTCGCATGAAATGCGAACCGGGGCGGGGCGACAGACCATCCCGTGAGGAGGTGTTGGCGAGGTTCGTATCCCGGCGAGAGTCTTCGTGCGGCTCACCCTGCCCCGCGCTTCGCGCGAGCGACCCTCCTCCAGGGTCAGGGTGACAGCCGAGTGCTCGCCCTACCGCTTCTTCCTGTTCGCAAACCCATTGAACGCTGCAATCGCCTCTTCCGACTTGAGCCGCTCGCCGAACAAATGGGCTTCCTGGTCGATGCGGCGGGTCAACTCCTCCGGCGGGGCGCGCAGCAGTCTGCGCGAGGTCGCGACCGCCTCGGCCGGCAGCCGGCAGATCTCGCGCGCCACCTTGCGTGCCTCGACCTCGGTGTGTCCGGGCGAGACCACGGTGTTGACGAAACCTGCGGCATGCGCCTCCGCGGCGGAAAAAGTCCGCCCCATCACCAGCATCGCGAAGGCGCGCTGGTAGCCCATCGTGTTCGGCACCAGCAGGCTGGCCGCGCCGACCGGGACGAGCCCGAGATGGATGTAGGGCGCGGAGAAGGTCGCAGCGTTCGAGGCGAGCACATAGTCGCAGTGGAACAGCATCACGGTGCCGATCCCGATCGAGACGCCGTCGACGGCCGCGATGATCGGCTTGGCATTGAGGGCGAGCGAATAGAGAAACTTGGCCCCGTTCGACAGCATTTCGGGGTGCGAGGCGTCGGCCTTCAGGAAATCCTCGATATCGTCGCCGGCGGTGAACACGCCGGAGCCACCGGTGATGATCATGCAGCGGATATCAGGGTTGTTCTGCGCGGTGTCGATCGCGCGGCTCATCTCCTGATACATGTGCTGCGTGATCGCGTTCTTCTTGCTCGGACGACGCAGGGTGATTACGCGCGTTCCACGCTCTTCGGTGACGACGATATTGCCATTCGGCATGAGAGCCCCCTGCGGTCGCCGCGGCGCTTGCCTTCGGCGTGTCTCACGAAGGGTCAGCCTACATCATCTTGCAGGCCTGCCAATGCGCTGCTCAAGCTTTTCGATACCGATCTTGTGTCGTCAGCACAGGCCGCGCGCCGCATCGCTCGTTACGCGCTGTCGCGCGTTACAACATTGGGATACAATGTTTCATTTGAAGAACTGCTGGTTGTGGGGCATGATCGGGCCTGGTGCCGTTTCCTTTGATTGATTGCTCGATCAATGATTGCCGCAGCTGCTGTCGCTGACCGGCAGCATCGGCTTCCGTTCCGCGATGCTGGCGGTCACGCTCGCGATGATGCGGCTGGTGTTGCCGGTGGTCGTGACGTTCATCGGTCGGCCCGCCGGGACCTCGCTGGCATCGGCCGACCGGACGTCCATCCGGTGGCGATGCGGTCGCGCCGAGCCACTCGCGAGCCAAGGGAAGGCCCTCGTCAAAAACGCGGTGTCGTCCCGACGAAGGCCGGGACAGATTGGTTGTGGGGCAGGCAGCAGCCGCCGCCTTCTACCCCAGCAGCACCGCATCCGCCGCCGCAACCGATTCCGCGCTCTCCGTCACCGTGCGCTCGAGCGAAGGCGCCTGCACGGTGATGTTCTCTGCGAAGAAGCGGGCGAGCGAGACGTAGCGGGCGGCGTCCGTGATGCCGTCGGCCTTGGCGGCGAGCGCTTCGGAGGCCAGCATGCAGCCGCCGAGCGTGGCGCCGAACTGCTGCAAATAGGGCGTAGCTCCCGCAAGCGCCTCGTTCGGTGCGGACGCAGCCCGCTCCAAAAGCCATTTGCTGGTGCGCGTCAGCGCCTCCAGCGCCTCGCGCAGCTTGGTGCCCGTGGTGCCGAAGCTGGGATCGTTGGAGGCCTCGACCTGGCTGACGGTGGCCGAGAGCTCGTCGAGCAGCGTCCATACCGAGGCGCCGCCATTGGCCGCGAGCTTGCGCATGACGAGGTCGATCGCCTGGATGCCGTTGGTGCCTTCGTAGATCGCGGTGATGCGGGAATCGCGATAATGCTGCGCAGCGCCGGTCTCCTCGATGAAGCCCATGCCGCCATGAACCTGCACGCCGAGATAGGCGACCTCGTTGCCGATGTCGGTGGAATAACCCTTGGCGATCGGCGTCAGCAGCGCCGCGCGTGCGGCCGCATCGGCCCGCACCTTCGCGTCCTTGGCGCGGTTGGACACGTCGATGGCGACCGCGGTCGCATAGCAGATGGTGCGCGCGGCGGCGGTCTGCGCCCGCATTCGCATCAGCATGCGCTTGACGTCGGGATGGACGAAGATCGCATCCGCGCCGTCGCCCTTGTTGCCGACCGCGCGGCCCTGCTTGCGCTCCTGGGCGTAGGACAGCGCCTGCTGGTAGGCGCGATCGGCGAGCCCGACGCCCTCCAGGCCGACGCCGAGGCGGGCCTGGTTCATCATCGTGAACATGCAGCGCATGCCCTGGTTCTCTTCGCCGATCAGGAAACCGATCGCCCCGCCGTGATCGCCCATGGTCATGGTGCAGGTCGGCGAAGCATGGATGCCGAGCTTGTGCTCGACGCCGCTCGCATAGATGTCGTTGCGCTGCCCCAGCGAGCCGTCTTCGTTGACCATGAACTTCGGCACGAGGAACAGCGAGATTCCCTTGGTGCCGGCGGGCGCGTCAGGCAGGCGCGCGAGCACGAAATGCACGATGTTGTCGGTCATGTCGTGCTCGCCATAGGTGATGAAGATCTTCGTCCCCTTGATGCGATAGGTGCCGTCGGCCTGCCGCTCGGCGCGGGTGCGCAGCGCGCCAACGTCGGAGCCGGCCTGCGGCTCGGTGAGCTGCATCGTGCCGGTCCATTCGCCGGAGACGAGCTTCTCGAGATAGATCTTTTTCAGCTCGTCGCTGCCATGCGCCTCCAGCGCCTCGATCGCGGAGGCCGTCAGCAGCGGGCAGAGGCCGAAGGCGATATTGGCGGCGCTCCAGATCTCGGTGCAGGCGGCGTTGATCGCGAGTGGCAGGCCCTGGCCGCCAAAGCCTTCCGGGCCCGAGACGGCGTTCCAGCCGCCCTCGGTCCAACGCTTGTAGGCATCCGGCCAGCCCGGCGCGGTCGTGACCTTGCCCTCGCTCAGCTTGATGCCGTGCTCGTCGCCGACGCGGTTGAGCGGCGCCAGCACGTCGGACGCGAACTTCCCCGCTTCCTCCAGCACGGCCGCGACAATGTCGGCGTCGAAATCGCCGTAATGGCCGGCCGCCACGGCGGCCTTGAGGCCCGCGCCGTGGTTGAGCGACAGCAGCATGTCAGAGATCGGCGCGCGGTAGGTCATGGCTCACTCCCGTGGACAAATATTGGTGCCGTATTCCCATGAAACGGGGGCGGTCTCAATGGCCGGGAGGGATGGCGCTGGCTGGCGGGACCCGGCGGTTGTCGGGCCTCTTAATAGAGTAGAGCGAGACACGGATGCTTCGGCCGGTCTTCCCAGGCCGCGGTATTTTGCCCCTCCAGGCGGTTGAAATGCCGCCCCGCTCCCTATAGACCGGCTGCGACCCGAGGGAATCTGCGGTAGCCAGTTCTTCCGCCGGCCCCCGGTCGCCAGTTGGGGCGTAGCCAAGCGGTAAGGCAGCGGATTTTGATTCCGCCATTCGGAGGTTCGATCCCTCCCGCCCCAGCCAGAAGCTCCGCTTGATCCGATCCTGCCCCGCTGCGTGGATCAACGAGCGGCGAACCGGTGTTCGGCAAGTCCCTGCGCGATGCGTGAATGGCAAGCAGATGGCCGGCTTCGGACTCCCGGTCCAATTGCATGGGGTCGAGGAATTTTCTTGCGGTGGTGATGAACATGGTGGTCAGGTCACGACCGCCGAAGCAAACGCATGTCGGATTGGTCACGGGGAGGGGAATGATCGTGTCGATCCGGCCGTCCGGCCGATAGCGCACGATCCGGCCGCCGGAGAAGAACGCGGTCCAGAGCCCGCCATTGACGTCGACGCAGGCGCCGTCCGGTCGCTCTTTCGAGGCGGTATAGTCTGCGAACAGTCTTCTGTTGCCGATCACGCCATCATCAAGGTCGAAGTCGAACTGCCAGGTGCAGTATCGCCGCGTATCGGTGAAGTAGAGCGTGCGATTGTCCGGCGAAAACGCAACTCCGTTGCTGACGATGACGCCCGCGAACATCGGCGTGGCTGCACTGCCGTCGACGCGATAGAGCGAGCCGTTCGGCCGGTGCAGATCATTGTCCATCGTCCCGATCCACAGGCGGCCGCGCGCATCGACCCGTCCGTCGTTGAGCCGATTGTCGCGTCCCGTCTCGACTTCGCAGAAGCGGCTCGATCGCCGGCTTGCAGCATCGTAGCGAAACAGCCCCAGATCCTGCGCGAGGATGTGCGAGCCGTCCGACACCAGCGCCTGGCTTCCGAGAAACCGGCAATTGTGGCGAGTTGTCCGGTGAGCACCGGTCGACGGATCGAACGATTGATGAAGCTGGCGGTCGATATCGATCCACCACAGCTTGTTTAAGCGGCTGCACCACAAGGGCGTCTCGCCCAGCACGTCGCCGGCCGGCACCGCGGTTTGCACCTTGTCGGCAGCGATGATCCTCGCCGTCACCGTGCGCTCCTTCAGCGCAGCGCGCTGTTGGCGAGCGCATCGGCAACACAGTTGTTGACATGCGCGCAGAGCACCTTCTGCGCCGTCTCGGCGTCGCGCTTCAGCGCGCATTCCAGCAGTGCCCTGTGCTGCTCGGCCGGCTCGGCGCCACGATAGCGGAAAGCCACCATCTGGTAGCGGAAGTATTTGTCGAAGACGAGGCTGTGCGTTTCCATCAGCAGGCGCGACCCGCAATTCGAGATCAGCGCCTGGTGAAACTCGCCATCATAGCGCTTCCATTGCTCCGGCTCGCCGATCCCCGAGTCCATCAGCCGCTCCGTCGAGGCGAGCTTGTGATGGGCCGAGACGATGCGTCCCTCCCATTCGACGTCGGCGCTGGCGAAAGAGATCGCCATGGCGTGCGACTCCAGCAAAAGCCGCAAGCCGGCGAGCTCGCGCAGATTATCGGCGGACACCCCGGCAACTTCGAAGCCGCGCTTGCCTTCTGCGGCCACGAAGCCTTCCGCCGCCAGCCGGCTCAGGATCTCGCGCAGCGTGCTGACGCTCACGCCATAGCTCTCGCGCAGCGCTTCGAGCCTGAGCCGATGGGCTGGCTTCAGCCGTCCGAAAACGATGTCAGCTCGGATTCTGCGATAGCAGTCCTCGCCGATCGCTGATTCCTCTTTATCAATCAAGGGCATCGTCCGGTCTCCCATGCAAGTATATGATAATTCGAAATTCATATGATGAAAGTGATTTCATACTTTGACTCCGATAATACCCTATGTTTATGCTCCCCAATAAGCCGCGGCCTCAGATCGCGGCGTGATCGAGGGAGGTGGGCATGCAGAGGAAAATGCTGGGCTGGGCCGTCATCGCGGTGGGGGCAGTTCTCGCCGTGCTACCTGCGGTTGCGCAGGTGCAGGAGCGGACGATCCGCTGGGGGCACCTCAACAACACCGACCACCCCGTCAGCCTCGGCGTGCAGAAATTTGCCGAGGTCCTGGCCGCCAAGAGCGGGGGCAAGCTGAAGATTCGCGAATTTGCCGCGTCCCAGCTCGGAAACGAATTGCAGCAGCAATCGGCCGTCCGCGGCGGCACCCAGGAAATCTTCTCGGCGTCGACCACCTCGCTCGCCAGCGTCGTCAAGGATCTTGGCCTGTTCGATTTCCCCTTCAGCGTCGCCACCTTCGACCAGGCGACCGCACTTGCCGATGGACCGTTCGGCAAGACGATGATGGACCTCCTGCCCGAGAAGGACCTGATCGCGCTCGGCTATTGGGGGCTGGGCTTCCGCAACGTCACCAACAGCAGAGGGCCGGTGGCGAAGCTCGAAGATCTCGCCGGCCTGAAGCTGCGTGTGATTCCGAACCCGGTCTATTTGGAGACCTTCAAGGCCTTCAAGGCCAACCCGGTGCCGATGGCGTTCGGCGAGCTCTACACCGCCCTCGAGAACAAGACGGTCGACGGTCAGGAAAATCCCTACAGCGTCATCCTGTCCAACAAATTCTACGAGGTGCAGAAATACGTCTCGGCGACCAACCACACGTTCACCCAGAACATCATCATCGTGAGCAAGAAGTTCTGGGACAAGCTCTCGCCCGAGGAGCAGAAGATGTTCCGCGACACCTACGCGGAGACGGTCCAGTATCAGCGCGAGCAGACCAAACTCGCCGCCGATCGGGCGCTCGGCGAGCTGAAGGCCAAGGGCATGCAGTTCAACGAGATCGCGCCGGCGGAATATGCGCGGATGCAGGAGGCGGTGAAGCCCGTCATCGAGAAGTTCTCCAGCGAATACGATCCGGGCAAGGTGAAGCTCTTCAACGCCGAGCTCGCGCGCATTCGCAGCGCGATCAAGTGACGAGGCGGTAGGTAAAGCGAATGGCAAAGGTCCTCGACGCTTATTGCGAGGTGTTGAAGGCAGCGGTCGCCGTTTGCCTTGCTGCGATGGTCGTGCTCGTTTTCAGCAACGTGGTGCTGCGCTACATCTTCAATTCGGGTATCGCGGTATCCGAGGAGCTGTCGCGCTGGCTCCTGGTGTGGCTGACCTTTCTCGGCGCCATCGTCGCACTGCGCCAGCACGCACATCTCGGCGTCGATACGCTCGTGCGTGCGCTGCCGCCGCGAGGCAGGATTCTCTGCTTCGTGGTCAGCTACCTCCTGATGCTCTATGCCGATTGGCTGCTGACGCTCGGAAGCTGGAAGCAAGCCGTTCTGACCTTCGGCGACACCGCGCCGGCGTCGGGTATCTCGGTCGGGCTTTTCTTCTACTCGTCCGGGCTCGTCTTCGGCGTCTCGGCGGCCACCATTCTCGCTTACGATCTCTTCCAGGTCGTCACCGGCGCGGCGAGCGGCGAAGACCTCATTGCCGTGAAGGAAAGCGACGGGCACAGCTGAGCTCCGCAAGCCCTGTTCTCGGCCGGATTGCACCATGACGATTGTCGTCTTCACAGTCTCGCTCCTCGGCGCCATGGCGCTGGGCATGCCGATCGCGTTTGCGCTGATCGTCTGCGGCATCGCCTTGATGCACTTCCTCGACATATTCGACTCCCAGATCGTCGCGCAGAACATCATCAACGGCGCTGACAGTTTCCCGCTGATGGCGGTACCGTTCTTCATGCTTGCCGGCGAAATCATGAACAAGGGCGGGCTTGCCAGGCGAATCGTGGACATCGCGTTCGCGGTCGTCGGCCACGTGCGGGGCGGGCTCGGCTATGTCGCGATCCTGGCATCCTGCGCGCTCGCCTCGCTGTCCGGATCGGCGGCGGCGGATGCTGCGGCGCTGGCCGCCCTGCTGGTCCCGATGATGGTCGCGGCAGGCCACAAGAAGATGTACGCGGCCGGGCTGGTCGCGGCGGGAGGGATCATCGCACCTGTCATCCCACCGAGCATCGGCTTCGTCTTGTTCGGTGTCGCCGGCGGCGTGTCGATCTCGAAGCTGTTTCTCGCCGGCATCGTGCCCGGGCTGCTGCTCGGCCTCGGCCTTTGTGTTGCGTGGTGGTGGGTCGCCCGTGACGAGAACATCGAAAGCCCGCCGCGCAAGTCCTTTCGTGAGATAGCGAAAGCGGTGTCCGACGGATTTTGGGCGCTGATGCTGCCGGTCATCATCGTCGTCGGTTTGCGTTTCGGCATTTTCACGCCGACCGAAGCGGCAGTCGTGGTGGCGGTCTATGCGTTATTCGTCGCCACCTGCATCTACCGGGAGCTGAAGCTCTCGCAGCTCTACGAGGTGATGGTCTCGGCGGCGCTCAGCACAAGCATCGTGATGTTTCTGGTCGCGGCAGCGCTGGTCTCGTCCTGGCTCATCACGGTAGCCGAGATCGCGACCCAGGTCGTCGATCTCGTGCACCCGTTCATGGGCAGCCCGACGCTGTTGATGCTCGCGATCATGATCCTCATCGTCATCGTCGGCACCGCGCTCGATATGGCGCCGACTATCCTGATCCTGACGCCGATCCTCATGCCGATCGTCAAGCAGGCCGGGATCGATCCAGTCTATTTTGGCGTGCTGTTCATCATCAACAATGCGATCGGCCTGATAACGCCGCCAGTGGGCGTCGTGCTGAACGTCGTCTGCGGCGTCTCGCGGATCAGCATGGAGGACGTCATCAAGGGCGTCTGGCCCTTCCTGATCGCGCAACTCGCCGTGTTGCTTCTGATGGTGCTTTTCCCCCAATTGGTCACGGAGCCGGCAAAATGGTTCGGTGGCTAGTCACATCCTGTCGAAAGGAGCGGCCCCATGGCCACCCGGATCATGATCCTGAACGGCCCCAATCTCAATTTCCTCGGCATCAGGGAGCCACACATCTATGGCTCAACGACGCTTGGCGAAATCGAGGCAAGCTGCCTGGAGCTCGCCGGGCTCCTTGATGTCTCGCTGTCGTTTCATCAATCGAATATCGAAGGTGAGCTCGTCGGCCTGATCCAATCGGCTCGTGGCAACGCGGATGCGATTATCATGAACCCGGCGGCGTTCTCGTTCACTTCGATTGCTTTGATCGATGCCTTGAAGATCTTCGATGGCCCCACGATCGAAGTGCACATCTCCAACATTCACGCCCGCGATGAGCTGCACCGGCATTCGATCACGTCCAGCGCGTCGACGGCCGTGATCTGCGGGCTTGGTCCTTACGGCTATATCGCCGCCATTCTGGCGGCCGTTCAGCGGCTCGGACGATTGCCCGATGGCGTTGTTCCGGCTGCATTGCACGGCTTGAAGCCGAGGAGCAAGGCGTAGAGCAGGGAGGAGCGGATGCGCGGCGCGGGATTTCTGGCAATCTGGAGCGATATCGCGTCTGAGGACCTGACAGATTATCGGCATTGGCTGACCCGCGAGCATACGACGGAACGTGTGACGACGCGGGGCTTTCTCGCCTGCCGTGTCTTCCGCGCGTTGCGCGCCGATATCAACCGCTTCTTCATCTTGTACGAGCTCGAAACGCCTGACGTCCTGGACGGTCCGGCCTATCTGGCGCGCCTCAATTCACCGACGCCCTGGTCGCGGCGCATCATGCCCCGGCTGGGCAATTTCGTTCGCGGCGGGGGCAATGTGACAGTTCGCGCCGGACGCGGCGAAGGCGGCACCGCGATGGTGCTGCGGATCGACCGGCCTCCGGACGATCCGGCAGGGTTTGCCAATGCCATTGCCGGTTGCGACGACGTGGTCGCCGTTCAGATCGGTGCGACGGATCAGGATCGGACCTCAGTTCCGACGGTCGAAAAGGGTATGCGGACGAGCGAAGGCATTTTTGCCGGCCTGCTGATGGTCGAGGCTCTCGACGAGACGGCGCTCCAGGCCGCTTGGCACAAGGCCGCCGAACTGGCGCCTGATGTCGTTGGCCGCCTTGGGAATCCGGAAATTTACCAAGGCATTTTCGCACTCGATGCGCGTATCGCGGATTTCAGCTGATGCGGTCGAGCGGGCGTTCGCAACCAACGGCCTGACACCAGGATGGATAGGCGATGGCGCGCGCGTGGTGTCTCCTTCAGGAGAGGTGGCGATCGGCGCGCGCAGCGGCGTGATTCTGTCCTTGCCGCAACGGTACGCCTGCTGCGCAGGCGCTACGCCGTGGGCAATGATGCGGCAGGCTTAGCCTATCCCTCATACTGATCCGGCCCCATCGCCCAGGCCGCCTCGTCATGTCCGTAAGCATAGTTCCGGTTGGTCAGCGCCGGGTTGCGATTCACCATCGGCCGCATGAACATCGGGTGGGTCGCGCTGCGCACCTCGTGCTCGACGGTGAAGAGGCGCTTGCCGCTATCGAGGTCGACGATGTCGCAAAACCGGTACTGGTATTGATTGTCCTCGCGGGAAATCAGATCGCGGGCCAGGAGCTTGCGATAGGGACCGGAGAAGTCGGTGATGTAGAACTGGACATGGTGGCCGTCATAGTCCGGCTGCGGCCGATCGGTCTCGCGGAACAACAGGTGCTGGTCGCGGCCCGTCTTCACCGCGGCCACCTTGCCCTCGCCGTTTCGCAAGTCGGCGGGCATGCCCAGGACTTCAGGATAGAACGCGCAGATGCCGGTTGCCGATCCCACCGGCACGTCGAACTCGACATAGGGAATCCCGAGCGCGATGCGCCCGAAGCGCGCGGCGTCGGGCTCGTAGCAGCGCAAGCGGTTGCCCCATGGACAAACCGCCTCGACATGGTCGTTGCGCTCGGCGAAGGTGAACGCGGTGCCCTCTAGCTTTTTGGCGACCGAAGCCAGCCGCGCGAGCAGCGCCTCGCGGCCGGCAATGACCAGCCCGACATGGCCGCGCAGCACCTGCGGCCTGCCGCTCGGCAAATGAAACTGGCTCCGTCCGGCGTTGATCCACATGTTGGTGTCCGACACCATCAGATAGGGATCGCGGGTCAGCCCGAGTCCTGCCACGTAGAACAGGGTGGCGAGGCGCTGATCGGGGACCTGGATGTTGACGTGCTCGAAATGGATCGCGTTGCCGAGATCTTCCTTGGAGCGATCGAATGGCTGCGGCATGGATGGGGGCACTGGCTGGGGCACGGAGTTCATATTAGAGCAAACTTCTCCGCCAGTCGAAATTGTTCGCGCACGGGCATCATGTCCATTGCCAAGCCTTGCTGGGGTCGCCAGTCGCTGCAGGCCGCACCGTGCGAGCAGGCGCCGGCGTGTGACGGGGGAAAAATTTTTGCGGAGCCCCCTTGAACAAAGATCGCTTTGTTCCTAGGTCGTTTGCCGCCCGGGGGCCGGTTCCGGACCCGGATTTTGGACATCGCTGAACCTAGCAAGGAGGATGTGCATGCATTTCCGCCCGTTGCACGACGGTGTGCTCGTGCGCCGCATCGATGCCGAGGAGAAGACCGCCGGCGGCATCATCATTCCCGACACCGCCAAGGAGAAGCCGCAGCAGGGCGAGATCATCGCCGCTGGGCCGGGGGCGCGTAACGAGCAAGGCCAGCTCGTGCCGCTCGACGTCAAGGTCGGTGACCGGGTGCTGTTCGGCAAATGGTCGGGCACCGAGGTCAAGATCGACGGCGAGGAGCTCTTGATCATGAAGGAAAGCGATCTTCTCGGCGTGGTCGAACAGGCCGGCACGCTGAAGAAGGCGGCGTAACACTGACAGTCATCGAACGGAAAGGAGTTTGCAAAAATGGCTGCCAAGGACGTGAAGTTCGCGACCGAGGCCCGCGAGCGCATGCTGCGGGGCGTCGATACACTGGCGAATGCGGTGAAGGTCACGCTCGGTCCAAAGGGACGCAACGTCGTCATCGAAAAGTCGTTCGGTGCGCCGCGCATCACCAAGGATGGCGTCACCGTCGCCAAGGAGATCGAACTGGAGGACAAGTTCGAGAATATGGGCGCACAGATGGTGCGCGAGGTCGCGTCAAAGACCAATGATCTTGCCGGAGACGGCACCACGACGGCGACTGTGCTGGCGCAGGCCATCGTCAAGGAGGGTGCCAAAGCAGTCGCCGCCGGGATGAACCCGATGGATCTCAAGCGCGGCATCGACCTTGCCGTGGATGCCATCGTGACGGACCTCAAATCGCACGCCAAGAAGGTTACCTCCAACGACGAGATTGCCCAGGTCGGCACCATTTCCGCCAATGGCGATACCGAGATCGGGCGCTTCCTGGCCGAGGCCATGCAGAAGGTCGGCAATGAGGGCGTGATCACGGTCGAAGAAGCCAAGAGCCTCCACACCGAGCTCGAGGTGGTCGAGGGCATGCAGTTCGATCGCGGCTACGTCTCGCCCTACTTTGTCACCAATCCGGAGAAGATGCGGGTCGAGCTCGAAGACCCCTATGTGCTGATCCACGAGAAGAAGCTGTCGGGCCTGCAGACGATGCTGCCGCTGCTCGAACAGGTCGTGCAATCGGGCAAGCCGCTGCTGATCATCGCAGAGGAGGTCGAGGGCGAGGCGCTGGCGACATTGGTCGTCAACCGTCTGCGCGGCGGTCTGAAGGTTGCCGCCGTCAAGGCGCCGGGCTTTGGCGACCGCCGCAAGGCGATGCTGGAGGACATCGCGATCCTCACCGGCGGCACCGTGATCTCCGAAGATCTCGGCATCAAGCTGGAGAATGTCTCGGTGAAGATGCTGGGCCGCGCCAAGAAGGTCGTCATTGACAAGGAGAACACCACGATCGTCGACGGGGCCGGCGCCAAGAAGGACATCGAGGCGAGAAGCCAGCAGATCAGGACCCAGATCGAGGAAACCACCTCGGATTACGACCGCGAGAAGCTCCAGGAGCGGCTGGCCAAACTCGCCGGCGGCGTCGCGGTGATCCGGGTCGGCGGCGCGACCGAGGTCGAGGTGAAGGAACGCAAGGACCGCGTCGACGACGCGCTGCATGCGACCCGGGCCGCGGTCGAGGAGGGCATTCTGCCTGGCGGCGGCGTGGCCCTGCTGCGCTCCCTCAAGGCGCTCGAGGGCGTCAACACCGCCAATGCCGACCAGAAGGCCGGCGTGGATATCGTGCGTCGCGCAATCCAGGTGCCGGCTCGTCAGATCGTGCAGAATGCAGGCGAGGACGGCTCCGTCATCGTCGGCAAGCTCCTCGAGAACCAGACCTACACTTGGGGCTTCAATGCGGCGACCGGCGAGTACCAGGACATGGTGCAGGCCGGCGTGATCGATCCTGCCAAGGTGGTGCGCACGGCCCTGCAGGACGCGGCCTCGGTTGCTTCGCTGCTCATCACGACCGAAGCGCTGGTCGCCGACCAGCCGAAGAAGACGGAAGCGGCAAGCGCTCCCGCGATGGACTTCTGAGACGAGCGAGCCCGGCCCAGCGGCCGGGCTCGTTCTCCATGAGCTGTCACGATCGATTGAATCTGTTTTCGAACGATAGGAGGATGAGATGATCAAGGATCGTACGTTCTCCGCTCGCGCGGAGAACGCCCGAACAATGCTGCGGCACCTCGCCGCGCTGGCCGTTGGTGCCGGCCTTTCCCTCGTGCCCTTTGCGGCCTACGGCGCCGAAAGTCCCGGTTCTGTCAGGAACGCGCCAGACAGTTTCGAACAGCTCGCGTTGCCGCCGATCCTGTACCTGGACACGATGCCCTGGCAGAATTGGGAGCGGGCCAATGCAACCATGAAGGTGGATACATTGCTGTCGCCGGTCCTGGGACCATCAGGCATCCGGCTCGATCTCGCGCCGCCGGATCGGGTCCGAACACAGCCTGCCATGAGCTGACAGCGGAGCGGCCGGCCGGCCGCTCCGGACGTCACGCGGCCGCTCACTGCCGCGAACCGAAAGGAGGATGATCAGAGATGAGAGGCGTTATCGCTGCCATTGCCTTGTTGGGGATGCTCAATGCGCTTCAGGCCAAAGAGGCGGACTCTCCGCGCGCAGAGGCGCGGATTTCGGCCGAGCCCGCCCGGCAGCTCGCTACCAGTTCCGTTGCAACGTCTCGGAGCAATGCTGAAAAAGTGCGCCAGAATGGGCGCAGAAGCGCTGACTTTTCTGCGGAACGTATCGTCCCCGACATCTGCAGAGGATGCTGATCGGCCTTGGCCGATCAGCATCCGTTTCGCGCTCATCTAATGTATCGCAAGGGTCGGATCGGCCAGGGCCGCGCAGACCTTCGCCTTGATCCGTTGCAACGCGCGCTGCTCGATCTGGCGGATTCGCTCGCGCGAGATGCCGAACTTGCCGGCGAGCGCGTCCAACGTCTTGTGCGGCTCGTCCAAAAATCGTGCTTCGATGATGCTGCGCTCCCGTGGCGACAGGGCAGCAATGGCGTCCGTGAGGGCAGCTTTCTTTCGTTCACGATCGGCTGCTTCCAGCAGCAGACTTTCAGGATCGGGGGAGGGATCCACGAGACGATCCTGCCATTCATCGCCTTCTGTCTCGACGCTGAGCGGCACGTTGAGCGAGATGTCGCCGCGCAACCTGCCATTCATCTCGACCACGTCGTCCTCCTTCACCTCGAGACTATCGGCGATATATCTGAGCTGGTCGGCGCGCAGATCGCCATCCTCGGCCATGCCAAGCCTGCGCTTCAGCTTGCGGAGATTGAAGAAAAGCTTCTTCTGCGCCGCGGTGGTGCCCAGCTTGACCAGCGACCATGATCTCAGGATGAATTCCTGCACTGATGCCCTGATCCACCAGGAGGCATAAGTCGCAAGCCGGAAGCCTTTCTCCGGATCGAACCGCTTGACGGCGAGCATCAGTCCGACGTTAGCCTCCGAGATGAGGTCGGCGATTGCCAAGCCGTAGCGGCGATGCTGCAGCGCAATCTTGGCTGCCAGCCGCAGGTGGCTCGTCACCAGCCGATAGGCCGCGTCACGATCGCCGCAATCGCGCAAGCGCCGGGCGTATTCGGCTTCTTCCGACGCTTCGAGCAGCGGAAATCGATGGATCTCCTTTAGGTAGCGGGATAGCCCGCCTTCGGAATGGATCGCGGGAAGTGATGAGGCAAGTAACATCGCGCACCCCCCCTCACGAACATCGTTCGCGCCGATCGGGGGCGCGCTGCTGATCAATGTGGGAGTGGCGAAGAAGCGCCGAAAGCGGCAGAGCTGGGAGCGCGGCGATTTTGGCGGGCCGCGCGGTCGTAGCGCAGGCAGGTTTCATGTCCAAATCCTCAATCGAGCAAGATGGTCAGAATCACCACCAGCCTCACTCGCTGAGCCCGAACTTGGCACCCAGACGCTCTCGGGCCGGTGGACGCATTTAGAATTTGAAAATCGGCGGAAGGTTCCGACTTGAATGTTGCATGCTGAAACTGGCAAAGGAGCGGCCTGCCCCTTCTCCGATGCAGACAGCCTCTTGAAACCTGAGGCCTTCGTTCCAATTTGGTCCACGCACGTGGTGGAGTTCTGCGAATGCCATTCGCGTGCCCGGCAGGTCGGTTGGCCCCCTTCGCCTGGTGCGCATGTCTGGTTAGTGGGATGGATGATTATCGTGATCTTGTCAGCGCGGCTCTTGCGCTGTTCTGCGCCGGCGTGATGTTGGTGGCCGGCCATCTCTTGATCGAATGGCACGCCAGGCATGCCGAGCCCGGCATAGAGATCGAGGCGCCGAAGAGCGGAGGCTCGCCTTCGCCGCTCCTCTCGAACGGCTCGCCGCCAAATGGGAAGATGATCGAATTATCAACAGAGGTCAGGCGGAAGCGGCCTACTTGAGCTGTCTTGCGCCATGAAGGTCAAATCGCACGCAGCCCCTCCTTGGGCATTTCGTGGATCAGCGCATCGATATCGCTCTGCTCCAGTGTCTCCCGTTCCAAAAGCTTCTTCGCGGCGCGGTCCAGGATCGGCCGCCGCGTGTTCAGGATGCCCTGGGTGCGCTGGAAGACTTGATCGACAATGGCTTTCACCTCGCGGTCGACTGCGGCCGCAGTTTCTTCCGCATAGTCGCGCTCGCGAACCGGATAGGGACGGTCGGCGCCGGCAAGGAAGTTGCCGGGATCGCGTTCATAGGCGACGCTGCCCAGTCTCTCGGACATGCCGTACCGCGTCACCATGCTGCGGGCGATGTCGGTCACGCGCCGCAGATCGTCGGCCGCACCGGTGGACAGGTGTCCGAACACGATCAGCTCCGCGGCGCGGCCGCCGAGCAGCACCGCCATCTTGTTCTCCAGCTCCTCCTTGGTCATCAGGAAGCGGTCTTCGATCGGTCGCTGAATGGTGTAGCCGAGCGCGCCCACACCGCGCGGGATGATCGAGACCTTGTGCACGGGATCCGTCCCCGGCAGCGACAGCGCGACGAGGGCGTGCCCCATCTCGTGATAGGCGACGATCTCGCGTTCCTTGGCGTTGAGCAGGCGATTGCGTTTTTCGAGGCCGGCGACCATGCGCTCGACCGCATTGTTGAAGTCACTCATGCTCACCGCATCAGCCGCGCGGCGCGTCGCCAGCAGCGCCGCTTCATTGACCAGATTGGCGAGGTCCGCACCCGTGAAACCCGGGGTGAGCGCGGCAACGGCGTCCGCATCGACGCCTGCCGCCAGCCGCACTTTCTTCATGTGCACCTTGAGGATCTCTATACGGCCCTTTTTGTCGGGCCGGTCGACCAGCACCTGCCGGTCGAAGCGTCCGGCGCGGAGCAAGGCGGGATCGAGGATTTCGGGCCGGTTGGTGGCGGCGAGGATGACGAGCCCGGAGCGCGAATCGAAACCGTCGAGCTCGACGAGCAGCTGGTTGAGCGTTTGCTCCTTCTCATCATGGCCGCCGGCGAAAGGGCCGATGCCGCGGGCCCGGCCAAGCGCATCGAGCTCGTCGATGAAGATGATGGCCGGCGCCTTCTCATGCGCCTGCTGGAACAGGTCCCGCACACGCGCGGCGCCGACGCCGACGAACATCTCGACGAACTCCGAACCCGAGATCGAGAAGAATGGCACTCTGGCCTCGCCGGCGACGGCCTTGGCCAGCAGGGTCTTGCCTGTGCCCGGCGGGCCGACCAGAAGCACGCCTTTCGGCATGCGGCCGCCGAGGCGGCTATAATCGGTCGGGTTCTTCAGGAAATCGACGACCTCGCGAAGCTCGTCCTTGGCTTCGTCGACCCCGGCGACGTCGGCAAAGGTGACCCCGGTATTGGACTCGACATAGACCTTGGCCTTGCTCTTGCCGATGGCCATCAATCCGCCGCCGATCCCGCCGCCTTCCGCCATGCGGCGGCCGATGTACCACCACAGGCCGAAGAACAGCAGCACGGGCATGACCCACGACAAAAGGTCGCGCAGGAACGTGCTCTCGATCTGCCCGGTGAAACGGACGTTGTATTTCTCCAGCTCCTGCGCAACGTCCTGGTCGACACGCGTGGTGACGAATTGTTTCTGGCCGCCCGGCAGCGGCTCCTTCAGCGTGCCCTGCAGGGTGCGGTCGGAGATGCCCACGCTATCGACCTTCCCCTGACGCAGGAGCTGCTGGTATTCGCTAAAGGGGATCACGGCTATCTGGTGGGCCGCGGAGATCAGGTGCTGGATCAAGAAGACCGCGAAGATTGCGGCGACAGCATACCCAAGATTGAAGCGGACATTCTTGTTCATGCGAAAGCCAGGTGCGATATTGTTGCGCAGCCGGGTAGCCTCGAGGCGCGTTTTTTAGCGCGCTCGTTTGGGCCCGGTACGCATCCGGACCTGCATCGTACCGACAGAACTTTTCCCGCCGCCATCTGTTCCTGGCAGACCAACTGCGCTCGCGGTGAGAGGTACTCGCATCCGCAGGGGCGTGTTCAGGCATGGCGACGTAAGATAGCGATAAGGCCCGGTTGCAGGCCGGGCCTTATCTCAGCTCACCAGGGATACCAATAGGGATACGCCGCCGGATAATAGCGGACGGTCCGATAGTATCGGGGTCCATAATAGACCGGCGGACCATAGACCGGCTCATAATAAACCGGCGGTGCAGTCGCGGCAGCCAATGCTCCGGTGAACAGGCCGAGCGCGACGGCCGGACCGATGCCTGGACCACCCCAGTGATGATAGCCTCGCCAGTGGGCCGAAGCCGGCGCAACCGTTCCGATGAGGAGCGTTGCTGCCGCGGCGATTGCAAGAGCAAGCTTTCTCATGTGACTTCCCTCGAGTACGCGCCCGCGAAAGCGCGGGCTTCCCAATCCTCTGCATGAGTTCCGTTTTGCCGAACACGCGGCCCGGCAGCATCAAAATTTAGGATTGGCCGGGGCGAGTTCAAGTCTCGTGCTTTCTGCTCCTTTGCGGATCCGACGTTTGGTCGCACTGCCGAACGTGCTCGGCCTCCCTTGCCGTGGCGGCCAGCCGCTGTAGTTTGGAGCGCAAATATCAGCGGGGAAGCGATCGATGGGAGGAGTTCTGCAAGGCGTCCGCGTGCTCGATTTCGGGCGCTATATCGCGGGGCCCTATTGCGCGACATTGCTGGCCGAATTCGGCGCCGAGGTCATTCGCGTCGAAAAGCGCGACGGCAGCGAGGATCGCTTCGTGGCACCGGTCGGCGAAGATGGCGAAGGCGCGCTGTTTCTCCAGATCAACCGCAACAAGAAATGCATCACGCTCGATCCGATGAAGGAGGAGGGGCAGGAGGTGATGCGCCGCCTGGTTGTCACCGCGGACGTGGTCGTCGCCAATCTGCCGCCGCAGACCCTGCGCGCGATGAAGCTCGACTACGCGTCGTTGCAGACGATCAAGCCCGACATCATTCTGACCACGGCGACCGCGTTCGGCGGGCCGGGGCCCTGGTCCGACCGGGTCGGCTTCGATGGCGTGGGGCAGGTGATGTCGGGGGCGGTGTACATGACCGGCGCAGGCGATCCGCCGTATCGGGCCGCGGTGAACTGGGTCGATTTCGGCACGGCGCTGCACTGCGCGTTCGGAACGCTTGCCGCGCTGATCGAGCGCGGCAAATCCGGGTGCGGGCAGATCGTCGAGGGCGCGCTGCTCGCAACCGCTTTGTCCTTCACCAATGCCACCTTGATCGAGCAGGCCGTCATCAACGTCAATCGCGTGCCGACCGGCAACCTCGGCCAGACCGCGGCGCCAGCCGACATCTACCGCACCAAGGACGGCTGGGTGCTGTGCCAGGTCACGGGTCAGCCGCTGTTCAAGCGCTGGGCGAGGCTGATGGGCGAGGAGGAGCTGTGGCTGAACGACCCGCGCTTTGCCGACGACATCAGCCGCGGCAACAACGGCCCCGTCATCAGCGAGCGGATGGCGCGCTGGTGCGCCGAGCGCACCACGCAGGAGGCGGTCGACACCCTGGGCCAGGCCATGATTCCGACCGGACCTGTCCTCAGCCCGCAACAGGCGCTGGACCACCCGCACATTCGCGCCGCCGGCTTCATGCAGGACGTCGACTATCCGGGCCTGCCGAAGCCGGCACCGACCGCCCGCGCCGCCGTGCGGCTGTCGGAGACGCCGGGCGAAATCGCAACGCGCCCGCCGACGCTGGGCGAGCACACCGATCTCGTCCTCACCGAGCTCGGCTACGATGGGGCCGCGATCGCGGCGCTTCGGCGAGATGGCGTCATCTAGACCATGACAGGAGGGCGCAGCCGATCCGAAGGCTGCGAGCACGCCCGCCACTGAACACTCCGCGGCGAAAAACCGGTTAGAGCGGCGCAAAGGTCTTGCAAGGAGGGAGCAAAAAAATCGATCGCGGACGCTCGCGTCCGGCGGACAAACGGAACGAGGCGGGGAGCGGCGAAGGAGCATCTTGACAGCGTGACAAGCCGGAATATTTTTCACGCCGGAAGAACCGTCTTTCGATATATCGAAATCAAGAGGACCGTGGAAAGACCGTCAGGAGTGACGATGATGCTCGACCAGGATCTGGCCCGCATTCGTGCGCACCGAAGCAACCTCCAGCGCTATCGGCGCCTGCTGAAGACGAAGCTCTCAGACATCGAACGCCAGTTCATCGACCGACGGCTCGCCGAAGAGCAGGCCGCGCTCGAGGCGCTTGCCGCCGATGTTTTTCCCGCCGCGTTCACGCTGCCGAATATGCAATCGGCTTCCGCCGCGATGGGAGCGGAACGATGAGCGACGTCCGCAACCTCCTCATCCGCGGCAGCGAGAAGGTGATCCAGCACTATCGCCTGCTGCTGGCCAGCGCGAAGACCGAAAGCGAGCGCCAGCTCTATCGGAGCCGGATCGAGCGAGAGCAGCGCCTGCTCGAGACGCTGCAAGACGGTGTCCCCCAGCGATCGGCGGCATGAGGTCCCACGCTGGTGTAGCGACAATCAGGTGCAGCGCAGTGTGGCCGGGCGCTACAGCAATTGCTTCAACGCCCGGGCATCCGCCGGCGCCGCGCTCTTCTGGTCATTGTCGAAATAAACATAGACGTCGCAGCCCTGCCGCTTCCACGATTTGATACGTCGCGCCCATTGCGCCAGCATGGCCTTGGTATAGTGCCCGTGATAGCGCCCGCTCGGCCCGTGTCCGCGCACATAGACGAAATCCGCCGTGCGCTTCCAGGGCGCCGGCGCATCGTGATGATCCGACAGGCACAGCGAGATGTTCTCGTCGGCCAGCATGCGCAGGATGCGCGGCTGGTACCAGCTCGGATGACGGAATTCGAAGCTGTAGCGCCGTTTCCTCGACAACAGCTTGAAGAAGGCGGCGAGGCGGTCCGCGTTCGCCTCGAATTGCGGCGGAAGCTGGAACAGGATCGGGCCGGCCTTGCCGCCCAGCCGTGAGATGCGATCCTCCATCAGCTCGAGGCTGTTGACGGAGCGGTCCGACAGGCGCTTCCAATGCGTGATGAATTTCGACGCCTTCCAGGCGAACACGAAATCGCGGCCGGTCTGCTCGCGCCACCCCTTCACCGCTTCCGGCGTCGGCGTGCGGTAAAACACGCCGTTCAGCTCGGTGGTATCGAACTGTCCGGCGTAGTAGCCAAGCTGCTGCTTCAGCGGCAGGCCTTCGGGAAAGAACGGTCCTCGCCAGGAATCGTAGTGCCAGCCGGAGGTGCCGATCAGAACGCGCGCCATGTTTCACGTGCCATCCGTTGCCATTTGCCGGAGGGAACGTCCGCGCGGCCGATACGTTGCTCGTGAGCTTGATCAACGCAGGACCGAACCGATGTACGCGCTGTTCGAAGGCAACAAGCAGATCGGGGATCCCTTTCCGACCGAGAAAGAGGTGTGGGAGGCCGCCTTGATCGAGGGATTGGTGACCGACGTCCCGGTCGCCGACGAGGAGGGCGGCGGCCGGCTGCTGCCTGCCGGCTATCATGTCGAGCGGGTGGAAGAGGTTTGCGAGCCGCGGCCGGACTGGAAGCTGCCGCGCGAGATCTCCTGAATAGGCCCGCGCCTAATTCGACGCCAGCGCCATCTTGGCGACCTCGGCCATCCAGCCAGATGCGACGGGGAGGATCGCGTCGTTGAAATCGTAGCGCGGGCCGTGCAGCTCCGCACCGTCCCGCAAGTCCCCGTTGCCGATCCAGACGAAGGCGCCCGGCCGCTGCTGGAGATAGAATGCAAAGTCCTCGCCGGCCATGCTGGGCGCGAGGTCGCGCCGCACGGGAGCCTGCACCTTCTCCGCGGCGATGCGAGCAAGCTCCGCTTCGGCCGGCGTGTTGATCACCACACCCACACCCCAGACGATCTCGGGCGTGACCGTGACGCCGAAGCTCGTCGCAATCCCGGCGCAGGTGCGCTCGATCCCCTCGAGGATGGTGTCCTTGACCGCGTCGCGATGGTACCGCAGCGTGCCGCGGATCACGACGCGTCCGGCGATCTGGTTCGGCGCGGTGCCGCCTTCGATGGTGCAGAGCGAGACCACTGCGGTGTCGAGCGGATCGACGCTGCGCGAGGTGATCGATTGCAGCGCCACGATCAGATGGCCGGCCGCCACCACCGGATCGCGCGTCAGATGCGGCATGCCGGCATGTCCGGCATGGCCCTCGATGGTGATGGTGATGCGCCCGCCCGAGGCCATGACGACGCCGTCATGCACCGCGATGGTGCCGGCCGCAAGGCCCGGCCAGTTGTGAAAGCCGAACACCCGCTCCATCGGAAAGCGGTCGAACAGCCCGGCCGCGACCATCGCGCGCGAGCCACCAAAGCCTTCCTCGGCCGGCTGGAAGATGAAATCCACCGTGCCGCTCCAATCGGTGTCGGCGGCGAGCAGTGCTGCTGCGCCGAGCAGCGAGGCGGTATGCCCGTCATGGCCGCAGGCATGCATCACGCCGGGAGTTTTTGAGGCGTAGGGCAGGCCGCTGTCCTCGGTGATCGGCAGCGCATCCATGTCGGCGCGCAGGCCGACGCGCCTCTGCGCATGCCCGCGCATCAACGTCGCGACGATGCCGTGGCCGCCAATGCCTGAGACGAAGGAAATGCCGAGCTCGGTGAGCCTGTCCTGCACGAAGGCAGAGGTCTCCTTGTCCTGCAGGGACAATTCGGGATGCGCATGCAGGTGGCGGCGCCACGCGGTCAGTTTCTGGTGCAGCTCGGGTGTCAAGGCAGGGCTCTTGAGTGATGTCGGTTGTCGCCATCATATCGAAGTTTGCGACCCACGCATCTAGCAGGGGGGAATAGCACGCGTGCAGCAACGATGAACGGCATGATTGGTGATGGAGCAATCGTGGCGCGGGCTCCACTTCACCTCTCCCCTTTGCGGGAGAGGTCGGCGCTTAGCGCCGGGTGAGGGTTCTTTCGCCTGGGGGGTTGTCTCCCCAACCCTCTCCCGCAAGCGGGAGAGGGAGCGCACCTCGTTCGCGGCCGCGATTGTGCCCTACGCCGCCAGCTTCGCCAGCCCCTTCCAGTCAAAACCGACGCCGTGGCCGGGACGATCCGGCGCCAGTGCCATGCCGTCCTTCAGCACCAGCGGATGCTCGATATAGGCGTCGAGCCCGAAACCATGCGCCTCCAGATAGGAGCGGTTCGGGCAGGCCGCGAGCAGATGCACGGTGATGTCATGCGCGCCGTGGCTGGTGACGGGCAGGTTGAAGGCCTCCGCCAGCCGCGCGATCTTCATGAACGCACTCACCCCGCCGCAATTGGTGACGTCGGGCTCGGGATAGGACACCGCGGCATTGGCGATGTAGTTCTTGAACTCCCACAGCGAACGCAGATTCTCGCCCGCTGCGATCGGCACACAGCCCTCCTGCATGATCCGCGCGTGGCCTGCGACGTCATCGGGGATGATCGGCTCCTCGAGCCAGGTGAGGTCGAAGGGCTGAAGCGCGCGGGCGGCGCGGATGGCCTCCTCGACGGTCCATTTCATATTGGCGTCCGCCATCAGCGGAAAACCGTCGCCGAGATGTTGTCGCATCGCGGAGACGCGCGCGATGTCGGATTTCAGGTCGGGCCGGCCGACCTTCATCTTGATGGCGCGAAATCCCTTGGCGAGATTGCCGTCGGTCTGCTTGAGCAGCGCCTCCAAGGAAAGATCGAGGTCGATGCCGCCGGCATAGCACGGCACGGCAGCGTCAAAACCGCCGAGCAGACGGAACAGCGGCAGCTTCGCGCGCCGCGCCTTCAGATCCCACAGCGCGATGTCGAGCGCGGAGAGCGCCAGCACCACCGGCCCGCCGCGGCCGCCATAGTGCAGGGCCCACCAGACATGATGCCATATCGCCTCGGTGTCCTCCGCCTCGCGGCCCTCGATGAGCGGTGCAATTTCGCGCTTGAGGATATCCGCAGTCGCCCCGCCATTGCGTCCGACCGTGTAAGTGTAGCCCACGCCTTCGGCACCGTCAGCATCGCGGATGCGGCAGGTGATCAGCTCGAACGCCGCCATCTCGCCATGCATGGAATCGGAGAGCGTAACGGGCAGCGGGATCCGGAACAGTCCGGTCTCGATCGTCGCGATGCGTGCCATGTTTCCTTCCTGCGCTTTTCACGCAGGCTAGGGCGATGTGCGCGCCCCCGCAAGCGCGCACCGTGCAAGGCAGCTCACCGCATCGTCGCGAGCTGCACGGCCAGCGCACAGGCGCGGTCGTATTCGTCAAGATTGATCCACTCGTCGATGGTGTGCGCCTCGTTCTGGCCGGCGCCGAAGGTCACCGTCGGAATGCCGTGGCGGACCATCCAGTTGGCATCCAGGCCGCCATTGGCGGCGCGGACGTTCGGGGTTCCGCCGATCGCGGACACCGCCGCGATCGCGCGTTTGACCACGGGCAGGCTCTCCTTCATGCGGAACGGATAATAGTCGGTCTCGGCCTTGAATTTGACCCGACCGGACTTGCCTTGCGCGTTGGTGACCTTCTTGGCGGCCTTCTCGAACGCGGCCTTGTAGGACCTGGTGATCTCTTTGAAGAATTTTCCGTCGTGGCTGCGGCTCTCGCCGCGCACATGCACGTAGTCTGTGACCACATTGGTGGCATCGCCGGCGGGGCGGCCCTCGCCGCCGGTGACGGGACCGACATTGCTGGTGCCTTGCCGCTTGCCCTTCACCACCTTGCCGAACCAGCCGCCGGCCTTCACCTCGGCAAGTGCGACCGCCATGATCATCGTCGAGGAGATGCCGCGCTCCGGCGCGACGCCGGCATGCGAGGCGCGGCCGAAGATCTCGACGGTCCAACGGTCGGCGCCGACCGCGCCGATGACGACGTTGGAGGCCGAGCCGCCGTCATAGTTGAATGCCATCACCGGCGCGCCGAGCTCGTCGAGCTTGACGTGGCGCGCGCCGTAGAGCCCGCTCTCCTCGCGCACGCAGAACAGCAGCGTGATCGGCGGATGATCGAGCTTCTGCTTGGCAAGCTCCGCGGCCAGCGTCACCAGCACGCCGCAGCCGCAGCGATTGTCGCCGCCGAGCGCGGTCCTGGCCTCGTTCACGATCTTGCGCCCCGATTTCTTCGGCTTGGCGCCGGCGCAGAGCGGCACGGTGTCCATGTGGGTCATGAACATGATGCGTGGCTGGTTGTGCAGCGCGCCGCGGCCGGGCAGGTCGACGATGAGGTTGCCGGTCTCGGTCGGCACGGGAATGCGCGTGTTGGCATCGTCGAGCCGGATCGCCTTCGCCGGCACGCCGCTCTCCCTCAGCGCGGCCGCGAGCTCACGCCCGATCGCCGCCTCCTGTCCCGTCACGCCCTCGACAGAGAGGAAGCGCATGAGGCGGTCGGTGGCGGCTTTGGTGTCGACAGGCATGAATGATTCCTTTGGCGAGCGGGGCGCGTCATCCTATGGGCTTGGCGCGGTGTAAGCCAAGAAGATCAGCACGCCGAATGCGAGCATGGCAGCCATGAACAGCAGCACCGCCGGCAGCCCGGCGAGCGCCGCCACCGCACCGGTGACCGACTGCATCAAGGCCGCGCCGAGAAAGAACGCGAGGTTCACGGCTGCGAGCGCCTTGCCCGCTGTCTGCGCATCGACCAGCTGCCGGGACATGCCGAACAGCAGCGGCTGCGCAGAGGTCGCAAGGCCAATGAGCACGAACAGCACGAGATCGTATTGCGGCGGCATCACCGGAAGGCCGAACAGCACGGAGACCGCGTAATGCGGTGCCCCCAACGCCATCAGCGCCAACAACAGCGCCCCGACCATATGCGTGCCTGCCACAAGCGCGCGGCGGCGGCCCAGCCTGCGGTCGATCATACCGATGCACAGCGGGCCGGCGATCATCGCCAGCGTGAACGCGCCGAGCTGGTTGCCGGCTTCGACCCGCGACAGGTCCTTGACCTGCATCAGCCACGGCCCGCCCCACAGGCCGCGCAGCACCAGCGAGGTCGCCAGCGACACCAGCGCCAGTGCGATCAGGCCGCGCAGGGGCCGCGACAGTCCGAGCCGGAGCACCTCGATCATCTGCGACAGCGGCGAGGACTCGTCCTTGTGCTCGGCCGCCTGGTGCGGCACCAGCGCGACCACGGCGAGCGCCACCGCGACGCCGCCAGCCGCGGAGATCCAGAACCCGGCGCGCCAGCCCCAAGTGTCGACCACGAAGGCGAGCGGGCTCGACGACAACAGCATGCCGATATTGCCGATCGAGAGGATCGCGCCAGACCATAGGCCGAAGCGACTTGCCGACAATTGCTTGGCCGCCAGCGTCATCGGGCACATCAGCATGCCCGAGGTGGCAACGCCGAGCAGCACCTGCCCGACGGCAAAGCTCGCAGGTCCGGCCGCAAACCCCGACGCGATGGCGCCGATCACGGTACCCGCGAGCAGGCTGAGCGAAACGGGGCGCACACCGAAGCGGTCCATCGCCGCCCCGACCGGGATCTGCGCCGCGGCAAAAGCGAAAGGATAGACCGAGGTGAGGCTGGCGAGCGCCTGCGGCTCGATATGGAAATCCGCCGCCATCAGGTCGAGGCTGACCGCAGGAATCGTGCGCAGCAACGTGGAAAGCATGTGCCCGCAGGCGAGCGCGAGCAGCGCGAAGATCAGCGCGCGGGTGCCATCTCCCGCGTCATCCGTGGCAGCGGTCGTCATGAGCGTCCCGTCCCTGGAAGGTTTCAGATCGGCGTACATGATCGTCGGGCGGACGCCAATGGCGGCAGCGGGACCCCCTCATTCCGGAATGTGGCTTCTGGATCACCGCGCGAAATGACCAGGTGCAGACAGCCGGCAATCAGCATGGCGCTTGCCGAGCGCCGGCCGTCACGCCGACGCGCTTGGCAGGCGTTCAGGCTGCGGACGGTTTGTGAACCAGGACGGACGCCAGGACGTTATACTCGGGAAAAACGTGGTATCCTGCCAGGCAGGAAGCGCCATGATCTGCGGCAGCAGCGGCAATGTCTTCGTCCGAGAGTCCAAGTCAGACGACCAGCGACGCGGCCCGCCGAGAGCGGAGAAGGAGCAATTCGTTACTGTTGGTCCTCGCCGTTGGATTTCTTGTTTTTGGCGTCGCGGCGGGTGCACTCTATTATGCGTTACGGCCGGACATTCTGCGGATCGCCGTTGGACCGCCGGGCAGCGACGACTACAAAACAATTCAGGCGATGGCCGATGCCTTCGGCAGCGAAAGCCGAACGATCAGGCTGGCTCCGATCAAGACCGAAGGGGCGGTGGAGTCTCTCGCCCTGCTTGGAGCGGGCAAGGCAGATCTTGCCGTCGGCCGCGGCGATCTGGAAATGCCCGCCGAGGCGCAGACCGTTGCAGTCGTGCGTAAGAATTTCGTCGTGCTATGGGCGCCGTCTGGACTTGCCGGCAAGAACTCCAAAAGAAAACCCTCGCCGAAAATCAAGGAAGTCGCCGATCTCGCCGGACGCCGTGTCGGCGTGATCGGGCGGACCCCGGTGAACGCCGCGTTGCTGCGGGTCATCCTGAGCGCGTCCGGAGTACAGGCGGACAAGGTCGCGGTGGCGCAATTTGGCACTGACCAAATCGAGGAACTAGCACGCGATCTCACCCTGGATGCATTCATGGCGGTCGGGCCCCTCGACAGCAAGATCACATCCGATGCGGTGGCCGCAACGGCGCGGGTGCGCGGCGAGCCGAAGTTTCTCCCCATCGAGACATCGGAAGCGATCGCCCTGAAGCACCCCCGCTATGAATCCGAGGAGATTCCGCCCAGCGTCTTCAATGCGGATCCGGCTTGGCCGGATGACAAAGTTGAGACGGTCAGCGTCAGCCACCTCATCGTGGCGAGAAAGAGCTTGCCCGAAACGACGGTCGCCGCGTTTTTCCGGCAGCTCTTTGCCGTTCGTCAGGCGATTGCGAGGCAGGTCCCCGGTGCGGCACACATCACCAAGCCGGACCTCGAGAAGGACTCCGAGCTGCAGGTACATCGGGGAGCGGCCGCCGTCATTGACGGCAATGAACGCACCTTCCTCGATCGCTATGGCGATTACTTCTGGTTCGGGCTCCTGCTTCTCTCCGGAATCGGCTCGGCCGCCGCCTGGTTGCGCCGCTATTTGAACCGCGACGAAAGGGAGGATAACACCAGCCATCGCAAGAGAATCCTGGCCATGGTTTCCAGCGCGCGGACCGCGGAATCCAACCAGGAACTACTGGCCCTGCAGCGTGAGGCCGATGCCATCATCGCCGAGACGCTCGAGTGCTACGATGACGGTGCTATCGAGGAAGAGGAGCTCGCGGCATTCGGGCTGGTGCTCGACCTCTTGAGCAATGCCATTGCCGAGAGGCGAGCCGCGCTGCAACGGGCTAGCTTCGAAACCGTTCGCGGCGCGGCAACAAGCCATGGCGTCACGCCGCGCGGATAAGGGCAGCCATCTGAACCTGTCGTAGCGGGCTCCGCGGCGCCTGCGACGGCTGCCATTCGCCGCCTCGCCGTACTCACTTCCCTTCTTGAGTGGCCTTCCGGTCGGCGGACGCAGGAACCAAAAAGACATCGTCGCTCTTACCTCGGTCAGGAGACCTACTCATGCTGTCCTCAAAACCGCCACGGCCCATTCGCACAACGCTCGATCTTGCGAACGCAGAGCAGGTCAAGTCTGTACGCAGGCGGCTTCGCATCTCAGCTACCGATCTGGTCAGGATCGTCGACAAGATCGGCAACTCTCTAACAGCCATAGAGAAGGAAGTGGAGCTCGAAAAGCTCACCGTTCAGCAGTGTAATGCCAAGAACGCGCCCACGACCCTCGAATAAATTTCGAGTCATCCCGTCGAAAAAGGAGAATTGCTATGAACGGCCTGATTTACCTCATAGGCCTAGTCGTTGTGATCGCGGCCATTCTTTCGTTCTTTGGCTTGCGATGACGGTCTCGGTCCTGCAGGCTGACGCACCGCCGATCCGGTGAAATCGTTCGCAATTTCGCGTGCAGCAAATGGTTGATCCGCACCAGGTGAATACCATCATAGCCACGACGATTTGTGCGTTCTTCAAGGGACATCCTGACGCCCAAATCGGAGCGGAAGAAGCCAAGCTGCTGGCCAAGCAGATCACTGAAGCGCTGAACGGGGCTGGGCTGCAGATTGCTGCCGTCAATGAGATCACGCCGCGCTAGCCCTGCCGCTGGTGGGGATTTAGCTCGATGCGTGGAGATCGGGCTTGGCGGCGGCGGCGGCAGCCGTGCATCGTTCGGCGCGAGATCGAACATGTGCGCACCGTTTGGGGCACCGTCGGGTCATTTGTCGGCCAGGATCGTCGGATCCGGGGCTGAGCGCTAGCTCCGTTCGAATGTATCGACGTTCGTTGTCACGGCGCGCCACCAATTCACCGCTTTCAGCTTCGCCGGCTCGCCCTCGCTGGAGGCGCTCAGCGCTTGGTCTGCAATCACGACCCAGGCGGTCTCCATCTTTCCGTGACGCAACAGTCCGGTGTAGGAGACGGCCCGGTCGCCCGTCGCAGACGAGCCCACCGCGACAAAGGCGATGCATTTGCCCTTGTGAAACCCGGTGATCGGCACCGCTTGCCCGTAAAAGCCGCTGTCTTCGAGCGCGGTCTCGAAATTCCCCTCGATGCGGCCGTTCGCATCATCAGTGATGCGCAAGATGGAGCCGAATTGATTTCGCCAATTGCCGACCCAGGCCATCTCGGTTCCCATGCCGGTTCTCCTACGCTCGTCCATTTGGCTCGGCGCGCAGCCGGGCAGCCTGTCCACTTCCTTCGCGACGCCGCCCGGCTCTGGCTGATCTTGCTGCCCCTTCGAACGCCTCGAGAGGCGCGACGGTGCTTCAGCCGGAGATCGCGCCCGCGTGCTGTCCGCCTGCCTGTGAAATCCCATGCAGCGCCTTCGCGGCACCGTCGCCCGGCTTGCACACGGCGATGTCGCCGAGCGAGATGATGCCGACCAGCCGCTTGTCTCGATTGAGCACGGGCAGCCGCCGCACCTGGATGTCGGCCATGTTGCGGGTGACCTCGTCGATGTCCTGGTCGTCGAAACAATATTTGACGTCTGCCGTCATGACGTCACGGACCGGCGCATCCGGTCCCAAGCCCATCGCGACACCTCGCGTGGCGATATCGCGATCTGAGATCATGCCGACCAGGCGGTCATCGTCGGTGACCGGCAACAGCCCGACATTGAGCGCCGCCATCGCCTCGGCGGCCTCCCTGATGGTGTCTTGGGGTGTGCAAAGCTGCACGTCGTGGGTCATTGCGTCGCTAACTCTCATTGGAAACCTCCATCGCTGATAGGCCGCCAACAAAAATCGCTGGCGGTCGTTCCTCCGGGAGCAGGTCGCCGAAGGCGACGAATTCATGACGTGGCGATGGCGTGCCCATGGCAGGTTTCTCGGGAGCGACAGCGCATTTGACTGACCTGCCACGGACCATCTGGCGCGTGGGGCGCACTGCAACTTACTTTAAGTCATTCAGAAGCTTCCATGCTTCATCCAGCAAGACCTGAACCTGCCGTCGCTCGGCGACACTATCCTTTGTGAACATTCCGTGCTTCCGCGCATTCTGATTTCCCTTCGGCGCGCCGGATCTCCGTGCGCCGCCGTGCATGCGGCAGCGGACCTTGCCGTGCATTGCCGGCGCACGACAGACGGTGCCGCTGCGCGTCCGTGCGCCGCAGCGCGGGCTCGACTGCATTGCATCCGTGTTGCGGACGTGCTCGCTGCTCATGCGCTCGCGTCATTTTCCACGCCGAGTCCGTCTTGTCCGCCCTCGCGTGCCGGCGCCGTTTCTGCCTCCGCCGCGCCTGGCTGCGCCACGATCACGCTCGCATGCTGGGTGACGTTGCCCACAATAGCGCTGCCGCCGTCCTGCACCGACACGTTCTGCACCGTGATGGCGCGCTCGCCATTGCTGCGGTGGCGGCTGAGCGCCTCGGTCTGGGCTGCAAACGTGCGGGCCAACCGGGTCAATGCGCGGGTGATGCCTTCCTGCTGCTGAAGATTGTCGGTGAGGGCGAGGCGAAAGGCGGAGCGCATCGCCGCGACGTGGACGGACACCATCTGCGCCATCAGCATGGTTTCGATGGAATCCCTAGGCCCGATGCTCTTCATCATCGAGATCATGAAGGCGAGATTGGCCTCGTCCGGCTTTTGGTTGATCACGCTGGCCTTGAGCAATTGCTTGAGGATGCCATGCAGCGCGTCGCGATCGACGGCACCGAGCGCCTCGGCCAGCAGCCGCTCGCCGGCTTGCGGGTCGGGATGTTGGATCGTCAAGCGCCGTCGGGTGAGCTTGATGCGAGGCGTGGGTCTGCCGCGGTCCGTTGTTGCCGCGGCGGGTGCCGTGCTGGTGCAATTGAGAGATGTCGTCATGTCCTGGATCCCTTGGCCGAAGAGGCGCGAGCGCTTGCCGCGCGAAGGCGCGTCACGCTGGGCGCGCGGTGATTGCGATTTTCAGATGTCGATGAAGGGCTTATGCGCAACCAGCTCGATGTGCCCGGGGGCTGGAACGGCCTGGACGCTCACGGCTGCTGCGATGATGCCATTCTGCCAGTGTTTTGCCCGACGAGTCAATTCGATTTCGCAATACCAGAAATTCCGCTCGTGCTGCGCAAGCCCTTGTTCCGACAGCGGTCCGCTACTGTGCATGGGGTTGTTTTCGCATTTTTCGTTGCAGAGCTGCTCTCTCGTGCCGCGCGGCGGAATGCCTGCGTGCAAACGTGATTGCGAATTTTGGCGGAGCCGCCCATCATGAACTACGAGCGCGTCGCGCCAACAAGCATGCACAAGCGGCGCGACGAGGTCTGGGGAGGGAACGAATGCAACGAACGCTTCGCCTGCTGGCGATTGTCGCCGGATTGTGCGTGACGACACAGGCGCTCGCGCAGAAATATCCGGCGCGGCCGGTTAAGATCATGGTCGGCTTCAGCGCCGGCGGCCCGGTCGACGTCGTCGCGCGCATCATCGGCGATCGCTTAAGCAACAAGCTCGGACAGCCCTTCGTGGTCGAGAACCGCGCCGGCGCCAACGGCATGATCGCGGCCGAAGGCGTCGCGCGCGCGGACGCGGACGGCTACACCATCCTCGCCTGCAATTCGTCCACGATCACGCTCAACAAGACGCTGTTCAGGGATATCCGCTACGATCCGGAGAAGGACTTCGCGCCGCTCACCACGGTGGTATCGGCACCGCTCGTGCTCGTCGTCAATCCCGAGAATCCCAAGACGACGAACATCAAATCGCTGGCCGATCTCGTCGCCGCCGCGAAGGCCGCGCCCGGCGCGCTCGCCTACGGCTCGGGCGGCAACGGCAACCTCGCGCATCTCGCCATGGAGCTGCTCAGCCAGAAGGCCGGCATCAAGATGATCCATGTGCCCTATCGCGGAGGTTCGGCGTCCGAGGTCGCCCTGCTCGCTCAGGAGGTGCTGGCGGTGTTCGATCCGCTCTCCGCGGTGCCGCTGGTGAAGGCCGGCAAGCTGCGCGCCCTCGCGGTGTCCTCAGCCGAGCGGCTGCCGTCACTGCCTGATGTGCCGACCGTTGCGGAAGCCGGCTATCCCGGCTTCGATATCTCGTTCTGGGTCGGCTTCTTCATGCCGAAGGCGACACCCGCGCCGATCCTGGAGACGCTGCACCGGGAGATCATCACTGCTGCCAGGGATCCGGCGGTCGAGGATAAGCTCGGCTCGCAAGGCGTGGTCAGTGTGCTCAGCCCGACCGAGTACGCCGCCAAGATCGCGAAGGAGACCAAGGAGCTCGCCGACGTCGTGGCGGCCGCGAACATCAAGGCGGAATAGGAAAGTCTGCTTGGCTTGAAATGGCCGTCATCGCCACGGCCCCTATTCGCCGCCGGCCAGTCGCTTCAGCCGATCAAGCAGCGGGCGTTGTCCTGCGTTGATCCTCGCCTGCGCCTCTTCGAGGGTGAACCATTCGGCACGGTCGACCTCCGGGAAGGTCTGCCGTTTGCCGCTGCGTGGCGGCCATTCCATCTCGAACGTGTTGCTATGTATGCTGCGCGTGTCGATGTCGAACTCGGCTGCGAACGCGGTGACGAGTTTGCCGCCGCGCTGCCTGACCTCTCCAAGCGCGATCAGCGGCACGGACAGCTCGAGTCCAAGCTCCTCGGCAAACTCCCGCCGCGCGGCGATTTCCGCCTCTTCTTCGTCCGCATACTCCCCCTTTGGGATCGACCATGCACCGAGTTCCTTGTTGCGCCAGAACGGGCCTCCGGGATGAACCAGGAGAACCTCGAGCCTGCGGCCCTTCCGATAGGCGATGATCCCGGCGCTCTTCGATGGCATCGCAGTTCCGTGGCGGGGTCTGTCCGTCTCTCGGGAAAAAGTGGAACCGAGGGTTGTAATACAAGTTGGTAGCCAATGTTCATTTGATAAAATGGAGTGAACCATGATCCGCCTGTTGGCAACCACCGCCTTAGGGCTGGTGCTGGCGAGCGCCGCTCTTGCGCAATCGCCAAACACGACCACGAAGTCCGAGCAGACACCGCAATCCCAATCAAATTCCACCGCGCCGTCCACCACCTCGCCATCGGGCGCGGCTGACAAGCAGTCGACTACATCGCAACCGCAGCAATCACCGCCGACAGGACACTCGGCGCAGAATGCGCAGACAAGCGCACCGCCTTCCGGGCCTGCGAACTCCGGTTCCGGGACCTCCAATGCTGCCAACAGCACGGACACGTCCACGCGGCCGCAGAGCGGCATGGCAGGCTCGAACACGGCCGGCAACCAGCCTGCGACGCAGCAGGGCGCCAACCCGCCACCGGCGAACACCAACCAGGCGCAGGATCGGTCCAATCCGCCGCCGGCCAATCAGGCTCAGCAGGCGCCCGCGGCATCTGGGGCCAACCAGGCGCAACAGTCGCCGAATGCGCCAGCCAGCAATCAGGCGCAGGGCGAGCGGTCCGGCACCAATTCACAGGCGGCCGCCCAGACCGACGTCAACCTCAACAAGCAGCAGGAGACCAAGATCAGTACCTCAATCTCGCGCCTGAACGTGCGGCCGCTGACCAACGTGAATTTCTCGCTGAATGTCGGCACCGTGGTGCCGCGCGACGTGCATCTCTCGACATTGCCGCCTGACGTCGTCGAGATCGTGCCGCAATATCGCGGCTACAGCTTCGCGCTGGTGAAGGATCAGATCGTCGTGGTCGATCCGGCGACCTACAAGATCGTGACGGTGCTGCCATATTCGGGGCAGTCCACCGCAACAACGACGACGACCACGCGCGAGCGTAGCGCGAGCAAGTTTTCAGATCGCGATCGTGAAGCGATCCGTAAGCATGTGAAGACCCGCACCGAAGGACGGAGCGAACGGCAGACCACCGGCAGCACGGCACGCACCGAGTTTCGCGTCGGCGACCGCGTTCCTGAGAGCGTCGAGGTGGAAGAATTTCCGAGCACCGTCTATCGCGATGCGCCGGACCTGCGGGAATATCGCTACCTCCACCGTGACACGCGGACCTACGTCATCGAGCCGCGCGAGCGTCGCGTGATCGAGGAGATCGACTAGCCTCCCGCCGATCGGAAGTCGCTCCATCGAGCGGCTTCCGAATCGGAGCATCAGCCCGAAGTTCGTTCGCGCGCGGCGAAACGGATAGCGCGGTCCTTCGCGCTCTTTGCGGCCGCGCGCGCTGCAATCATGCTGCGCGCCTTGCCGTGAGCCGAAGTGTTCTTCCGCAGCAAGGTCGCGAACCGCTTGCGGGCGCGGTTTGCGGTCAGCCGCGCGGCAAGCTGTTCGCCCTTGCGAATGATGGTCGTGACCGAAGGCGTCAGGTTGACCGGAACCCAGGCGACATCCTTGGCTTTTGAGAGGCTGCCGACGCCTTCGCACGGCGCTTCGCGCGGCAGGTCGATCCGGATCGCAAGCGCTTCCGCGCGCTCGGTCCAGTCGTCGGCCCTGGTCCCGGTGATGATGCGGACATAGTCGCGTGTCTCGCGCGGCAGCTCGCTCTCCTTTGCAAGCCACTTCTGGATGCGGCCGGGGCCTGCGTTGTAGGCGGCGGCCGCGAGGCCCAGATTGCCGAAATCGTCACGGAGCTTGCGCAGGAATTTTGCCGATGCCGGCAGCGCCTTCATGGGATCGAAGGGATCGTCGAGCCCGACCTCGGCGGCGGTCTCGGGCATGAATTGCGCGACGCCCTGCGCGCCGGCGTGGCTAACCTCGTTGGACTTGAAGCGGCTCTCCTGCCAGATGAGACGCGCGAAGAACGGCACCGGAATGCCGCTGGCTTCGGCCGCCTCACGAAGCGCGTGGCAGAACCGGTCTGTCGGTGAAACGGGCCCCTCGGCGACGGTTTCGGTCGCGCGCGGCGGATCGCTCTTCTCCTCATAGGCCGCGCGTGCATTGGCGAGCTCGATCGCCTGCACGCTGGCAAGGAAGAGCTCGACCACCGGAACAAGTGGCGAGGCATGATTGTTCTGAAGAACAGTGGTGTCGAATGTTGATGTTTGCCGGGACGCCGACGGATCGAGATCGCACATCAGAATCAGAAATGCGGCGCAAGCCGCGACGACAAATCGCATTACTGGGACAACCTCGAACTGTGGGGTGAGCGGCCAGCGATGCGCCGGCGATAAGGAGTTCTTAATCGCGCGATTGCGGCAAAGCTGCGGTCTCATGGGTTCCGTCGGTGCTACTACGGTGTTCCCACAGAGAAACTCTCCGCGGGTTTGCGGATCGCTGTTGCGAGCTGGGACGAGCGATCATGGTGCGATGGATGCTTGGCGCGGTGATGTCGCTCTGGTTGCTCTGCCCGGCATTCGCGGGCAATCTCGATGCAGCAGCGGTGAACGATGCTGCGCGTCCTGAAAAGCAACCGGCGACCGACAAGATCAACGCTTCGGTGTTGAAGCTTCAGATCCTGCTCGATCGTGCGCTATTCTCTCCCGGCCAGATCGACGGCAAGTTCGGCGAGAACGCGCAGAAGGCGCTGAAGGCATTCGCCGAGCAGAACGGGATCGCATCCGACACGGGCATAGCACCGGAGCTCTGGGAGAGGCTGAGCACGGCGAGCGAAGGTCCTGTCGTCGTCGACTACAAGATTACCGAAGCAGATGTGAAGGGGCCGTTCCTCAAAAAGCTGCCGGCCAAGCTCGATGACATGAAGTCGCTGCAGGCGCTGAGCTACACCAGTCCGCTCGAAGGGCTCGCGGAAAAATTCCACATGAGCGAGGAGCTGTTGAAGGCGCTCAATCCAAGAAAGGCCTTCGACAAAGCCGGTGAGACGATTGTCGTGGCCAATGTTCCGGCGCGACGGGAGCTTCCGCGCATTGCGCGGGTCGAGATCGACAAGACCAACGCAACACTGAAGGCGTTCGATGACACCGGTCGTCTCATCGCGTTCTATCCGGCGTCAATCGGCAGTCCGGATCGCCCGACGCCAACGGGGACGCTGAAGGTAACCGGCACCAACGAGCAGCCGACCTATCACTACAATCCCGAGTACAAGTTCAAGAGCGTCAAATCCAAAAGGCCGTTCGACATCAAGCCGGGGCCGAACAATCCGGTGGGTTCGTACTGGATCGGCCTGTCGGCGCAGGGCTACGGCATTCATGGAACGGCAGAGCCCGACAGGGTCAGCAAGTCCGCGTCTCACGGCTGCATCAGGCTCACCAATTGGGACGCTCGTGTGCTCGGCGAGAACGTGAAGCGCGGTACCCCCGTCGTCTTCCTCGATGCGCCGACGGAATCCTCCTCCAAGCAGCGGAGCAGACCGACCGGCGGGCGGACCTCGAACTGATCTTTCGGAAATCTTGCGGATCGCGATCTCGGCGGCATCGCCGGGGCTGCAGCACCGTCTGGAAGGCTGGCTTGGACGCTGAACGCTAAACAGCCGGGAAATACCAGGGCTGCCGGTAGGCTTGTTAAAGAATTGATTCAGATCAGCCGGCAACGAAGGCGAGCAGGGTGCCGTTGGCCTTGGCCGGCGGCACGCAGATCGCGTCGCGGCTGCGCATGGCTGCCGAACCGAGCGCCTTCTCGGTTGCCGCGAGGTCGCCGCTGATGAGCACCAGCGCCGCGCCGCCGCGCTCGGAGAGGCCCGCGAGCGGCACGCCGGGATAGCGCTTGCCGAGTTGGTCCAGCGTCAAATAGACGAAATCGGCGCGATCGCCGCCGGAGGGCACGGTGACCGCGCCGTCCGCCTCTGCCTTCGGCTCGCGATCGATCAGTTGGCCGAGATGCGCAGCTTCTTTCGCGGGCTCGCGCGTTGCGATCAGCGTCTGCTTGATCCGCCTGGCTGCATTGGCATGCTTCATCAATTCAGGAATCCACACCGTCTCGCGGGTCTTGTGCTGGCAGGCGAAGATGCGGACGCCGCCCGGCGCCTCCACGGTCGGCCACATGAAGGTGCGGAATTTTGCCGCCGAGACCGTGCCATTCGGCAGCGTCACGGGCCGTTCGAAATCGGTCGGGCCGATCGGCTCCAGGCCCCGTGCACGGATCTCTTCGGCGCCTGCGGCGGAATCGACCGCGGTGAAGGCGATGCGCTCGATGCCTTCGCCGTGCTTGTCGAGGAAAGCGCGCGCCGGGGCATTGAGCTCGGTCGTAGCGAGCACGCCGAGCAGCTCCATATAGTCGGGATCGAACATGATGGTGTAGTTGCCCGTGCCCATATGGACGCTGTGGGTGCCGCGCGGGGAGACGGTGAAGCCGAGCTGCCGATAGTTCTCGGCGGCCTTGTCGAGGTCCTTCACCATGACCACGGCGTGGTCGATACCGATGACGTTCTTGAGGGCCACTGTTCTTTCCCCGATTGCGAGCTGAATTGGGCCGCTCCGGCGGCTGCCGGTCCTGTCTACGCCTGATAGACGGTCAAGTCATTTTCAATTCAGCGAAACATGCGGAAATTTCATTCTGCGAAATGCTGTCGATGCGCGGCGGCATCAACGGGCCTGCTCGATGTAAGCGGCGAGGATGGCGCGCTCCTCACTGGTCATCTCGGTGATGTTGCCCGGCGGCATCGCATTGGACCAAGCCGCGACGCGGCCGATCAGCCGGATGTTGCGATGGATGTGCTCGGGCGCGTCGAGCAATATCCCTTTCGGTGCGGCGACGATACCGGCCCAGACCGGCTCGGCGGCGTGGCACATGCTACAGCGGGACATCACGATCTCCTTGACATCGGCGAGCGTCGGCTGCGCCGGCAGGGCGCTGGTCTTGACGTTGCGCGGTCCGGCGGCGGAGAGGAACAGGATCGCGATCACGCCAACCGCTGCCACGCCCCACACCCACCACGGCGATTTGCGCCCCGCATGCCGCGCGTTGAAGAAGTGGCGGATCACCGGGCCGAGTGCCAGGATGATCGCGACGATGATCCAGTTGAAGCGCGTGGCGTAGAGCAGGGGATAGTGGTTGCTGATCATCAGCACGACCACGGGCAGCGTCAGATAATTGTTGTGGACCGAGCGTTCCTTGCTGGCCTTGCCGAGCCCGGGATCGGGCGCCTGTCCAGCGATCAGGCTGGCTACGATCTTCTTCTGGTTCGGGATGATCAGCGCGAAGACGTTGGCGACCATGATGGTGCCAATGATCGCGCCGATCTGGTTGAAGGCGCCGCGACCGCTCAGCACATGCGTGAAGGCGTAGGTCAGCGCGACCAGGAACAGATAGCCGCCGATGGCAAAGGGCAGCTCGCGCCGCGCAAGCCCGGTGCGACAGGCAGCCTCATAAAGCAGCCACGCCAGCGCGAGGCTGAAGAAGCTGAACAGGCCGGCGTGGAACGGCGTGAGGTCGAGGATCGATCTGTCGACCAGGAACAAATCGGCCTCGAGATAATACACCACCACCATCAGCGCGAAGCCGGACAGCCAGGTGGTGTAGGCCTCCCATTTGAACCAGGTCAGCTCGTCCGGCATCTGGCTCGGTGCGACCAGATATTTCATGATCCGATAGAAGCCGCCGCCATGGACCTGCCAGGCTTCGCCCTGCACGCCGTCAGGCAAGTCGCCCGGTGGCTCGCTCTTGGGCCTGAGGCCGAGGTCGAGGGCGATGAAGTAGAAGGAACTGCCGATCCAGGCAATCGCCGCCACCACGTGCAGCCAGCGTAGCAGCAGGCTGGCCCATTCCGATAAGACGGATCCCCACATGATCACCCCAATCGGTCGCGACACCAATGCCGCAGCTTTGAACAACCGGCAGTCGCGCCCCAGCAATGTGTCGCACCGATCAGCCGCATTTTCCAGTACGATGGGCCGCGGCTGATGCCCATCGTGCGGGCATGAACTGACGTCGGATTTGGCAGGCGCATGACCTGCCGCAGAACGTTCGCGGATCGTTTGCGTATTGACCTTTGAGACGCGCAGGCCGGGAGGAAGACGTGAAGAACAGAATATGGTCCGTTGCGATGTTCGCGGGATTGCTGGTCGCGGCTGCCACCAGCGCACAAGGTGAGCCGGTGCTGCAGGGCAAGGATGCCTACGGCGATTGGCGGGCCGACAAGCCCGGCACGGTCAGGTTGATCCGACCACAGGATCTGGTCAGGCCCGGCGCGACGCGCTCCGTTGCGAGCTCGTCGCGTGTGGTGTCGCGTCCAGCGGAGGCCGCGCTCCAGGTCCCGGCCGGATTCAAGATCGAGCTGTTCGCCGAAGGCCTGCGCGCGCCGCGCATCGTGCGGGTCGCGCCAAATGGGGATGTCTTCGTCGCGGAAACACGGGCCGGCACCATCCGCGTGCTGCGCGCGGGCGATGGCGGCAAGGCCGCGACCAACGAGGTGTTTGCCGGCGGCCTGAGGCAGCCGTTCGGCATCGCCTTCTTTCCGGGCGGTGACAACCCGCAATGGGTCTATGTCGCCAACACCGACAGCGTCGTTCGCTTTCCCTACCAGGCCGGCGATCTCAAGGCACGCGGCAAGGCGGAAACGATCGTGGCAAGCCTGCCGCATGACGGCGGACATTCCACCCGCGACATCGTGTTCACGCCCGACAACAAACGCATGCTGGTGTCGGTTGGCTCGCTCAGCAACGTCGCCGAGGGCATGGGCACGCCGCCGGGTGGATTGGAGGCGTGGTCGAAAGCGCAACCGCTTGGCGCTGCCTGGGCCAGCGAGACGGAGCGCGCCGCCGTGCTGGCCTTCAATCCCGACGGCAAGGAGCGGAAGATCTACGCCACGGGCCTGCGCAATTGCGTTGGTCTTGCGATCCAGCCGCAGACTGGGCTGCCCTGGTGCTCGACCAACGAGCGCGACGGCCTCGGCGACGATCTCGTGCCCGATTACGTGACCAGTGTGAAGGAGGGCGGCTTCTACGGCTGGCCCTGGTTCTATATCGGCAACAATGAAGACCCGCGCCACGCCGGCGCGCGGCCGGACCTCAAGGACAAGGTGACCGTCCCGGACGTGCTGATCCAGCCGCATTCGGCCTCGCTCGGCATGACCTTCTATCAGGGCACGCAGTTTCCGCCCGAGTATCAGGGCGACGCCTTCGCCGCCGAGCACGGCTCCTGGAACAGATCGAAGCGCACCGGCTACAAGGTGATCCGCATCCGCATGAAGGACGGCAAGCCGACGGGCGAGTACGAGGATTTCGTCACGGGGTTCGTCGTGAGCGACACTGAAGTGTGGGGACGGCCGGTTGGCGTTGCTGTGGCGAAGGACGGATCGCTGCTGGTGTCGGAGGATGGCAACGGCACGATCTGGCGGGTGACATATTCGCGCTGAGCGCGCCGCGTGACGCTGCCCCTCTCCCCTTGTGGGACCTTGTGGGAGAGGGTGGCTCGCCGCGAAGCGGCGAGACGGGTGAGGGGGTCTCCATCCTCACGAACGGTTGGGCGATTGGAGAGAACCCGTCATCCGGCGCTTCGCGCCACCTTCTCCCACAAGCGGAGAAGGTGACAGAGAACCCTACCCCCGTCTCACGCTCGCACCGCCATCCACCGGCAGCGTCACGCCGGTGATGAAGCTCGCTTCATCTGAAGCCAGGAACAGCGCGGCATTCGCGACGTCCCATCCGGTGCCCATCTTCCTGCGCAGCGGCACCTTGCTGTCGCGTTCGGCTTCGACTTCGGCGCGGGTCTTGTGCCATTCGCGGGCGCGGGTATCGACGGCCATCGGCGTGTTCATCAGGCCGGGCAAAATGACATTGGCGCGGATGCCGTATTCGGCATTCTGGTAGGCGAGCTGTTCGGTGAAGGCGATCATCGCCGATTTCGTCGCCTTGTAGGCGACGTAAGGATAGGTCGTGATCGCCGCCATCGAGGAGATGTTGATGATGGCGCCGTCTCTCTGCGTGCGCATGATCGGGATCACCTCTTTCGCGGCGAGAATGCAGCTCTTCAGATTGATGGCGACGACGCGGTCGAACGCTTCTTCGGTCAGTTGCAACAATTCTGCATCGCCGCCGGCAAGGCTGACGCCGACATTGTTGTGCAGCACGTCGATCCGGCCCCAGCGCGATTGCGCGTCCGCGACCATCGCCTTGATGTCGGCGGCTTTGGTCACGTCGGCCTTGAAGGCTGCGGCTGTGCCCTGCTTCGCCGTGATCATCGCGACCGTCTCCTGCGCCGAGTCCACATGATGATCGACGCACAGGACCTTGGCACCCTCCCGCGCGAAGGTGAGCGCAGTGGCGCGGCCGTTGCCCATGCCCTCGCCCGGGCTCTGCCCCGCGCCGACGACGATCGCAACCTTGTCCTTCAAGCGCATCTCGGTTTACTCCCGGGCCCGGATCCTGTTGATCCAATATTTTCGTGCAGATTAGCAATCGCCTCGACCGGAGAGAAGGGCGCCGCTCCCGCGTTCATGTCATTGACATCACATGCGATTGCATGTTGCGGCCGGCCGACCGCGCATGGCTGACCCCAGCGGTTCAGGAACCGTTCTGAGGTCGCAGCGTTTGTTGCGGAGCCTTTCCCGCGCTAGGCTCTGTCCCGGGGCTTTCCAACCGCCAGTGGCTTGCCGATGAATCTGCTCGATCCGCAAGGGCCTGTGGCTGCGGCCAACAGCACCATCCTGATCGATTCCGTCTTCATCATGCTCGTGATCGTGGTGCCGACCATCGCCGCGATACTCGGCTTCGCGTTCTGGTTTCGCGCGTCCAATCCGAAAGCGCGTTACCAGCCCCACTTCGTCTATTCCGGGCGCGTCGAGATGGTGGTGTGGGCGATCCCTGCGCTCACCGTCATCCTGCTCGGCGGCGTCGCCTGGATTGGCTCGCATCAGCTTGATCCCGCAGCACCGGTGCCGGGCACCGGCAGCCCGGTGCGCATCCAGGCCGTCTCGCTCGACTGGAAATGGCTGTTCATCTATCCGGATCAGCGCATCGCCACCGTCAACACGCTGACGGTGCCGGCCGGCGCCGAGCTGAATTTCCAGCTGACGTCGTCGAGCGTGATGAACACGTTCTTTATCCCGCAACTCGGCAGCATGATCTACACCATGAACGGCATGGTGACGAAGCTGAACTTGCGCGCCGACCACGAGGGCAGGCTCCAGGGCCTGTCGGCGCATTTCTCCGGCGACGGCTTCCCCGACATGATGTTCGACGTCAACGTGATCTCGCCGCTCGCTTTTCCGGACTGGGTGGCGACCACCGCGAAGACCGATGCCGTGCTGAATGCGGACAGCTACAAGAAGCTGATGCAGCAGGGGGTCGAGAAGAGCCGGCCGACCTATCGGCTCGAGGATCCGCGCCTGTTCGACCTGATCGCAACCCAGCACATTCCGCCGGGTCCTGGACCGGAGCTGGCATCCGAAGCCGGCCGGTCGCACAGTGGAGGCCACGATGCTCGGTAAGCTCGATTGGTCCGCCATTCCGTTCGATCAGCCGATTCCGCTCGTCGCCGGCGCGGTGGTGCTGGTTGCCATCCTGGGCGTGCTGGCCTGGGTCGTGGTGAGGGGGCATCTGCCCTATCTCTGGAGCGAATGGATCACCAGCGTCGATCACAAGCGCATCGGCGTCATGTATGTGCTGCTGGCCTCGGTGATGCTGCTGCGCGGCGGCAGCGATGCCATCATGATGCGAATCCAGCAGGCGGTCGCCTACCAGTCGCAAGGCTATCTCCCGCCCGAGCACTACAACCAGATTTTTTCCGCGCACGGCACCATCATGATCTTCTTCGTGGCGATGCCGTTCGTGATCGGGCTGATGAACCTGATCGTGCCGCTCCAACTCGGCGTGCGCGATGTCGCGTTCCCGACGCTCAATTCGGTCGGGTTCTGGCTGACCGCGACCGGCGCACTGCTGGTCAATATTTCGCTCGTGGTCGGTGAATTCGCGCGCACCGGCTGGCTCGCTTTTCCGCCACTCTCAGAACTGTCCTACTCGCCCGGGGTCGGCGTCGACTATTACGCCTGGTCACTCCAGATCTCCGGCGTCGGCACGCTGGTCGCCGGCATCAATCTCGTCACCACCGTGCTGAAGCTGCGCACCAAGGGCATGAACTATCTGCGCATGCCGATGTTCTGCTGGACCACGCTGGCCTCGAACCTCCTCATCGTCGCCGCGTTCCCGATCCTCACCGCCACGCTGGCGATGCTCTTGCTCGACCGTTACCTCGGCTTCCACTTCTTCACCAACGAGGCCGGCGGCAACGTCATGATGTTCATGAACCTGATCTGGGCTTGGGGGCATCCCGAGGTCTACATCCTGGTGCTGCCGGCCTTTGGCATCTTCTCCGAGGTGGTTTCGACCTTCTCCGGCAAGGCGCTGTTCGGCTATCGCTCGATGGTGCTCGCGACCATGGCGATCTGCGTCATCTCCTTCATGGTGTGGTTGCATCATTTCTTCACGATGGGTGCCGGCCCCGACGTCAACGCCATCTTCGGCATCGCCAGCATGATCATCGCGGTGCCGACGGGGGTGAAGATTTACAATTGGCTGTTCACGATGTATGGCGGCCGCATCCGTTTTGCGACGCCGATGCTGTGGGCGGTCGGCTTCATGGTGACGTTCATCGTCGGCGGATTGACCGGCGTCCTGCTCGCGGTGCCGCCGGCCGACTTCATGCTTCACAACAGCATGTTCCTGGTGGCGCACTTCCACAATGTCATCATCGGCGGCGTGCTGTTCGGCGCCTTCGCCGGCTTCGAATATTGGTTTCCGAAGGCGTTCGGTTTCCGCCTCGACGAACGCTGGGGCAAGGCTGCGTTCTGGTTCACTTTCCTCGGCTTCTTCATCACCTTCATGCCGCTCTATGTCGCCGGCATGCTCGGCATGACGCGGCGCATGCAGCATTACGATGTCGCGGCCTGGCGGCCCTGGATGCTGGTGGCGGTGGTGGGCATGGCGGTGCTGACGATCGGCGTGATCTGCCAGATCGTGCAGATCGTGGTCAGCATCCGCAACCGCGAGGCCTTGCGTGACCGCACCGGCGATCCCTGGGACGGCCGCTCGCTGGAATGGGCGACCTCGTCGCCGCCGCCGGTGTTCAATTTCGCGTTCCACCCCGACGTGCGCGGCGAGGACGCCTATTGGGAGATGAAGGCCCACGCCAAGCAGCAACTGCTCGAGCACGAAGAGCCGGAATATCAGGACATCGAGATGCCTCGGAATTCTCCCACCGGTTTCGTCTGCGCGTTCTTCGCCACCATCATGGGCTTTGCGCTGATCTGGCACATCTGGTGGATGGTGATCCTGGGCGGCCTGGGTGCCTTCGCGACCTTCGTCGTGTTCGCCTGGCGCGACCATGACGAATACGTCATCCCGGCCGATGAGGTCGCCCGCATCGACCGTATCAATCTCGAGGAGCGGCGCAGCCTCGTCAGCATGGCGGGGGCAGTCTGATGTCGATGACCGCCACGGCCGGCCGCGCCCACGCCGATCCACATCACATCGGGCTCATCATCGAGCATCCCGGACCCGCGCCGAAGCGGATCGTGACCGCCTACGGCTTCTGGATCTTCCTGCTCTCCGACATCGTGATGTTCTCCTGCTTCTTTGCGGCCTATGCGGTGCTGGCCGGCCAGACCGCCGGCGGCCCGAAGGGCTCGGAGATCTTCGAGCCGAAGAACGTGGCGATCGAAACGGTCTGCCTGTTGCTGTCGAGCTTCACCTGCGGCATGGCCAGCATTGCCGCCGACGTGCGCAACCGGCTCTGGTTCTATCTCGGCATGGCCGTGACCTGTGTGCTCGGCCTCATATTCCTCGCCATCGAGTTCCGCGAATTCGCCGACCTCGTCGCCCGTGGCTATGGCCCGTCGCGCAGCGCGTTCCTGACCGCGTTCTTCTCGCTGGTCGGGTGTCATGGCCTGCACGTCTCGGCCGGAGTGCTGTGGCTGCTCACCATGATGGCCCAGGTGTTCGCCAAGGGCTTTCGCGCCGACATATTGCGGCGGATGATGTGCTTTGCGCTGTTCTGGCACGCGCTCGACATCATCTGGGTCGCGGTGTTTTCCGTGGTCTACCTGCTCGGGAGCGCGCCATGAGTGATCAGACCCATGGGTTAGTCAAACACGACCTCGCGCCCGGCGAGGAAGAGCAACACAGTGTCGGCACCCGCATCCTCGGTTATGTCGTCGGTCTTGTCTTGGCCCTGCTGCTCACGGCGACGTCGTTCTTCATCGCCGGTACGGATCTGGTCTGGCAGCCGTCGATCCCTGTCGCGCTGATCGTGCTCGCGATCGCACAGATGGGCGTGCATCTCGTGTTCTTCCTGCACATCACCACAGGTCCGGACAACACCAATAACGTGCTGGCGCTCGCCTTCGGGCTTCTGGTTGTCTTCCTGGTGGTCGGAGGAACGGTCTGGATTATGGCGCATCTGAACGCCAACATGCCACCGATGGACCACATCATGCAGATGCGGACTTAGGACCCGCCCAAAAAGAAAGAGCCGCTTGGATGGCAAGCGGCCCAAGTCAAGGGAGGAAACGCCCGAGCAAGGCAATCGGACCGAAGCCGGATTGCTGCCAAAGGAAACGCTCGCGCAAAGCGCTTGCGTACGCATACGAATGACGCAACTCCCGATAGACTTCAATTCCGGATCAATACGGTCTCGGACTACTACTCACGGATGTGTGAAGGAATTGTTCACTTCGGCCGACGGCAATTATAGGCCTTGCGGAAACCGGCGGCCTGGGCGTCGTCCTCCGAGCAGAACCAGCGGTCGGGCTTCGTCGTCGCCGGATAGCTCGGGCAGCCCCGCAAATGATAGATGCCGATATTGCCGGTGACGCGTGCGCGCACCGCGAGCTTGCCCTTGATGCTGCAACTCGGCGGCATCGTCAGCTCCTCGGGGAACAGCACGGCGCGGATTTCCTTGTCCCGGTCGGGGCGGCACGCGGCGCCGAGAAGCGCGCCATCCCTCTTGCCGGCGCGGAAATCTTGCGGTGCAACAAAGCAGCCCTTCCAGATCCCAGCGGCCGCCGTCTTGGCCTCGGTGGCCGCCGGTTTGACGTTGGCCTTGATCGGCTCGCGCGCGAGGGCGAAGCCGAGCTTGATCAACTGCTCGTTCAAGCTGGCCTTGTCGCCCTCGGCCGTGCAGATGGCGCGGTGCCGCTTGCCAAAACTCTTTTCCGGTCCGACGTCGTCGCAGCGCACCGTCCGTTTTCCGATCAGTTTCGTCAGCTGGTCGCGGGCCTCGATGCCGCAGCTCCAGGAATCGGCGTGCTCGTCGATGCAGACCTGATCAAGTTCGGGCGCATCAACGCCGTCGAGCCGGTAGGTGACGTCGCCGAGCTGGATGGAGTTGCCGTCGCGGGCTGTCGCGGCGGCAGTCAGCGCGGAGGCTGGTCCGGGCGAGACCAGAAATCCGGACAAGGCGAAAAATGAAGCGAGCGCAAAAGCGCGCGCGGAGGCAAAGAAATTTCGGAAGGACATACGATCTCGCTATCGATGGCTCGTGCGGCCCTGTTCCTAGCATCCGGATGTGGCGAGACCAATGGTCTGCGCCCTGCGAAGTGCGACATTCCGGCCTCGCGGCTTTACTCAGCCGTTGCTCTGATCCTATCGTTCGCCGGCCTTGCGGGCCGCAGGGCCGAATCGCCTGGTAAGCGGCGAGGGGGAGGAAAAGGTTGCAATGAAAGACCCCGTGGACGTCCTGATCATCGGCGCCGGCGCTTCCGGCGCAGCGGTGGCGTGGTCGCTGGCCGAGACCAAGATGCACATTCTCTGCCTGGAGCAGGGCGGCTGGATGAATCCGGCGGAATATCCCAGCACCGGGCGGGACTGGGAAGCCAAGTTCTACGGCGAATGGTCGTCGAGCCCCAACGTCCGGGGCCGGCCCGAGGACTATCCGATCAACGACGACAATTCGCCGATCAAGGTCGTCAACTACAATGCAGTGGGCGGCTCGACGGTCATGTACACCGCGCACTGGCCGCGGCTGCATCCCTCCGATTTCAAGGTGAGGACGCTCGACGGCGTCGCCGACGACTGGCCGATCGACTACGATGCGCTGACCCCGTTCTTCGAGGAGAACGACCGGATAATGGGGACGTCCGGCCTGTCAGGCGATCCGCTTTCGCCGCTGACGCATCCGCCGATGCCGCAACAGCCGCTCGGATTGTCCGGCGCCATCATCGGCAAGGCCATGAACAAGCTCGGCTGGCACTGGTGGCCGTCTGACACGACGGTCGCGACCATGGATTATGAGGGCCGGGCGCGCTGCATCAATCTCGGCCATTGCACGCCGGCCTGCGCGCAAGGCGCAAAGTCTTCCACCGACATCACCTATTGGCCGCATGCGATCCGTGCCGGCGTCGAGCTGCGAACCCATTGCCGCGTGCGTGAGATCACTACCGACGAGACCGGCATGGCCTCGGGCGTCGTCTATTACGACAAGGACGGCATCGAGCAATTTCAGCCCGCCCACGTCGTCATCATCGCCTGCAACGGCGTCGGCACGCCGCGACTGCTGCTGAACTCGGCCTCGGGGCGTTTTCCGAATGGACTTGCCAATTCGTCCGGCCTCGTCGGCAAGAACCTGATGTTTCACCCCTATGCGCAGATCTACGGCTATGTGAAGGAGCCGACGGACAGCAACCGCGCGCCGCCGACCTGCCTGTGGAGCAAGCAGTGGTATGACACGGACCTGTCGCGCGGCTTCGTGCGCGGCTACGGCGTGCAGTTCGTTCGCGGGGCAGGGCCGGTGTTCGAGGCCGTCGTCAGCGAGCAGAAGGGCATTTTGCCCTGGGGCGCCGACCATCACCGCGTCTTCCGCAAGCTCAATGGCCATCGGCTGGGTTTCTCCGCGATCTGCGAGGACCTGCCCGAAGAGCATAATCGCGTCACGCTGGATCCGGTGCTGAAGGACAGCCATGGCATTCCCGCACCGAAGATCGATTATACGATCAGCGAGAACAGCCGGAAGATGATGGAGCATGCGCTCGCCCGCGGCCGCGAGGTTCTTGAAGCGGCGGGCGCGACCGACATCTGCATCAATTCGCCGATCCCGTGGGGCGGCTGGCACCTGCTCGGCACCGCGCGGATGGGCACCGACCCCGAACGCTCGGTCGTCAACGAATGGGGCCGCACCCACGACGTCAAGAACCTCTTCATCGTCGACGGCAGCATCTTCGTCACTTCGGGCGGGGTAAACCCGACCTCCACCATCCAGGCCCTCGCGCTCTACATCGCCGACCAGATGAAGCAGCGCCTGGCCAATTTGTTCGATTAGAGGATCGCCATGTCCGAGCAGCCGACCCTCACGCCGCGGCAGCGCGATGACCTCCGCACCATTGCCGCGATGATCATTCCTCCGAGCGAGGAATATCGCGTTCCGGGCGCCGACGACGACATCATCCAGGCCGACATCCTCGCAACGCTCGGCCGCGACACCAAACAGGTCGCGGCGGCGCTGGATCATTTGGCGCAGTTGGCCGGCATGCCTTTGGCCGATCTCGAGCCGGCCGCGCGTGACGGCGTTGCCCGGCAGTTCCGCACCTCCGGCGGCGTTCCTGCCGCAACCCTCGTCCGTGTCGTGCTGCAATGCTACTACCGCGATGACCGCGTGCTGGGCTCGCTCGGGCTCGAGCTGCGCGCGCCATTTCCCAAGGGCCATGTGCTTCCGGACGGGGACTGGTCGCTGCTCGATCCGGTCAAGGCAAGAGGCGGCTCGCTGCGGCGGTCGCCCTAGCCATCTGGCCAGTCAGGCGTTGCGCTCCGGGCGGGCCACTTGCGTCGACGGGAGCAGGCCACCATCTGTGTGAGCCTTCGAGGACTCTTACCATGTTAGACTTCACCTCAGATGTCGCCGATGACGCATCGTCATCGCAAACGACTGCGGCCGCCCCGGTCGATGACCGGGCGCTGCTGGACGCCTATTCCAATGCGGTGATCGACGTCACCGACCGGGTCGGGCCCGCGGTCGTGCGGGTCGAGACTGGACCAAAAGTGCCTGATAGACGCGAGCGCGGCGGGCTCGGCTCGGGCATCGTGATCTCGCCGGATGGACTCGTGCTCACCAACAGCCATGTGGTCGGCACGTCGAAGGAGATCCGGCTGCGCGACGTTGAGGGGCACGTCGGCGACGCCCAGGTGCTCGGTGCCGATCCCGACACTGATCTCGCGCTCCTGCGCGCCAACGGCGTGCGCCACTTGCCTTATGCCGCGCTTGGCAACTCCAAGAGCCTGCGGCGTGGCCAACTCGTGATCGCGATCGGCAATCCGCTCGGCTTCGAGTCGACCGTCACGGCCGGCGTCGTCTCGGCGCTCGGCCGCTCGATCCGCTCGGTCAGCGGGCGCACCATCGAGGATGTGATCCAGACCGATGCCGCGCTCAATCCCGGCAATTCCGGCGGACCGCTGGTGTCGTCGAATGCCGAGGTGATAGGCATCAACACCGCCATCATCAACGGGGCGCAGGGCATCTGCTTTGCGGTCGCCAGCAACACCGCGCAGTTCGTGCTGTCGGAGATCATCCGCCACGGTTATGTCCGCCGCGCCTATATCGGCGTTGCCGGGCAGACCGCGCCGGTCCCGCGGCGGCATGCGGTGCTGGCCGGTGTCGAGAACAAGATGGGCGCGCTCTTGATGCAAATCGAGCCGGACGGCCCGGCGGCGAAGGCGGGCCTGTTGCCCGGTGACGTCGTGATCAGGCTCGACGGCATCGAGATCAACGGCGTCGACGATCTGATCCGCGTGCTCGACCGCGACCGGATCGGCCGGCGGCTGTCGATGGACGTGCTGCGGCTCGGCCGCCTGCGGGCGATCGATATCGATCCGATCGAACGCAAGCCAGCGCGCTAGCGCGGTTCCCCACTCGCAATGACGCGGGGCGAGAGCTTCGCACTCTCGCCGCTACTCGGCCGCGGCGGCAAAGCGGCTGTTCTCCAGCTCCGCTTCTAGCCGCGCCGTCTCGGCCGAGGCAAGTTTGATGTTTGCTTCCTTTACGTGGCCGAAGCCGCGGATCATTTCCGGCACGCGCGCAAGCCGCACCAGCAGCGGGATCTGCTCTGCCTTCAGTCCCGCGATCCGCTGATCGATCATGCCGAGATAGTCTTCAATCAGCTTGCGCTCTGTCTTGCGCTCCTCGGTACGGCCGAACGGATCGAACGCGGTGCCACGCAGGTACTTGAGTTTCGCGAGAACGCGGAAGGCGTGGATCATCCAGCCGCCGAACTCCTGTTTTTGAAGCCGGCCCGTCTTGTCGCGTTTCGCGAAGATCGGCGGGGCAAGATGGTATTTCAGCGTGAAGTCGCCGTCGAATTTTTCCGACACCTTCTTGGCGAAGCTGCCATCGGTGTAGAGCCGTGCGACCTCATACTCGTCCTTATAGGACATCAGCTTGAACAGGTTCTTTGCGACGGCCTCGGTCAGCTCGGCGGAGCCCGGCGTGGCCGCGCTCTCCGCCTTGCGTACCTTGGCGACGGCTGCGAGGTAGCGCTCGGCATATGCCCTATTCTGATAGCCAGTCAGGAACTCGGCGCGGATCGCGGTGATGTCGTCGAGCGACTTGGTCGGTGCGGCCGCCCTGTTCTTGAACTGGAGCACGCTGCGCACCCGCGACATGTCGTGGGCGGCGAGACGGCCCCAGGTGAAGGCGCGCTTGTTCATCTCGATCGCGGTGCCGTTGATCTCGAAGGCGCGGAGCAGGGCCTCCAGCGACAACGGGATCGCGCCCTTCTGGAAGGCGAAGCCGAGCATGAAGGGGTTGGTGGCGATGCTGTCGCCCATCAGCGCGGCGGCAACGCCCGTCGCGTCGATGATGTCGAGATTCTTGTCCCCGACGGCATCGCGCAGCACCGTCTGCATCGTTCCCATCTCGAAATCGAGATCCGGGTTTTGCACGAAGCTCGCGGTCGGCTGCAGATCGGCGTTGATGTAGGCCTTGGTCACGCCGCGCTCGGCGCGGCTCAGCGCGGTCGCACCGGCCGAGACGATCATGTCGCAGCCGAGGATGACGTCGGCGCCGCCGGTGGTGATGCGGACGGCGGAGATATCCTCCGGCTTCGGCGCGATACGGACATGGCTCATCACCGCGCCGTTCTTCTGCGACAGTCCGGTGAAATCGAGCGCCGAGCAGCCGCGGCCCTCGACATGGGCGGCCATGCCGAGCAGCGCGCCGATGGTGATGACGCCAGTGCCGCCGATGCCGGTGACGAGGATGTTATAAGGGCGGTCCAGCTCGCGCATTGGGGGCAGCGGCAGGTCGGCGAACAGTTGGCCGGAATCGACCGCTGACGTCTTCATGCGCTTCAGGCTGCCGCCATGCACGGTCACAAAACTCGGGCAAAAGCCCTCGACGCAGGAAAAGTCCTTGTTGCAGTTCGACTGGTCGATCTGGCGCTTGCGGCCGAACTCGGTCTCCAGCGGCTGCACCGAGACGCAGTTGGAGGCCTGCGAGCAGTCGCCGCAGCCTTCGCAGACGAGCTCGTTGATGAAGGCGCGCTTGGCGGGATCGGGATAGAGCCCGCGCTTGCGGCGGCGGCGCTTTTCGGCGGCGCAGGTCTGGTCGTAGATGATGACCGTGAGGCCCTCGATGTCGCGCAGCTCGCGCTGCACGGCGTCGAGCTCGCGGCGGTGATGGATGGTCGCGCCTTGCGGGAAGTAATGTCCTGGCGGATACTTGCTCGGATCGTCCGAGACGATCGCGAGGCGCTTGACGCCTTCGGCCCAGACCTGGTGCGCGATCTGCGCGACGTTAAAGCTGCCTTCGGCTGGCTGGCCGCCGGTCATGGCGACGGCATCGTTGTAGAGAATCTTGTAGGTGATGTTGATGCCGGCAGCCGAAGCGGCGCGGAGCGCCAGAAGTCCGGAATGGGTATAGGTGCCGTCACCGAGATTTTGAAAAATGTGCTTCTCGGTGGTGAAGGGCGATTGGCCGATCCAGTTCACGCCTTCGGCGCCCATATGCGAGATCAGATCGGTGCGGCGCGTCGGCATGCTCAGGGCCATGCCGTGGCAGCCGATGCCGGCCATGGCGCGGCTTCCTTCGGGCACGCGCGTCGAGGAGTTGTGCGGACAGCCCGAGCAGAAGAACGGCGTGCGCGCGAGCTTGATCGGCGTGATGGCGGTAACAGGGTTGTCGAACGCCTCGAGCCGCGCGAGGCGCTGCTCCAGCACCGGGCTATGATGGCCGAGCTTACGTAACCGCGCCACCAGCGCAGAGGCAACGATGGTGGGCGTCAGCTCGCCCTCGCTCGGCAGCAGCGGCGCGCCGCGCTCGTCGCGCTTTCCCGTGACAGTCGGGCGCTTCGAAGCATCGATGTTGTAGAGGATGCGCATCAGCTGGTCTTCGATGAAGCCGCGCTTCTCCTCGACCACGAGCACGTCCTGAAGACCCTCGGCGAAACGCTTGGCGCCGCTCTCTTCCAGCGGCCAGGTCATCGCAACCTTGTAGATGCGAAGGCCGAGGTCCTGCGCGTCCTTGTCGGTGATCCCTAGGTCGGCGAGCGCTTGGCGCAGATCGAGATAGGCCTTGCCGGTCGCGACGATGCCGAGCCGAGCCGGCTTGGAATCGAGCACGATACGGTCGAGCTGGTTGGCTCGGGCGAAAGCCTGCACCGCTTCCATTTTCGGCCCGAACAGGCGCCTCTCGGCCTCCAGCGGCGGATCGGGCCAGCGGATGTTGAGACCGCCGGCCGGCATCTCGAAATCGTCGGGAAGCCTGATCTGGATGCGCTCGGGGTCGCTATAGATCGAGGCCGAGCTCTCGACAGTTTCGCTGATCGCCTTGAAGCCGACCCAGCAGCCGGAGAAGCGCGACAGCGCAAAGCCATAAAGGCCGAGGTCGAGATAATCCTGAAGCGTGGCGGGATTGATCACCGGGATCAGCGCTGCCGCCAACACCTGCTCGCTCTGATGAGCCAGCGTCGAGGACTGGCAGCCATGATCGTCACCGGCCAGCGCCAGCACGCCGCCATTGCGCGAGGTGCCAGCGGCGTTGGCGTGCTTGAGCGCATCGACCGAGCGATCGACGCCGGGGCCCTTGCCGTACCAGATGCCGAACACGCCATCGACCTTGGCGCCGGGAAACAGCCCGACCTGCTGGCTGCCCCAGACCGCGGTCGCCGCAAGGTCCTCGTTGAGGCCGGGGACGAAGGCGATGTCGTGCTGCTGCAGATGCGATTTCGCGCGCCACAGCGCGTGGTCATACATCCCGAGCGGGGAACCGCGATAGCCCGAGATGAAACCGCCGGTGTTGAGCCCCTGAAGCCGGTCGCGTTCGCGCTGCAACATTGGCAAGCGGACCAGGGCCTGGGTGCCGGACAGGAAGATCCGCTTCGATTCGAGCCGGTATTTATCGTCCAGCTCGACCTGCATTAGCGTCATTTCGGAAGTCCTCGTCTTCTTGCTCGGCGTGGGATCTGTGCTGCGGGAGGGATTGCGCGGCGCGACGCGAATTGTGACAGTCAAAGCATGGGTCGGCGAAGTCAATATCGCTGGCCGCATCCGTGGCGCTCCTGCTAGTCATGGCTGCTTGTGGAGAACACCATGGCTGCAAACGCATTCGACACCGAGATCACTGAGACGGCCCAGGCGTTGATCGGACCGTGGCGCAGGCCGCGCCAGATGCTGCAAGCGCAAACTTACGAGGCGCACGCCTCGATCCATGACGACGCCACGGCGCAGAAGCTCGGCTTCAAGGGCGGCACCATCGAGGGGCCCACGCATTTCAGCCAGTTCGCACCGCTCGGCGAACGGCTGTGGGGGCGCGCTTGGTTCGAAACCGCGTGCCTCTCCGCGCATTACCGCAGCGTCTGCTATGAGGGTGAGGAGGTGCAGGCAATCCTGTCGAAGCCGCTGCCGGCTACCCGCCAGTGCGAGATCCAGATGGTCAAGCGCGACGGCACCGAGGTGCTGCGCGGCACCGCCTCGGTCGGCGAGCCGCACGTAGCGACCGCGCTCGAGACGCGCCTTGGCGAGCTCAAGCCGCTGACCGATCCCGTGATTCTGCGCGACGTGAAGGTGGCGCAGACCAGCAAATGGCAGACTGTCCGCATGGCATTTGATCAGAATATGGGCGATCTCTACCCGTTCTCGCTGCGGCAGAAACTCGCGGTCATCACGGAGAGCTCTCCGTACTACTCTGGCGCCGACAATCCATGGCGCAAGCCGATCATCCCGATGGAGATGCTCAGCGTGCTGTTCCAGTACCGCTCCAAGGACGATCCGCTGCCGGCCAAGGGGCCGGCGGTCGGCCTGTTCGCCGATCAGGAGATCCGCCTGCTGAAAGGCCCGCTCTTCGTCGACGAGGACTATGAGGTGGAGCGCGAGGTGGTCGCACTCTCCGGCAGCCGGCGAACCGAAAGCGCCTGGGTCAAGACGCGCGTGTTCGACAAGGCGAATGCACAGGTCGCCACCATGCTGCTGAACATGGCTACGCTGAAGGAGTCGTACGCGCCATACGAGGACGAGTATCGGCAGCTGTATGGGGCGGGAGGGTAGCGGCGAGCGGTGGCGTCCGCCTCTCCCGTGAGAACGGGAGCAAGACCAGAGAGCGTCGCTTCGAATGGCACGGCGCTTGCACAAGTTTGCGATACAGCGTTTCGGGCGGGGGGCATCATGCTGAACTCAACCAAGCCGGCACGGGGAATCATCAACGCCGAGCCCGAGCCGATCGGGCTCGACTGGCGCGTCACCGCGCTCCTCATTATCGACATGCAGCGCGACTTCATGGAGCCCGGCGGCTTCGGTGAGACGCTGGGCAACGACGTCAGCCAGCTCGCGCGCGCGGTGAATCCGATCGGCGCGGTGCTGAAGGCGGCGCGCGACACCGGCATGCTGGTGATCCACACCCGGGAAGGCCATCTGCCGGATCTCTCCGACGCACCGCCGGCAAAGGTCGAACGCGGCGCGCCGTCCTTGCGCATCGGCGATCCCGGCCCGATGGGGCGTATTCTCATTCGCGGAGAGGCCGGGCACGATATCATTCCCGAACTCTATCCGCTCGACAGTGAGATCGTGATCGACAAGCCGGGCAAAGGTGCGTTCTACGCCACCGAGCTCGGCGACGTCTTGGAGAAATACGGCATCGAAAACTTGCTCGTGTGCGGTGTCACCACGGAGGTCTGCGTCCACACCACGGTGCGCGAGGCCAATGACCGCGGCTATCGCTGCGTCGTCATCTCCGACGGCTGCGCATCCTACTTTCCCGAGTTTCACGAAATGGGCCTGAAGATGATCAAGGCTCAGGGCGGCATCTTCGGCTGGGTCGCGGATTCGGCCGCCATCCTGGTGGCGATGAAGACTTCGACGGGCTAGACGACGGCCAGTTATCACTTACGGCCGCACCGCCGGCGTCTCCATTGGCAAGCCGCGCGCCCGCGACATCAGATAGAGCTCGAGCGCGACGAGCTCGGGCGAGCCGTAATCATAAGCCTGGGCGCGCACGCCGGTCATGCAGCTGCGCAGCCGTCGCTCCAGCGAACCCAGCGTCTGCCATTCCAGGCGATAGAGTGGATATCCGGTCGGCTGTCCCTGCGTGATCGGCGCACCGGCGAGACGTTTATCGAAATTGTCGTCATGGCAATTGGAGCAGGCAAGATTGAGCTGGCCCTCGCGCTGCATGAACAGGTCGCGGCCCTGGTCGACGAAGGGTCTTACTTGCGGATCGTCGCCGGCGGTGATCGGAACGCCGCGCGATTGATGGGCGATGAAAGCGGACAACGCCAGCAGGTCGTGGCTCTCGTATGGCAGTGGCGTAGCCTGCTGGTGGTTGCTACGGCAGAGATTGACGCGTTGGTCGAGCGTGACGGGGCGGCCGAGCGCCTTGTCGAAGGCGGGATAGCGCGCCGCGACGCCCTTCATGCTGCCGCGGGCATCGCCATGGCAGTCGGCGCAGGACTTCTGCGCACGGCCGGTCTTCTTCCCCCACAGCGCCTCGCCGTCGAGCACGAACAGCATGCCCGGATTGGAGGTGTCGTCATCCTGCATCGCGCGCGTGTCGGGTCCCATGAAGGAATAGCCGGAGCGACGTGCCTCGGGCGGGATTTCACCGGCGAGCAGGGCAGGGACCGTGGCGGTCAGCGCCACCGCTATCGCGCGCCAAAACCTCATTCGACTAGGATGGACGCCGATGCGGTGGACGAATAGCCGTTGTCGCCGATCCATTCGAATTCGAACTTGCCGCTGTCCTTGGCGACCGTGAAGAACGACAGATAAGGGTTCGCGGCGATCGCCGGGAATAGATCCGCGCGGAAGATCTCGGTGCCGTTGTAGCGGCACGTGAAGCTCGTGATGATGTCGCGCGGCACCAGCGCGCCGGCTGCGGTGTGGCGGAAGCCGGTCTCCATGGTGTGTGAAGTCAGCGTGCGGATCTCGATGATCTCGCCGCGTTTGGCCTTGGCCGGAACATTGATGAGCGCTGCCATCAGTTCATCTCCTCAGTGCAGGCGGCCAGCGTCACGACGACGTCGGCGGCGACCTGCCAAAACGTGTCGTCGGAAAGGCGCGCGATCGCGACCACCTTCTGGCTGTCGGCGAGCCGAATCCGAGTCGAGACCTGGGCGCGGCCGGAGGAGGGACCGAGATGGAAATTGCCAATGTTCGGCTGCGGGTTCTTCTCGTTGAAGACGTGGATGCTCTTGACGTAGTCCGCGGCCGTCATTGGACTTGCGACGCTCACCGTCAACGGCACGGTATTGCCGTTCTCGACCAGCGGCGGGATGTCGAGCTTGATCTTGCCGGTGCGAATCTGTGCCTCACCGACGACGTTGCGGATCGCGGTGTTGAGCATTGCCGGTGTCGCCTCGACTGGCCGAAGCGTGACGATCGGGATCGTGCCGGCGGCCGTCACGCTGCCGGCGAGGCTTAAGAATTGTCGTCGCGTGGTTGGCATGAGCGATCCTAGTCTCAAAGCGTTGCAAGATAGGCCACGATGTCCTCGATCTCGATGGCCGACAATATCGGCTTGCCGGCGAAATTGCGCCCGACGCGCACAAGCCCGTCATTGCGATAATAGGACGGCATGATGGTCTGCGGGTTGAAGCGCGAGGCATCGACCAGACGAAGCCGCAACTGGCTCGCCGTCCACCGGTTCCCGGCACCGGTGAGATCGGGCGCGAGATCGCCCTGGAACTGCGTTTCCGGGAATGGACCGGAATGGCAGAGGATGCATGTCGTCGTGCGAGCCAGCACCAGCGCGCGGCCGCGCACGGCATCGCCGGGCGCGCCGGTGAGTGATTCAGGAATGCCGTCGCCGATGATTGTGTAGGGCGCGAGCTCTTCGGCTCTTGCACCGCAGGCCAGGGCGAGACTGGTGACGATCAGCGCTGCGATAGGAACGGATGCTCTAGCCAAAGGTGTCCGCCGTGATGGTTTGAAACCAATGCTCGGCCTCAATCGCCTCGCGCGCGCGAAGCTCGCGCGGCGCGTCAACGGGGCTGGTCGCGGCGCCTTCGACCTCCGCAAAGATGTCGCCCTTCGGCTGGTAATTGCCGGCAAGTGAAAAGCCGTAGCTGGGAGCGACAATGTTGTAGCAGACGCCGGTGAGCCGTGGCGTCTCCGGCGCACGGCCGGCAAGGAGGTTCACGATGGCAGCGGCGCAAGCCCTGCCTTGCGCGCTTGCAGCGGAAGCCGATTTGGGAATGCCGCCGCCGAGGCAGGCATCGCCAATGACGTGGACATTCTTGACGAGCTTTGACTCGAAGGTAATGGGATCGATCGGGCACCAGCCGGTTGCATCCGCAGCGCCTGCGATTTCGGCAATGCGCCCTGCGCGCTGCGGCGGAATCACATTGGCAACGTCAGGGGTGTAGTTGCCGAACTCGGTGACGATGGTTCTGGTTGCGGCATCGACCGACGTGACGCGGCCGCCTTGCGATAGCGCGACGCGCTCGATCATATCGCCGTAGAGCTCCTTCCATGCCGTTTCGAACAGCCGCTGCTGCGAGAAACTGTCCTTGGCGTCGAGGATCAGCACCTTCGAGCGCGGCTTGTTCGTCTTCAGGTAATGCGCAATCAGGCTGGCACGCTCGTAAGGCGCTGGCGGACAGCGCGAGGGATTGGCGGGAATTGCGATCGCGACGGTGCCGCCGTCCGCCATCGCCTCCAATTGCTTGCGCAGTAGCAGTGTCTGCGCACCCGCCTTCCAGCCGTGCGGCATCCTTTCCGACGCGGCGTCGTCATAGCCGGGCAGCGCTTCGACATGGAAGTCGATGCCGGGCGATAGCACGAGACGGTCATAACCGAACGCTTCGCCATCGGCCGCCGTCACGCTGCGCTTTTGCGTGTCCATGGCCGTCGCAGCCTGAGCGACGACACTGATGCCCTCGGCGGTGAGCTTGTCGTAACCGAACTGCTGCGCCTCGATCTCGCGCAGGCCCGCGATCACCTCGTTGCTGAAGGGGCAGGAGATGAAGGTCTTGTTCGGCTCGATCAGGGTCACCTGCAATTTCGCGTCGGCACGCTTGAGCGCGCGGGCACAGGCCGCGCCGCCAAAGCCGCCGCCGACCACGACGACGCGGCCCGCCGATTGCGCGCGCAGGATCGAAGGTGCGGCGAGCGATGTGGCCGCAGCGGTGATGCCGAGGACGGCATTCCGCCGTGTCACCGGCGCATTCATGAGACTTGTCCGGAAAATGCTGCGGCTGCCGTTGTGGCAGCCGCAGCGCTCTCTTAGGCGAAGGTGATGTTCTGGTCGCGCAGCGGCACCGAGCGGATGCGCTTGCCCGTTGCCGCGAAGTAGGCGTTGAGCACCGCCGGCGCCGCGACGCCGATGGTCGGCTCGCCGACGCCGCCCCAGAACCCGCCGCTCGGCACCATCACCGTCTCGACCTTCGGCATCTCGTTGATGCGCATCGAGTTGTAGGTGTCGAAGTTGGTTTGCTCGATCTTGCCGTCCTTGACAGTGCAGCCGCCGTAGAACAGCGCGGAGAGGCCATAGACGAAGGAGCCAGCGATCTGCCGCTCCACCTGAGCTGGATTGACGACGTAGCCGGGATCGGTGGAGGCGACGATTCGATGCACCTTGATCTTGCTGCCATCGGTCACCGAGATTTCGGCGGCGCCGGCGACATAGCTGCCATAGCCCATGACCTGCGCGATGCCGCGATAGACGCCCTGCGGCGCCGGCGTGCTCCAGCCGATCTTCTCGGCCACGGCATTGAGCACCGCGAGGTGCTTGGGGTGATTGCCCATCAGCTTGCGGCGGAATTCGAGCGGGTCCTGGCCTGCGGCCTCGGCCAGTTCGTCCATGAAGCATTCCATATAGATCGCGTTGTGATTGACGTTGACGCCGCGCCAGAAGCCGGGCGGAACGTGCGGGTTACGCATCGCGTGCTCGATCAGCAAGTTCGGCACCGAGTAGCCGAACGCGGCCTCGCCCGATTGGGCGACGCCCTGGAATGCGGCCGGATCCATGCCATTCTGCAACGCTTCGGGGCGTAGCGAGAACAGGATCGATTGCCCGGACAGGCGGTAGTGCAGCGCGATCAGATTGTTGTCGGCATCGAACGCGCCAGTCATCTTGCACTGGGTGATCGGGTGATACTTGCCGTGCGCCATGTCCTCTTCGCGCGACCACAACAGCTTGATCGGTGTGCCCGGCATCTGCTTGGCGATCATGACCGCCTGGCGGACATAGTCTGTCTGACCGCGCCGGCCGAAGCCGCCGCCGAGCATCACCTTGTGCACGTCGCACTTCTCCGCCGGCAGGCCCGACGCCTCCAGCACCGCCGCGAACGCCGCCTCGCCATTCTGCGTCCCGCACCAGACCTCGCATTTGTCCGCGGTGTAGAGCGCCGTGGCGTTCATCGGCTCCATGGTGGCGTGGTTCTGGTACGGGTAGCTATAGACGGCCTCGATCTTCTTGGCGGCACCGGCGATTGCCGCTTTGGCGTCGCCGTTCTTGTTGCCGACATAGGCCGGCTGCGAATCGTCGAGGCCCTCGGCCAGCCATTTCGCAATCGACTCGCTGGAGACCTTGGCGTTGTCGCCCTCGTCCCAGACGATCGGCAGCGCCTCCAGCGCGGTCTTGGCGTGCCACCAGGTATCGGCAACGACCGCAACCGCGGTATCGCCGACCTTGACGACCTTCTTGACGCCCTTCATGTCGGAGACCTTGGCCTCGTCAAAGCTCTTCAGCTTGCCGCCGAACACCGGGCAATCCTTGATTGCGGCGTTCAACATGCCGGGCAGCTTGACGTCGATGCCGTAGATCATGGCGCCGGTGGTCTTGTCGGCGGTGTCGAGCCGCTTCACGCCCTTGCCGATCAGCTTCCAGTCCTTCGGATCCTTCAGCTTGACGTCCGCCGGCGGACTAAGCTTGGCCGCAGCCTCGGCGACCTTGCCGTAGGTCGTGGTCCTGCCCGAGGGTGTATGGGTAATGACGCTGTTCGCGGCCGTGCATTCGGATGCCGGCACTTTCCACGCATCGGCGGCGGCCTGGATCAGCATCACGCGCGCGGTGGCGCCACCCTTGCGGACATAGTCCTGCGAGGAGCGGATGCCGCGGCTGCCGCCGGTCGAGAAATCGCCCCAGACACGCTTGCGGGCGACGCTCTGGCCGGGCGTTGGATATTCGGTCGTGACCTTGGTCCAGTCGCATTCGAGCTCCTCGGCGACGAGCTGGGCGAGACCGGTCAGCGAGCCCTGACCCATTTCCGAACGGGCGATGCGGATCACCACGGTGTCGTCGGGCCGGACCACGACCCAGGCGCCGATCTCAGGCGAGCCGTCGGCGGCGCGGACCACGGCGGGGCCGCCGAACGGGATGTCGAGGCCGATTGCGAGGCCTGCGCCGACCGCGGCCGTGCCGATGACGAAGGCACGACGGTTCATTTGGGGCGAGACATGCTTGTTCATGTTGCGGCTCCTTTAAGCGCTTGCGATCGTGTGGATCGCCTCGCGCACCTGGGCGAAGGTGCCGCAGCGGCAGATATTGGTGATGGCCTCGTCGATGTCGGCGTCGGTCGGCTTCGGCTTCTCGTTCAAGAGCGCGGCCACCGCCATGATCATGCCGCTCTGGCAATAGCCGCATTGCGGCACGTCCTGGGCGATCCAGGCTTCCTGCACCTTGTGCAGCGAATCTCCGGAGGCGAGCCCTTCGATCGTGGTGATCTTCTTGCCCTCGGCCTCACTGACGGAAACGCCGCAGGAGCGCATCGCCACGCCATCGATGTGAACCGTGCAGGCGCCGCATTGTGCAATGCCGCAACCGTATTTGGTGCCGGTCAGGCCGGCGTTCTCGCGGATCGCCCAGAGCAGCGGCGTATCCGGCTCGACGTCGAGCGTGAAGGTTTTTCCGTTGATTGTTAGATTTGCCATCGCAAGTCCCCTGATTGGCCCAATCCACCGATTGAACTCAGGGGCGCAATGTGTCGGGCAAACTGGAACTGTTCAAATCAACAGTCCGAGGGTAGCTATTGCACTGCCACTCCAGAGGATGGACCGAAGCGCTGTTTTGCCTCATCCCTTCTCGATCGATTCGAGCTGACGCCTCTTCCGTGGGCGCCAATCCGCGGCTTAACGCGACGTCCGGCCGTGAACGCCGGTTCCAGGCTGGACCGCCGCCGCAGCACAGCGGCGACAGTTTGTCCCTTTTGCGGGATGCAAGACGCAGGCACTTTGGTACACTGCGCCGCCGCCAACAGGAGTTCCATGAACGTGCCGAGTCCCTGCAACGTACTGATGCTCTACCCGCTGTTCTCGGCAGAGTCCTTCTGGACCTTTGGCGAATCTTGCAAGGTGCTGGGCGTCAAGCGCCCGGCCGCCCCTTTGGGGTTGATCACCGTCGCCGCAATGCTCCCCAAGAGCTGGACGATCCGGCTGATCGATTGCAACACGGCGCCCTTCAGCGACGAAGATCTCGCCTGGGCGGACGTCGTCTTCACCGGCGGAATGTTGCCGCAGCAGGCCGACACGCTGCGCCTGATCGAGCTCTGCCGCGCCGCCGGCAAGCCGGTGGTCGTCGGCGGTCCCGATCCTACCTCGAGCCCCCACATCTATGAGCGGGCCGACTTCCGGGTGCTCGGCGAGGCCGAGAGCGTCATCGACGAATTCATTGCGGCCTGGGACAGCGGCGCCCGGTCAGGCGTCTTCACCGCGCCGAAATTCCAGGCCGACGTCACCACGACGCCGGTTCCGCGTTTCGACCTGCTCAAGTTCGAGGACTATCTCTATCTTGGGGTGCAGTATTCCCGCGGATGTCCGTTCACCTGCGAGTTCTGCGACATCATCGAGCTCTACGGACGCGTGCCGCGGACCAAGACCAACGAGCAGATCCTGCGCGAGCTCGATACGCTCTACCAGATGGGCTATCGGGGCCATCTCGACTTCGTCGACGACAATTTCATCGGCAACAAGAAGTCGCTGCGGCTGTTCCTGCCCCAGCTCGCCGAATGGCAGCGCGCCCACGGCTATCCGTTCGAATTCTCCACCGAAGCCTCGGTCAACCTCGCCGACGATCCGGAGCTCCTGGAGCTGATGGGGGCGGCCAATTTCTTTGGCATCTTCGTCGGCATTGAGAGCCCTGATCCGGCGACGCTGGTCGCGATGCGGAAGAAGCAGAACACGCGGCGCAATATCGCCGAGAGCATCCACAAGATCTACGCCGCCGGCATTCTCGTCACCGCGGGCTTCATCGTCGGATTCGACAACGAGAAGGTCTCGATGGCGGAGGCGATGATCGATTTCATCGAGGAGGCAGCGATCCCCGTCAGCATGGTCGGCCTGCTCTATGCCTTGCCGAACACGCAGCTGACGCGCCGCCTGGAGCGGGAAGGCCGGCTACATCCGGGCCACGATGTGGCGCCGACGATCGGCGCCGATCAGTGCACGGCCGGGATCAACTTCGATCCGGTGCGCCCGCTGCGTGACATCCTGACGGATTACAAGCGGGTACTCGAGCACATCTACAGCCCTTCGTCCTATGCAGGACGCGTCGACCGCTTGATGACGCTGCTCGACCGTTCCAGGCAGCGCCACGAACTCGCGGAAGGCGACAAGCGCGCCAAGCTCGGCGCGATGGAGACGGTGCACCGTGTGGTCACCGCCCTTCCCGAGGCGCGCGGGCCGCTGTGGCAGACTTTCATGAACTGCGCCAAGCGCGATACCTCATCGGCGCGCATCGCCGTGCAGATGATCGCCGCCTATGCCCATCTCGGACCGTTCTCGCGCAAGGTCATCGCTGCCATCGATGAGCGCCTGGCGGCGCTGGACAACGAAACCGTCACTCCGGCGATTGTCGACGTGACGGCGGCTTGACACCTGCTCGAGAGCCTACTTCACCGCCAGACGCAGGAAGCTCATCACGCTGCCGAGCGCGGCAAAGCCTGCGCCGAGCGCCAGCGCCAATGTCGTGCCGTCGTGGCCTGCGAGCGCGAAGCAGGCCGCGGCGAGCGCCGCGCCCGTGGTCTGCCCGGTCAGGCGCGCGGTGGCGACGATGCCGGAGGCGCTACCGCTGCGATGCGGCGGCGCGCTCGACATGACCGCCTTCATGTTCGGCGCCTGGAAGAAGCCGAATCCCATGCCGCAGATCACCATCCGCCAGATGATGTCGGCAATGGCGGGATTGGCCGGCAGCATCGCGAGCAGCGCCATGCCGAGGCCGAGCAGCACGAGGCCGATGCCGCCGAGCAGGCCGACCGCGTGGCGGTCGGATAGGCGCCCGGCGATCGGCGCCATGATGCCGACCACCAGCGGCCATGGCGTCATGAAGAATCCAGTCTCGACCTGTGAGCGCCCGAGCACGTCCTCGAAGTAGAACGGCAGCGAGACGAAGGCGAGGCCCTGCACGGCGAAGGAGCACACCGCGGTTGCCGCCGACAGCGCGAACATCGGCCGGCTGAACAGGTCGATCGGCAGCATCGGCGCGGGATGGCCGGCATGGCGGCGCGTCAGGATGATTCCGAGCGCGAGCGCCGAGACCAACTCGATGCCGACAACCACCGGCGACAAATTATGCGCGGCGCTGCCGATGCCGATGATGAACAGGCCGAGACAGGCGGACGCCAGGATCGCGCCGAGAAAGTCGAAACCGTGATCGGCGCGCGGTGTCTTCGGCAGCATTGCAAAGCCGATGCCGATCGCGATCAGGCCGAACGGGATGTTGACGGCGAACAGCCATGGCCACGGGCCGAGCGCCAGGATCGCCGATGCAATGGACGGCCCGAAGGTGAAGGCGGTCGCAACCACCAGCGCGTTGTGGCCGAAGCCGCGGCCCTGCATCCGGCCGGGATAGACGAAGCGGACCAAGGCAGTGTTGACGCTCATGATGCCGCTGGCCCCTAGGCCTTGCAGCGTGCGTGCGACGAGCAGGCTGTCCAGCGACCAGGCCACCGCGCAGAACAGCGAGGAGATGGTGAACAGGATCAGGCCGCCGAGATAGATGCGCTGGTGCCCGACGATCTCGCCGAGCGCCCCGAGCGGCAACAGCGTCGCCACCAGCGCGATCTGATAGACGTTGACGACCCAGACCGATTGCTCCGGCGTGACGTGCAGGTCGGCGGCAATGGCGGGCAGGGCGATATTGGCGATCGCGGTGTCGAGCGAGGCCATCGCCAACGCGGTGAAGATCGCGGCGATGGCCCAGCGCCGCTGCGCGGCCGGCAGGCCATCGGAAATGGTGTGATCGGGCTCGCGCGCTGCGGCAGGTAACGTGATTGTCATTGCGTTATTGTCATTGCCTTGCGCATTGCACCGGCGGCGTGTTGAGGGGCTTTCGGCATGTACTACGGCCGGGCCGCCTGCCACAGAGACAAGCATGCATGCTGTGTATGCGCACGCCCGCAGCTGGGCGCTCAGACAAAAGTGCGAAAACAACCCCATGCACAGTAGGGATGGGTTTGATCGATAAGGGAATTTTCAAGCTGCATCGGGACGACATCCGCCGTCGCGGCGACGTTGACACGTCGGGCAAAACACCGGCAGGACGCTAGCTTGCCATCGCTGGGCCCAGGGACCGCATAGGTTCGGCTGGAATGCGCGGTCCACTTTGCGAGCAGCAGATCCGATCATCTTGTCGTCACGCGCCGACTCGATGCCCGCTGTCGTCAACTGATCCGGACAACCATCTTCCCGAGGGCGGAGCGCGTTGTCATCGCCGCGAACGCATCCCGGAATTCCTCGAAAGGGAAAACCTTTCCGACAACCGGAATAAGCGTCTTGTTGCTGAGCCAGTCAAACAATTGGGCAACCGAACGGTCTCGTACCTCCGGCTCTCGACGGCCGATCTGGGCCAGGTCCACGCCCAGCAGCGCACCCCCTTTCAGGAGGGGCAGGTTGAACCGCAGCGCCGGAATGGTCCCTGAGGCAAAGCCGATCACGAGGTGCCGGCCGTTCCACGCGATCGACCGAAACGCCTGAAGGCTCAGGTCCCCGCCGACCGGATCATAGATGACATCGGCGCCGTGACCCCCTGTCAGCTCGCTGAGCTCGTCGCGCCACTTCTCACCCGTGTAGTCCAGGGCGGCATCCGCGCCGAACCTGATCGCAAATCTTCGCTTGTCTTCGGTGGATGCCGCCGCGATCACTCGCGCGCCCAGCAACTTTCCGACTTGAACGGCGGCTATGCCGACGCCGCCCGCAGCACCCAAAACCAGAAGTGTCTCGCCGCTGACCAGCTTGGCCCGCGCACTGAGCGCATAGAGTGCCGTGAGATAGTTGGCAAAGAAGGCGGCGCCCGTTTCTGGATCGATGCCATTCGGCGTCACGAAGAGGTCTGCGGCCCGAACGCAAATATAGTCTGCAAGGCCGCCGTTTCGGACCATCCCGATGACCGGCGTCCCTCGTGCAAAGCCCGCCACATCGGAAGCCGCCTCATCGACGACGCCCGCAAATTCCGAGCCGGGCGTAAAAGGCAGAGGGTCCTTGGTCTGGTAGAGGCCCTGCACCTTCAAGCCGTCCACGAACCCGACCGCGGCCGCCTGGACCCGAACCCTGACGCGCCCTGGCGACAGCTCCGGCCTCGCGACCTCCTTGATGGCGATGTTTTCAATGCGATCGTAGTTTTCGACGACAACTGCTCTCATGACTCGTTCCCAAACCTGGCGTCGGGCGAGGACGAAGCTCCGCTGCCGCTCGAAAAGCAAATGGTATTGTTCGCTTCCTCCTCCGGCAATAGCGCCCATCGGTTGCCTTCGAACTTCATCAAACGAACCTTCGCTGGAAGTCCATCTGCTGACGGCTGACCTTGAACAGCGCCAGATCGCGGCGGTTGTCGACCTGGAGATCCGCCGAGACGGACCAGACTTGCTTCAGGCGATGCGCTGGTGCGGTCCGTGCCCGCATGCATGATTTAATTTGACTTTTGTACAGCGTCAAAATTATATGGTTAATACATTTAAATATTTAATAATTATAAGTGGTTATTTCGATCTAAGGGTGTTTTGGGCGAGGACTGAAACCGTGCGAACAGGTCGAGCTATTCGCCGCAACGGACTCGCTGTCGAACGAGGCCTGATCCATGCGCCGACCAATTGATACTGCACCGAGGAACGGAGAATGCATCTGGGTGGAAGATGCGACCGGGGCTGTTGAGGTTGGCCATTGGTCATCGGAGGCGGGCAAATGGGTCTGGCAGGACGGCTCTCCCATCAATCCTGCGCCGACCCATTGGTGTCCGGTAATCGAGGATGCCGATCCAGAGGAGGAACGATCGGGCAGTTGGCTGGTGGCGGTTGCCATTTTTGTTCCCATCATCCTAGTTGGCGCTTCCCTGCTCGGTGTGTTCGAGCCCTTCAATGCGCAAACGTTACCGGACATGACGCGCATCGGCAGTGAGAGCGCCCTCAGCCTCGATCAGCGGCCGGAAATCACGACCGGATCGCTAGCTCTCCTTCAGCACGAAACGGCCGGAGCCCTGATGCACGCGGAGCCGGCAAGCGTGGTTCGAGCTCAGCAGCGGCTGGACGAAAACGCTCCGCGCGTTGAAGCACTCGCCAATCAGCTGGCCGAGGCGCACCGAGTGCTCGACGAGCAAGTCCTGCGCACGCAGACGGTGGAAGTCGCCGCGGAGGAGCTGCGGAAATCACTTCAACAGGAGCAAGCCCACAGCGCCGCGCTCGTGAACGAACTTGCCGAAGCCCGCCGCGAGATCGATGCTGGTAAGGCACAATCCCGAAAGGCGGACGAAGTGGCCGCGCAGCAGAGAGAGGCGGCGGCGGGCGAGATCGCAGAACTGCAGCAGTCCCTTCAGCAGGAGCGGCAAAGAAGCGGCCTGCTCGTGAAGCAGGCGAACACCGCGCAGGCAGCAGCAGCGAGCGCTGAGCAACAACGCCACGAGGCGCAGGCACGCGCCGCCGCACTCGCGAGCGAACTCGCCGGAATACCTCGCGGATCGCTCATGGCGGAAGCTGCGGCAGCGGAACAAAGCGAGGCGGCGGAGCGGGAGATTGCGGAGTTGCGGCAGCCTTTGCAAGACGAGCGGCAGAAGAATGCCGACCTCGTCGCGGGAGCCAAAGTAGCGCAAGCGATGACGGCCAATGCCGAACAACAACGTCGCGCTCTCGAAGAGGCCCAGGCGCATGCAACCGCGCTCGCGAGAGAACTTGCGGAAACGCGCCGTGAGATCGAAACCCGGAACGTGCAATTGCGCGAGGCGGCCGATGCGGCCTCGCAGCAGAGACAGGCAACGACGCGCGAGATTGCCGAGTTGCGGCAGTCGCTGCAACAGGAGCGGAGCGCGGTGGAAGCTCGGGAAAGAGCCGGCGCATCGGCAACGGGCCTGACCGATGTGCGCCTGCCGGTGGAGCAAACGAATGAAGGCGTCCTCTTGCCGGCGAGGCAGAACGTGGAAGTGACCGTACCAGAGGCGCCGACAGCCGCAAATCAAAACGAGGCGGAGGCCCGATTGATCCCGCGCGCCAGGGCATTGCTCGACCAGGGAAATATCGGTGCAGCGCGGATTGTCCTCGAGCTCGCGGCTGAGAAGGACATTGCGCAGGCAAGCTTCATGCTCGCGGAGACTTATGATCCGGCGGTCTTATCCGCCTGGGGGACTTATGGAACGCGCGGCGAAGCGGCCAAGGCGCGAGAACTCTACGCGAAGGCACACCGGGGCGGTATTCGCGAAGCGAAGGAACGGCTGGATGCGCTGCGGCGCTGAGAATCGGCCCGTTGCATTGCGGCGGGACGAAAGGTTGCGACAGATGATCCAGAAGGGAACGACATGAACAGGGTGCCAAATTCAACCTCGTTGCTTCTGCTCGCCGCGCTGACGACATTCGCCTCGATGCTTCAGCCGGCTCGCCTGGAAGCGCAAACCGGAAAAAGCGCCAGGGCCGAGGCGCAAATGGTCCGACGGCCGCTCCCGCTAGAGAACGAAAAAGACCGGATGAACGCCTGGACGGTCGGGCTCGCCAGCGGCCTGCTCGAGGGCGCGCCGATCCGCCTCGCCGCAGAAATGGCTCGCGTCGTCGATGACGGAGCAGACCTGCATCTCCTGCCGATCGTCACCCGGGGCGCCACCGACAATCTGAATGCGCTGCTCTACTTGCGTGGCGTCGATACCGCCATCATCAATTCCGACGCACTCGAAGAGTACAAGGTTCAGGCACCGCAGATCCGAAGCCGCATCACGTATCTGCTCAATCTCTTCCCATCCGAACTGCACATTTTCGTGCGACCGGAAATCGCGACTCTGCAGGATCTTGCCGGCAAGAAAGTGAACTTCAACACTCTGGGCACCGCAGCCGCCTATTCAGGACCACTGATCTTCAGCCGTCTCGGCATCGATGTCGACAAGACATTCATTCCGCATCAAGTGGCCTTGGAACAGATGCGCAAGGGCGAGATGTCGGCCGTGGTGTTCATCACATCGAAACCGGTCGACGCCTTCGTAAAGGGCCGCTGGGAGGCTGGATTCAAGTTCCTCCCGGTCCCTTACGACAGCAAGTTCGAGGACTATTATCTGCCCGCGAGCCTGGACGCCAATGAGTATCCCAATCTGATCAGGCAAGGCGAGCGGGTCTCGACCATCGCGGTGCCGACAGCGCTCGTTGCCTTCAACTGGCCGCAACGTTCGAATCGCTACCAACGCGTGGCGCGCCTTGTCGAGTACCTGTTCTCGCGAATCGACCGCCTGCAGGCTCCAGGCTTCGATCCGAAATGGCAGTCGATCAATCTCGCGGCAGAGGTTCCAGGGCTCACCCGCTTCCGAGCTGCGCAGGTATGGTTGGATCGCAAGGCGCGCAGCGTACAGGCGAGGCCATGAAGACTGCCGCTCCTCCGATCGCCCTCGCCTTGAACGTCGCCTGCGGAATCGCTTACGCGCAAAACACGAGTGATCCCATGGAAGCACTTCGGACTTGTTCGGCGATGGAGGGGGCGGTCCGGCTGGAATGTCTACAAGATCTGTCCCGCAAGATTCCGCCGCCCGGCCGGCGGGCGTCGGACGATAGCTGGCTGGTCAGCGAGACCACTTCGCCGGTCGACTATTCACCAATCGTCACCGCCACCACCTCTTCCATTGGCGGCTCGGATGGCGCGGCGATGCAACTCGCAATCCACTGCCGCAAAGGCCGCACGGAAGTCATGGTCACAGGACCGACGGTGTCACGCAATGCAAACGAATACGTCGTCACCTTTCAGCTCAATGCGGAGCCGCCAATGCAACTCACGGCAGCCTCGCCGTCATTCGGCTCTGGCGTCGCTTTCGGCGGCGACGTCGTGCAATTGCTGAGGTCGCTGCCCGATGACGGTTACATCGATGTGCGTCTTTCCACCCGTACTGGCGCGGTGCAAGAGGGACACTTCCTGCTCAGCGGATTCAAGAATGTGCGCAAAAAAATGGGGGCTGCATGCAAATGGCCACATGCCGTCGCCAGACCAGGAAAGTGATGGTCAGGGAACGGGAGACACGAGATGATCAATCCAAACTTGACGACGGCCGTCATCAGCGGCTTGGCGATGCTGCTTCTGGTCGGACCAAGCGCGCAGGCGCAGCAGGACAACCAGTGGCTCCCGCAGGCGAGTGCGAACAGTCACGCGAGCTACCCGAAGCATCCGGCACGACAGAAGCAGGCGAGAAAGCCGGAGCATAACCACACGAGCAAGCAGGCCGCTGCGAACAACACGATGGTGACGCAGGCGACAAAAACGGAGAGCGCCAGCAAGCCGCACCGGCTGATCCTGCAGGTCAATTCCAACGAACCTGCGATGATGAACCTCACACTCAACAATGCGACCAACGTCGCGCAATACTACCGCGATCGCGGTGAACCAGTATCGATCGAGGTTGTCACCTTTGGCCCAGGTCTTCACATGCTGCGTGACGACACCTCGCCGGTAAAGCCTCGGATCGAGGTGCTCGCGATGAGCAATCCCGAAATCGCCTTCAAGGCTTGCGGCAACACGCAGGAAAACATGCGTAAGGCGGAGAACAAGGACATAAGCCTGATTCCACAGGCCACAATTGTCAAATCCGGTGTCGTCCGTGTCATGGAGCTGCAGGAACAGGGCTGGAGCTACGTCAAACCGTGAGGTCCGCCCGCAAACCCAGGGCAATCGCATATGGCAAGCAGGATTCTCTGCGGCCCATCCTTCGGGACGCCCGCTTTGGCGGGCTCCTCAGGATGGGGGCGGAGTGTGCGGCAGCAGTTCAACGGGCTCGATGCCAATTAGCCTCATCCTGAGGAGACCGCTGCAAGCGGTCGTCTCGAAGGACGAGGCGCTTGCTTAGGCCGTTCCAAGAGATCATATGCGACGGCCCTGCCAGCAAACCGCACCCCGCATGCATTCGCGGGCCGAGCGGATCAGCAGCCCGCCCTAAAACTGATATCTCCGCAAGCCGCCGTCCACCGGGATCACCGTGCCCGTGATGTAGCGCGCCACCGGTGATGCCAGGAACACCGCGAGCGCGGCGAGATCCTCCGGCTCGCCCCAATAGCCGACCGGGATCTCTTCCTCGGCAAAGCGCTCGCGATAATCCGGCGGGTAGTTGCGGCGGATCTGCTCGCTCATGATGCGGCCGGGCGGGATGCAGTTGATGGTGATGCCGTGCGCGCCGATCTCGCGTGACAGGCCCTTGGCCCAGGCGTGCACGGCGGCCTTGGCGGCGAAGGCGGCGTTCAGGCCCTCCGGCTCGGACTTGCCCGTGATATTGACGATGCGGCCCCATTTGCGTTCGATCATCTGCGGCAGCAGCGCGTGCGCGATGCGGCGGTAGCTGGTGAAATTCAGCGCCATCGCCTCGTCCCATTTGCTGTCGGGCGCATCGACGGGCAGCGGACGGCTGCCACCGGCATTGTTGACGAGGATGTCGACATGGCCGAGCTCGCGCACGGCGAAGGCCGCGATGTTCTCGGCGGCGTCCTTCGCCATCACGTCCTGCTCGAACGGAGCAATCAACCCGCCGCCGACTTCTTTCACCAGTTCGGCGAGCAGGGCGTTCCGCCGCGCCACGCCCACGACGCGCACGCCTTCGGCGGCAAGGCCCTTGGCGATGGCGCGGCCGATGCCGATGCTCGCGCCCGTGACGACAGCGGTTTTCGATTTGAGCCCGAGGTCCATGGTCACACGCCTTCTCGATTGCTTCTGGCTGTTGCTTTCGTTTCCTGCCCCGTCCTGCGGCCTTGCGAATTGCCCGACCGGGACTAGCAGTGGTAACCAGAAGCTTCGGCGAAGGAAACACGAAAAAGAAAAGGCGCGAGCGATGGTTTGGGACCCGCAGCAATATCTGAAGTTCTCCGGCCACCGGCTCCGGCCCGCCGTAGATCTGTTGATGCGGATTCCGGATTTCGCACCGCGCGCGATCGCCGATCTCGGCGCCGGCGCCGGCAACGTGACGAAACTGATTAGGGAGCGTTGGCCTGAGGCCACCGTGACGGGAGTCGAGGGCTCGGCCGAGATGGTCGCGGCGGGACGCAAGGCCGCGCCCGACGTGGAATGGTCGCATGAGGATCTTGGCCACTGGCGCCCTGCCAAACAGTACGACTTGATCTATTCCAATGCCGCACTGCACTGGCTGCCCAATCACGCGGCGCTGTTTCCGTCGGTGATGGAGAAGGTGACCCCCGGCGGCATGCTCGCGGTGCAGATGCCGCGCAACTTCACCGCACCGTCGCACGTGCTGATCGGCGAGACCGCGCTGAATGGTCCCTGGCGGTCCAAGGTCGCGCATCTCGTTACGCCACCGCCGGTCGAAGCGCCGGCCTTATATCATGATCTGCTTGCACCGATGTCGGCCCATATCGACATCTGGGAGACGGAATATCTGCAAGTGCTCGAAGGCGAGAACCCCGTGAAGGAATGGACCAAGGGGACCTGGCTGACGCGCTATCTCGATGTGTTGCAGGGAGATGAGAAGGCCGCGTTCGAAGCGGCCTATGGGATGCGCGTTGCAAAGGCCTATCCGAAGAATGCGGCGGGGCAGACGCTGTTCCCGTTCCGGCGTCTCTTCATAGTCGCCCAGCGCAAAAGCTGATGGCTGCCGCAATGCGGCATAAGCGCTCGCTTCCTTGCACTGTAGCGGGCTCCGGGTTGCGCACCCGGCCGCCGTCAAGTTAGCTTGGCTGCGGCAAATTGGGCTTAGGTCTAGTTGTTCGGGTGGCAGATTGCTGCCACTACTGACCTGAAAAACAAAAAGAACCCGGCTTTCGAGGTTGTTGGGAGGTTACTTCATGCGCAAGCTGCTTGTTGCGGTCGCCGCCACGGCCATTCTCGTGGCCTCCGCCGCTGCCCAGACCCAGAACCCCGTCGTCATCAAGTTCAGCCACGTCGTTGCCAACGATACTCCGAAGGGCAAGGGCGCGCTGAAATTCAAGGAGCTCGCTGAGAAGTACACCGACGGCAAGGTCAAAGTCGAGGTCTATCCGAACTCCACGCTGTACAAGGACAAGGAGGAGATCGAGGCGCTCCAGCTCGGCTCGGTGCAGATGCTCGCGCCGTCGACCGCGAAATTCGCGCCACTCGGCATCAAGGAGTTCGAGGCGCTCGACTTGCCGTGGCTGTTCAAGGACGACCAGACCTATGCCAACGCGATGAAGGGCACGGTCGGCAAGTGGCTGTTCCAGAAGCTCGAGGCCAAGGGCATCACCGGGCTCGCTTATTGGGACAACGGCTTCCACATGGTCTCCGCCAATCGCCCGCTGATGAAGCCGACCGATTTCCAGGGCCTCAAGTTCCGCATCTCGGGATCGAAGATTGCCGACCAGTATTTCCGCCTGGTCGGCTCGATCCCGCAGATCATGGCGTTCTCCGAAGTCTATCAGGCGCTCCAGACCGGCGTGGTCGACGGCTGCGAGAACACGGCGTCCAACTATCTGACGCAAAAGTTTTACGAGGTGCAGAAGGACATCACCGTCTCTTATCACGCGCATCTGCAATATGCCGTCATCGTCAACTCGAAATTCTGGTCGGGCTTGCCGCCCGACATCCGCACCCAGCTCGACAAGGCGATGGCGGAGGCGACCGACTACACCAACTCGATCGCGCGCCAGGAGAACGAGGACGCGCTGGCCGAGATCAAGAAGACGGGCAAGACGACGCTGCATTATCTCAGCGACGCCGATCGCAAAGCGTGGCAGGAGGCGATGCAGCCGACCTACAAATGGGCGAAGGGCCGGGTCGGGCAGGAGGTGCTCGATCTCCTCGCCAAGGAACTCGACGTCAAGATGAACTGACGGCCGCGCCCTAATAAGAACAATAACAACGGTCGGGGGTGATCGCACTCCCGGCCGTTTCGCTCTTGAATGGACGAGCCAATGCTGGGGGGACCAAGTTGCTGCGGGTACTGAATCGTTTTCTCGATCATCTCGAGGAATGGCTGATCGCGACGATGATCGCGGCTGCGACGTTTCTGATCTTCGTCGCCGTGCTGCACCGCTACGGGGCAGGGCTGTCGATCGATATCGCCAAATGGGCCGAAGCCCGCAACCTGGCTTTCCTCGCCGTACCCGCGCGCGCTGTGTTCGTGTGGCTTGCTTCGCTCGACCTGTCCTGGGCGCAAGAGCTCTGCATCTACATGTTCATCTGGATGGCGAAGTTCGGCGCGGCCTACGGCGTGCGCACCGGCATCCATGTCGGCGTCGACGTGCTCGTCAACATCCTTCCGGGCGGATCGCGCCGTCGCGTTATCACCTTCGGGCTGTTGTGCGGCGCGCTCTTCACCGCCATCGTGGGCTATTTCGGGGCCGCGTTCGTCGGCCAGATGTGGCAGACGGGCCAGCAGTCCAACGATCTCGAAGCGCCGATGTGGATGGTGTATCTCACCATCCCGCTCGGCTCCGGCCTGATGTGCTTCCGCTTCCTGCAAGTAGCGTGGTCGTTCTACCGCACCGGCGAGCTGCCGCATCACGACATGGCGGGCGTCGAGGGCGTCGAAGCGGATCCGGTGCATCCGGCCCCGGTCACGCCCAGCCAGGTCGCCAGGGACGAGCGCAGCCCGCTCGGCTGGATCCTGATGCTGCTGCCGGTTCTGATCGTCGCCCTGTGCTTTGCGCATGCCGGCCACGTCATCACACTGCCGCAAGGCCTGCGCGTCGCCATCGTGTTCGCGCTGCTGCTGTCATTGATGCTGACGGGCATGCCGATCTCGATCGCGCTTGGTCTGACCGTGCTCAGCTTCATGTTCACGCTGACCGACGTGCGCACGGAATCGGTGGCGCTGAAGCTGTTCACCGGCATCGAGAATTTCGAGATCATGGCGATCCCGTTCTTCATTCTCGCCGGCAACTTCCTGACCCATGGCGGCGTGGCACGCCGGATGATCACGTTCGCGACCGCGCTGGTCGGCCATTGGTACGGCGGCCTCGCACTCTCCGGCGTGGTCGCCTGCGCGCTGTTCGCGGCGATTTCCGGCTCCTCGCCGGCGACCGTGGTGGCGATCGGCTCGGTGATCCTGCCTGCGATGGTCGCGCAAGGATTTCCCAAGCGGTTCGGGGCGGGAGTGATCACGACCTCCGGCTCGCTCGGCATTCTCATTCCGCCGTCGATCCCGATGGTTCTCTACGCCGTCTCCACCAACAGCTCGGTGGGCAAGCTGTTCATCGCCGGCATCGTGCCGGGGTTGGTGCTGGCCTCGCTGCTTGGGGCGACGACATTCTATCGGGCCTGGCGCAACGACTATCCGCGGATGCCGAAGGCTACGTTCCTCCAGCGTCTCGACGCATTTCGCAAATCGATCTGGGGCATTTTGCTGATCGTCATCGTGATCGGCGGCATCTATAGCGGCCTGTTCACGCCGACGGAAGCTGCCGCCGTCAGCGCGGTCTACGCCTTCATCGTCGCAGTGTTCATCTACAAGGATCTGAAGCTGCGCGACGTGCCGCGGGTTCTGCTGTCGTCGGCGAACCTATCGGCGATGCTGCTCTATATCATCACCAACGCGGTGCTGTTCTCGTTCCTGATGACCTACGAGAACGTGCCGCAGGCGCTGGCACAATGGATGATCGACCAGGGCCTGGGCTGGATCGGCTTCCTGCTGCTCGTCAACCTCCTGCTGCTGCTGGCGGGCAACGTGATGGAGCCGTCCTCGATCATCCTGATCATGGCGCCGATCCTGTTTCCGGTCGCGGTCAAGCTCGGCATCGATCCGATTCATTTCGGCATCCTGATGACGGTCAATATGGAGGTCGGGCTGTGCCATCCGCCCGTCGGCCTCAATCTCTACGTCGCATCAGGTATCGCCAAGATGGGCATCACCGAGCTCACCGTCGCGGTGTGGCCCTGGTTGCTGACGATGCTGTGCTTCCTGGTGGTCGTGACGTATTGGCCGGGTCTGTCGTTGTGGCTGCCGAGGCTGCTGGGGATGTAGCTGATAGCCCTCTCCTTGTCGGAGAGGGTGGCTCGCCGCGCAGCGGCGAGACGGGTGAGGGGTCTCTCTCTGCGCGTGACGCTCGCGCAATTGAGTTCGCGGAGAGAGACCCCTCATCCAGCGCTTCGCGCCGCCTTCTTTCACAAGGCGCGAAGGGAATGGGGCACTGTCCGGGAGGAGAGCAACATGGCTGAACCCAACAACGAATCGAAAGACGCTTCTCCCTCCGTCATCGCGCAGCATGACGCCATGCTGAACGCGCTGCCGTTTTTAGACAGGCGCGATTTCGACGATGCCGCGCGCGGTTTTCTCGGCACGATCGAGAACGCGACGATCACAAATCCGCAAGGGCGGACGGTCTGGAGCCTGGAGCCTTACGGCTTTCTCTCTGCTGAACGGGCGCCAGCCACCGTCAATCCGAGCCTGTGGCGGCAGTCGCGGCTCAACATGCATCACGGCTTGTTCGAGGTCGTGCCCGGCGTGTATCAGGTGCGCGGGTTCGACATCGCCAACATGACGCTGATCGAGGGCGACAGCGGCGTCATCGTCGTGGATACCCTGACCTCGATCGAGGGCGCGCGCGCCGCGCTCGATCTCTACTTCAGCCATCGTGGCAAGCGCCCGGTCGCGGCCGTCATCTTCACGCACACCCACACCGATCATTGGGGCGGCGCGCGCGGCGTGCTGGAGGAAGAGGCGCTGGCGGCCAGCCGCGTGCCGATCATCGCGCCGAACCTGTTCATGGAGCACGCCGTCTCCGAGAACATCATCGCCGGACCGGCGATGCTGCGCCGGGCGCAGTACCAGTTCGGTCCCTTTCTCGCGAAGGGCGTACGCGGGCAGGTGGATTGCGGGCTCGGCAAGTCGATGGCGGCGGGATCGGTCGCACTGCTGCGCCCGACCGACTTGATCATGGCGACCGGCGAGACGCGTGTCATCGACGGCGTCGAGTTCGAATTTCAGATGGCGCCGAACAGCGAAGCGCCGGCGGAGATGCATTTCTTCGTCCCGCGCTACAAGCTGCTGAACCTTGCCGAGAACTGCACCCACAATTTCCACAATCTGCTGCCGTTCCGTGGCGCCGACGTGCGCGATGCGCTGGCCTGGTCGAAATATCTGGGCGAGGCCCTGCTGCTTTGGGACGGCAAGGCGGAGGCGATGTGCGGCCAGCATCACTGGCCGGTGTGGGGGCGGGAGCGCATCGGCACCATGATCCGGCAGCAGCGCGATCTCTACAAATTCGCGCACGACCAGACCATCCGCCTGATGAACCACGGCCTTACCGCCGCCGAGATCGCCGAGACGATCCAGCTGCCGAAGAGCCTTGAGGCCGCTTGGCACGGCCGCGGCTATTACGGCCACATCCGGCACAACGTGAAGGCGATCTACCAGAAATATCTCGGCTGGTACGACGCCAATCCGGTCAATCTCGATCCGCTGCCGCCGGTGGAATCAGGCAAGAAGTATGTCGAATACATGGGTGGTGCGGATGCCATTCTGGCGCGGGCACGGACGGATTTCGACAAGGGCGAGTTTCGTTTCATCGCGCAAGCGCTCGGCCATCTCGTCTTCGCCGAGCCGGATAATCAGGCGGCGCGCGCGTTGCTGGCGGATACGCTCGAGCAGCTCGGCTATGCCGCCGAAAGCGCGACCTGGCGCAACGCCTATCTGTTCGGCGCGCAGGAGCTGCGAAACGGCATGCCGAAGACGGCGCCGCGCCCGCCAATGCCGCGCGAGGCGCTGGCCGCATTGCGCACCTCGCAGCTCTGGGACCTGCTCGGCATCCGCCTCAACGGCCCGAAAGCGGAAGGCAAGCACATCGTGCTGAACTGGAGTTTTTCCGACACCGGCGAGACCTTCGTGCTCAATCTGGAGAACTCTGCGTTGACCTATGCCGAGGGCGTGCAGGCGGAGCGCGCGGATGCCAGCTTTACGCTGACACGCGCGACGCTCGACGAAGTCATTGCGAAACAGACGACCTTTCCGGAGGCGGTCGCCGCCGGCAAGATCAAGCTATCAGGCAATCCGATGCGGCTCGCCGAGCTGATGGGCCTGATGGACGAATTCCCGCGCATGTTCGAGATCGTCGAGCCGAAGCGAGCGGTGGTGAGCTAGGCGCGCGGTCCGTTGGCTCTGACCTGTTTCCTTCTCCCCTTGTGGGAGAAGGTGGCGCGAAGCGCCGGATGAGGGGTCCGTTTCCGCGGAAAGATTTTTCCGTGGCGAGGCAAACCCCTCACCCAAGCGAGTGTGCCGCGCAGGCCTTGAGCCCTCTCCCACAACGGGAGAGGGCACTTCGACCAGCAGCGGTGCAGAAGCTCTACTCCGCGCTGCTCACCAGCTTGATCCGCGGCGCCTGTGCCTCGGTCAGGCTGCGATACGCCGCGAGATAGTCCAGTGCCATCCGCCGCGCCGTGAAGCGGGTCTCGAACTGCTTGCGGATCGCAGTGCGGTCCAGTTGCGCGAGGCGGTTGACCACTCCCGCTGCGCTGATGACGTCCTCGACGATGAAGCCGGTGAGGCCCTCGTCGATGATCTCCGGCACCGAGCCGCGGTTGAAGGCGACCACCGGCGTTCCGCACGCCATCGCTTCGATCATCACCAGACCGAACGGCTCCGGCCAGTCGATTGGCAGCAAGAGACCGAGCGCGCCGCTCAAAAAGTCCGATTTCTCGTGATCGCTGATCTCGCCGATGAACTCGACCAGCGGATTGTTCTCGATCATCGGCCGGATCAGTTCGTCGTAATAATCCTGGTCGGCGCGATCGACCTTGGCGGCGATCTTCAGCGGGATGCCGCAATGGGTCGCGATCTTGATGGCGCGGTCGACGCCCTTCTCGGGCGCGATGCGGCCGAGCACGGCGAGATATTCCTGCTTGACGGGCTTCGGCGTCAGCAGATTCTCTGGCAGGCCATGATGAATGGTGGTGACCCAGTTCGCCTGCGGCACGGGCCGCCGCTGCGCATTGGAGATCGAAATGACCGGCATTTTCGAGAAAGTGTTGAACACCGGCTGGTGCTCCGGCAGGTCGAGACGGCCGTGCAGCGTGGTCACGAACGGCGTTGGCTGCCGATAGAACAGCGACCACGGATAATAGTCGAGGTGGAAGTGAAGGAAGTCGAACTCCTCGTCGTCACATTTCTGCCGCACGCGCTCCAGCAACACCATATGCAGCGCGTTGGGATCACGCACGGAACCGTCGAGGCGGAGCGCCCGCGGCCATAATGCATCTAGCTTTGCCGAGGTTTGCGAGTCGCCGCTGGCGAACAGCGTCACATCGTGTCCAAGGGCCACCAGCTCTTCCGTCAACCAATGCACCACCCGCTCGGTGCCGCCATACAGTTTGGGTGGAACAGCCTCCGTCAACGGAGCAACCTGCGCGATGCGCATCTCACCATCTCCTCTGTGCGATCATGTATTGAAAACCCCCCGCCTGTACGGCACCGGCAATGCCAGACAAGGGAACGTTCCCGCACCTGCGAAGTTCCTTCCTCCGAACGTTACATATTCGACACGTCAGGGGGACGTCTCGATGCTGCCACTACATCTTCTCAGATCGTCCGTATCCGCATGTCGTGATCGCCGGGCCCGGGAACCGAGGCGAAGTGGTCGCTGTTCACTCGACCAGTAACGAAATGAAAACCAGCATAACGGGGCGATAGCCATATGGATCAGCTTTCTGGATACGCGCGCAGGCCATTTGCCTTTGTCTTGCGCTACCTCCGGCGTCGTCTCGCGTCACACCTGGTGATCCTGACGGCTGTCGTGGCAGCCGTTGCCTGCTCCGTGGGCACCCAGTACGGCGTCAAATCGCTGGTCGACAGCCTGTCCGCCGGACCATCTCATGGCGGCAGCGTATGGCTGGCATTCATTCTGCTCATGTCACTGATCGCCGCCGACAACTTCCTGTGGCGGATCGCGAGCTGGACGGCGAGCTTCACCTTCGTCCGGGTCACCGGTGATTTACGTCGCGACATATTTCGTCATCTGACCGGCCACGCCCCGAGCTATTTCTCCGATCGCATGCCGGGCATGCTGACGAGTCGCATCACGGCGACTTCCAACGCGGTGTTCACGGTCGAGAACATGTTCGTCTGGAACGTGCTGCCGCCCTGCATTGCCACAATTGCGGCAATCATGCTGATCGGAACCGTGAGTCCGTATATGGCGCTGGGCCTGATCGTGATCGCCGGCGGCATGGTGGTCGCGATGTTCCACCTGGCCGCCGCCGGCAAGCCGCTGCATGATGATTTCGCCGACAAGGCCGCGGTGGTCGACGGCGAGATGATCGACGTGATCAGCAACATGCCGCTGGTGCGCGCCTTCTGTGGCATCAGCCACGAGCATGAGCGGTTCGACGCGACGGTGAATCGGGAGCTCACCGCGCGGGGCCGCAGCCTGCGGTATCTGGAGAAGCTGCGGATCACGCATGCCGGCGTGACCGTCGTGCTGACCGTGGCGCTGATGGCCTGGGCGATCACGCTGTGGCAGAAGGGCGAGGCGACCACCGGCGACGTCGTGCTGGTCTGCACCCTCGGCCTGTCCATTCTCAATGCAACGCGCGATCTCGCGGTGGCGCTGGTCGACGTGACCCAGCACGTCGCGCGGCTGACCGAGGCCATCGCCACCCTGCTGGTGCCGCACGAACTGCGCGATCACCCCGAGGCCGAGCCTCTGGTCAAGAGCGGCGCCGCGATCGCGTTCAATAACGTCACCTTCGGCTATCCCGGCGGCGAGAAGATTTTTGAGCGGTTCAGTCTACGCTTGCAACCCGGCCAGCGCGTCGGCCTGGTCGGCCAGTCCGGCGGCGGCAAATCGACCCTGTTCACGCTGCTGCAGCGCTTCTACGACGTCGACGAGGGTAACATCACCATCGATGGCCAGGACATTTCCAAGGTGACGCAGCTGAGCCTGCGCGAGGCGATCTCAGTTGTGCCGCAGGACATCTCCCTGTTCCACCGCTCCATCCGCGAGAACATCCGTTATGGCCGGCCGAACGCCACCGACGACGAGGTGCTGCGCGCGGCGATCGCGGCGCGTTGCGATTTCGTCGAGAGCTTGCCGGAAGGTCTCGATACCATGGTCGGCGACCGCGGTGTGAAGATGTCGGGCGGCCAGCGCCAGCGCATCGCGATCGCGCGCGCCTTCCTCAAGGACGCGCCGATCCTGCTGCTCGACGAGGCAACCGCAGCGCTCGACAGCGAATCGGAGGAGGCGATCCGCGAGGCACTGTCGCGGCTGATGCGCGGCCGCACCGTGGTTGCGATCGCGCATCGCTTGGCGACGCTGCGCAATTTCGACCGCGTGGTCGTGCTCAAGGCCGGCAAGATCATCGAGGACGGCGCGCCCGACCGGCTGATGCAGGGTCACGGCCCCTACCGTGAGCTGGTGACGCAGGAGATGAGCCGGCTCGCGAAGGTCGCCGCGTAGATCGAGCAGTCACATTCGCGTTGGTTGCGTTTCGAATCAAGGCGCAGGGGAGCAGCTCATGGCAGCCGAAACCGTAACCCAGATCATTTCCGTGTCCCAGACGGTGGAGGCCGTCGCGGAGCAGACGTTCTACATTCCGATGACGGGACCCGCCGCCCGGCCGCGGCGGTCCCTCAAGCACGACGATACCTTCATCGTGCTCGACAGCCACGGCGACATCGGCGCTTCGGCGGGCGGGCCGGACGGGCTGTTTCACTCCGACACGCGCTACCTGGCGCGGCTGGAGCTCGTGCTCGACGATCTTCAGCCGCTGCTGCTCGGCTCGAACCTCCGCGACGACAATTCGGCGTTGACGGTCGATCTCACCAATCCCGACATCTATCGTCAGGGCCGCCTCGTGTTCCAAAAGGATCTGCTGCACATCGTGCGCACGATCTTCCTGTGGCGCGGTAGCGCTTATCAGCGCATCGGCGTGCAGAACCACGGCGACGCACGCGCCAGCTTCGAGCTGACGCTGCTGTTCGACAACGACTTTGCCGACCTGTTCGAGGTCCGCGGCGAGCGGCGCCCGCGCCGTGGCACCGGTACGAGCCGCTTGTTAGGTCCGACCGACGTGCTGTTCGAGTATCGCGGCCTCGACGAGGCCGAGCGCATCACTGGGCTGCATTTCGATCCGCGTCCGACGCGGCTGTCGGTCAATGCTGCGACTTGGCAGCTCGAGCTCGACCCGCACGAGGCCAGATCGCTGTTCGTTGCCGTCTCTTGCAACCGGCCGGTGACGGAAAAGCCGGCGCGGTTCTTCCCGGGCCTCTTGGCGCACCGCCGCGAGATGCGGCAGTCGACCATGGGCGCCGCCAGCATCGAGACCTCCAACAACATCTTCAACGAGGTGCTGTGCCAGGCCATGGCCGACCTCAACATGCTGATGACGGAGACGCCGCAAGGGCGTTATCCCTATGCCGGCATTCCCTGGTACTCGACGACGTTCGGTCGCGACGGCCTGATCACCGCGCTCCAGATGCTCTGGGTCGATCCGCGCGTCGCCAAGGGCGTATTGCGGCGCCTTGCGCATTTCCAGGCGAAGGCGGTCGATCCGCTCGCCGACGCCGCGCCCGGAAAGATCCTGCACGAGATGCGCGGCGGCGAGATGGCGGCGTTGGGCGAGGTGCCGTTCTCCCAATATTACGGCAGCGTCGATTCGACCGCGCTATTCGTCCTGCTCGCGGGAAGCTATTTCGAACGTACCGGCGACGAGGCCACGTTGATCGAGCTGTGGCCGGCGATCGAGGCCGGGCTCGCCTGGATCGACGGCCCCGGCGATCCCGATCAGGACGGTTTCGTCGAATACCAGCGCGCGACGGAGAAAGGACTCGCCAACCAGGGCTGGAAGGATTCCTACGACGCGATCTTCCATGCCGACGGCCAGCTCGCGGAAGGCAATATCGCTCTCGCCGAAGTCCAGGGCTACGTCTACATGGCCAAGCAGTCGGCGGCGCGCTGTGCCCTGCAGCTCGGCAAGCCGGACCGCGCGCGCCAGCTCGAGGCCGAAGCCAAGGCGCTGGCCGAGCACTTCGAGAAGGCGTTCTGGTGCGAGGAGCTCGGCACTTATGCGCTCGCCCTCGACGGCAAGAAGCGCCCCTGCAAGGTGCGGACCTCGAATGCCGGGCAGGTACTGTTCAGCGGCATGATCCGCGAGGACCGCGCCCGTCTGGTCGCAGCCGATCTAATGCGGCCGCATTTCTATTCGGGCTGGGGCATCCGCACCGTCGCGCAAGGCGAGGTCCGCTACAACCCGATGTCCTATCATAACGGGTCGATCTGGCCGCACGACAACGCGCTGATCGCGCTCGGGCTCGCGCGCTACGGCCTCAAGCATTCGGTGGCCCATGTCTTCAAGGGGCTGTTCGACGCGGCGACCTATATGGATTTGCGTCGGCTGCCCGAATTGTTCTGCGGCTTTCGGCGCGAGAAGCGGCGCGGCCCGACGCTGTATCCGGTCGCCTGCGCGCCGCAGGCCTGGGCCAGCGCGACGCCGTTCACGTTGCTGGAGGCGGCGCTCGGCATCGAGTTCGACGTGGCGCGCGGGGAGATTCGCCTGCGCAATCCGCATCTGCCGGCGTTCCTGAACGAGGTGATCCTGCGTGATGTGCGGCTGGGCGAGTCCAGCGTGGATCTGCGCGTCAGCCGCCATGCCGATGACGTGGCGCTGGAAGTGTTGCGCACGCGCGGCCAGATCCAGGTCTCGATCGTGCTGGCGCGCTAGCGGCGTGCCGTGAGGAGGGTGTGATGCGTGCTATCGGAGCGCTGATCCTGGGCATAGCCATCGTCGCGGGCCTGGCGGCTGCGCCCTCGCGCGCCGCGGAGGATCAGCCCGCGAGCCAGAGCGAAGCGAATGCGCCGCCGGCACAGCCGCCGGCCTCGACCGTTCCGGTCACCCCGAAGGATGCCGCCCCGCCGCCCTCGGTGACCATCATCGGCGCGAGCGAAGCGCATGGCGTCCTTGGCCGCGACGTGCGCAGCGCCGCCGGCGAAGACATGGGCCGTATCGTCGACGTCATCGTCGATCGCACCGGCCATGTGCGCGCGGCGGCGATCGATTTCGGCGGCTTCCTCGGCGTCGGCAGCCGTAAGATCGTGGTGGACTGGAACGCGCTGCGCTTCGGCAAGATCGCCAACAAGAAGGACAGCATCACGCTGGAATTGACCAAGGCGCAGGTCGCGGCTGCGCCGGAATACAAGGAAGACACGCCGATCGTGGTGCTCGGCGCGTCCGGCAGCCTTCAACCGCTGCAAGCGATTCAGTGAGGTGCCCGGAGGGCTGACCGCCTGTGCTGTTGTCGAGCAAGCCGAAACATGCAGATCGCGACGCCCCGGTTGAGCAGGACCACGCCGCCGCGCTATCGGCTGCAGGTCTTCCGGCACCGTCGCGTCAGAGCCTGCGCGGGCTCGACTGGTTCATCTTCTTCCTCGCCGATGTGCAGACCGGATTCGGTCCGTTCATCGCGGTTTACCTCACGACGCAGAAATGGACCCAGGTCGAGATCGGCCTCGTGCTGTCGATCGGCGGCATCGTCGCCCTGATCGGGCAGATGCCGGGCGGGGCAATCATCGATGCGGCGAAATCGGAACGGCTGGTGGCCGCGCTTGCGATTGCCACCATCGGCTGCTGCGCGCTGGCCTACGCCGCGATGCCGATCTTCCCAGTGGTGGTGACCGCCGCCACCCTGCATGCGATGGCGAGCTGCGTGCTGGGGCCGGCGATTGCCGCGATCAGCCTCGGCCTGGTCGGTCCGCTCGCGATCGGCGAGCGTCTTGGCCGCAATGCGCGCTTTGCCTCGCTCGGCAACGGCGTCGCGGCGGCGGTAATGGGTACCGCCGGCTACCTGCTGTCGAGCCGCTCGGTATTCCTGGTCACCTTCCTGCTCGCGATCCCGACCCTGATCGCGCTTTCGCGCATCCGCGAGCACGAGGTCGACATCGCGCGCTGTCACGGTGAGATGCCGCCTGAGGCAGCCGATCGCGGCGACACCAATGTCTGGCACCTGATCCGGCAGCGTCCGCTGATCGTGTTCGCGCTGAGCGTGCTCTTGTTGCAGCTCGCGAACGCGGCGATGATGCCGCTGATGGCGAGCGCGGTGACGGCGCGGTCGAGCCAGTGGGCGACGGTGCTCGTCGCCTTTTGCATCGTCGTCCCGCAGGCGATCGTGGCGCTGCTGTCGCCGACGGTCGGGCGCAAGGCACAACTTTGGGGCCGACGGCCGCTGCTCCTGATCGGATTCGGCGCGTTGACGATTCGCGGTCTGCTGTTCGCAACCGTGCGCGATCCCTATCTGCTCGTGCTGGTGCAGGTGTTCGATGGGCTCACCGCGGCCGTGTTCGCGGTGATGATTCCGCTGATCGTCGCCGACGTTGCCTTCGGCAGCGGTCACTTCAACCTGGCGCAGGGCATCGTCGGCACCGCGACCGGCATCGGTGCGGCCTTGAGCACCGCGCTTGGCGGCTATGTCAGCGACAAGTTCGGCAACGCCACCGCCTTCATCGGACTGTCCGGGGTTGCCGCGACGGGGCTTCTGCTGATTCTGTTCGTAATGCCGGAGACGCGGCGCGCGGGTATGACTGCAGCAGCGGATCGTCCATCCTGGTGATACTCAATTCGTCGCTGGCGTAGCGCCCACGCCGGCCACGCAACCGTGCCAGCCGAAAGCATCGAACGACCGCCAGCACGGCCGTGCCGACCAGTCCGCCACAGAAATAGCAGGCAAGATAGGTGCCGCCGGCGATGCCGCTGTTGTCCGAGGCCGCCTGTCCGACGAAGCGGATATGGACGCACTGCCGATTGCGGCGGACTGAGAGCCTTGTTGGTCATTGTTTTGCGCAATGGCGATTTCGCAGGCGCGCGGTCCGGGCTATTGTCGCCATGTCTTCGTCGCGAGGCTTGCAATTGGTTGGTGAAAAAGATCTGGAGGCATCGCTCGATAGGCTGCGCGCGAACGCAGCGGGACCGGTCGCCGGCGTGTTCGGTCCGGCCTCGCTGACCTGGCAGATCGACCGGGAGGCCGTAATCTTTCTCGGCGCCGGCCGCGCGCTGCTGCTGCAACTGGCGCATCCTTGGGTCGCGGCGGCGATCGCCGAGCATTCGCGCACCCTTGCCGATCCGATCGGCCGCTTCCATCGCACTTTCGACATCGTCTTTACCATGGTGTTCGGCTCGCTGGACCGGGCGCTGCGGTCGTCCCGGCAGTTGCACCGGCGCCACAGCATGATCGTCGGCGAGATGCCCGACACCGTCGGGCCGTTCGCGGCCGGCTCGCGCTACTGCGCCAACGACATTCCCTCGCTCCGCTGGGTCCATGCGACGCTGGTCGAGACCGCACTGATGGCGCATGATCTGGTGCTGCCGCCACTCTCGGCGGAGGAGCGCGAGCGCTATTGGAGCGAGGCCCGGCTTTACGGCGCCCTGTTCGGATTGACGGGGGATGATCTGCCGGCGGACTGGTCGGGCTTCGCAGCCTACACCAAGGCGATGGCGCAGTCGGATACGCTGACCGTCAGCCCGGCGGCGCGCGAGATCGCCGAGCAGATCTTCAGCGGCGCCCGTCCCTGGTTGCGGCCGCCGCGATGGTACCGCGCGCTCACGGCGAGGATGCTGCCGGAACGCTTGCGGGCCGGCTTCGGATTTGAGCTCGATGAGCGGGACATCAGAACTGCCGATCACGCGCTGAAATGGATACGGCGTGTCTATCCGAGATTGCCCGACAGGCTGCGCTATGTCGGGCCCTATCAGGAGGCGCAAGCGCGGCTGCGCGGCGAGCCGCAACCCGATTGGCTGACCCGATGCCTCAACAGAGCCTGGATCGGGCGGCCGCAGATGGATGTGCGGGGGCAGTAGAGCCTCAAAAGCCAGGCCTGTCCGGTCGTCCGTGCCGTTCACGGGGTGCCGTTATCCTCCATCATTCCGGCGGTACGATGGATTCCGGGCTCGCGCCAAAACCCGCGCCCCGGAATGACAGCGTCGCCTCACACCGCCGCCAGCTTCCGGTACAGCGCGCTGTAGCTGCCGGCCGAGATGCTCCAGGAGAACGATCGTCCCATCGCGCTGCGGCGCATGGTATCGAGCTGGTCCTGCGCCATGAACGCCTCGAACGCGCGGCGGACGCCGCCGAGGAAGGATTCACGCGAGGGTCTTGAGAACAGGAAGCCGGTCTCGCCGTCAGTGATGGTTTCGGCAAGGCCGCCGGTCTGGTGTCCGATCGGCAGCGAGCCGAAGCGCTGCGCGTACATCTGGCTGAGCCCGCACGGCTCGAAGCGTGAGGGCATCAGGGTGAAATCGCTGCCGGCGAAAATACGGCGAGCCTGGGCGTCGTTGAAGCCGATCACGACCCCGATGGCGTCGGGGCGGCGCCGGTGCGCGTCGATCAAGGCTTGCTCGAGCGCCGGCTCGCCGGAGCCGGTGACCACGATCTGCCCGCCGGCGTCGACGATCTCGTCGGCGGCCGACAGCACGAGGTCGATGCCCTTCTGGTGCACAAGGCGGGCAACGATGCCGAACATGGGACCGCGTGAGACCGCAAGCCCGAATTGCTTGCGCACGTAGTCCGCATTCGCTTTCTTGCCGACCCAGTCGCCCGCGCCGAATTGCTGCGCGAGCTGTGCGCAGGAGCGTGGGTCCCAGCTCTCGTCGATGCCGTTGAGGATGCCGGTGAGCTCGGCCGCGTCGGAGCGGACGCGAAGCAGGCCTTCGAGGCCGCAGCCGTATTCGGCCGTCGTGATCTCGCGCGCATAGGTGCCGCTGACCGTGGTGAGGTGAGACGCATAGACCAGCCCCGCCTTGAGGAAGGAGACCTGGTCGTAGAATTCGACGCCGTCAATGTGGAACGAGCTCTCCGGAGCGCCGATCCGCCGCAGCGAGTCCTTCGGGAAGAGACCCTGATAAGCGAGATTGTGGATGGTCAGGATCGACGGCAGCTTGGCGCCGCGCCAGGCGAGATAGGCCGGCACGAGCGAGGCCTGCCAGTCGTTGGCATGGATCAGGTCTGCTGCCCAATTCTTGTCCAGCGTGCCCATGGCCAGCTCAGCGGCGGCCGAGGCAAGGCGCGCGAAGCGGATGTCATTGTCCGGCCAGTCGCGCCCGGATTCGTCGCCATAGGGATTGCCGGGTCGGTCGTAGAGCTGTGAGCACAACAGCACGTAGACCGGCAGGCCATCCTTGGTCGCGGCCCGTCCGAGCGAGCAGGCCGGCATCTCCGCAAATGCCGGACAGCGGCCAACGATTTGAATGTGCGTGAGTTGCTCGATGATGTCGCGATAGCCGGGCAGCATGATCCGGATATCGGCAAAGGAGCGAAGGGCGCGAGGAAGGGCCGCGGAAACGGCGCCAAGTCCGCCCACGCGGACGAAGTCGTCCATCTCTGTCGTGACGAACAAGACCCTCAAGAACAGCTGCCCTCTGCCGAGCCCGCTTGCCTCTATGCAAGAACGGGTCCAGTTGCCGTCACATTCAAATCCCCGCCCACGCGGCCTGTCCGTTCGGTAAAGACTTTCCTACTCAGCCGCCGCCCTCTAGGGTCGGCGCATCAACAACAAAGAACACTGAAGGTTCCATGGGGCTCCGCGGATGCAGCTAGCAGATAAGCATGGGGGAAAGACGACAAAGGCCTTCGCGGGCCTGCGGGTCCTGGATTTTTCGACCACGATTGCCGGTCCCCATTGCACGCGGATGCTCGCCGACATGGGCGCTGAGGTCATCAAAATCGAGACCGATGGCGGAGAGACGATGCGGACCCGACCGCCGCTCCGCAAGGGTTGCAGCACCACGTTCGGCCAGCTCAATGTCGGCAAGAAGAGCGTGGTGCTCGACCTCAAATCCGAGGACGGCAAGGAGGCGGTGCGCCGGCTGGCCACAACCGCCGACATCCTCGTCGAGAACTTCCGCCCGGGGGTGATGCGCCGGCTGCGGCTCGACTACGACAGCATGCGTCAGATCAACCAAAGGCTGATCTACTGCTCGATCTCCGGCTACGGCCAGACCGGGCCGTCGGCCGAACTGCCGGCCTATGCGCCGGTGATCCATGCGGCCTCGGGCTACGACATGGCGCATCTTGCCTACCAGCCCGGTCGCAGCCGTCCCGACTATTGCGGCATCTACCATGCCGACGTCGTCACTGGCACCTACGGCTTCGGCGCGATCGCGTCTGCGCTCTATCAGCGCACCGTTACGGGCCTTGGCCAGCATATCGACGTTTCCATGCTGGAAACGATGCTGTCGCTGACGCTGACCGAGTTGCAGAGTTCGCAATTCGCCGTGAAGCCGCCGCCGCGCCCGATGTTCGGGCCGACGGAGACGGCCAGCGGCTACGTCATGATCACAGTCGCCAGCGAGAAGACGTTTCGAGGTCTGATGGAGGTGATCGGCCGCACCCAATGGATTTCCGATCCGCGCTTTTCGACCTACGCCGCGCGCCGCGAGAACTGGGCCGAGATGATGGACGGCGTCGAAGCCTGGTCGCGGCAGCTCACGACCGATGCATGCCTTGCCGCGCTCGGCGCGGCCGGCGTCCCGGCCTCGGCCTATCGCACCGTGTCCGAAGCGCTGGCCGATCCGCAGCTCGCGCACCGGCAGGCGCTGTCCGAAGTGCGGGATGAAGGCGGCTCATTCCAGGTGCTCAATTTGCCGTTCCGGATGTCGGGCGCGGAGACCGCGCCAGCCAAGACGATGGCCGTGCTCGGCGAGCATACGGATGCGCTGCGCGCCGAGATCGGTCTTGCGAGCGATGCACCAATTCCGTCAGGCAAAACGGCCGCAACGCGCTGAACGCAACGCGCCGCGACATGCGGCGCTCGAACTCTCGTGCGTTCCTCTTGCCGTGGCGGACATTTGTCGCCAATCTTGCTCCCGAGTCATTCAACGATCCGAAACATCGGACGAGGGATCCTGGGAGGAACCATGACGAAGGCGGCTGCAGTCGCACGCAAGCGCGTGCCGATTTTCCTCGTCGCGGCATTTGCTCTGGCCGCGCCTGCGCAAGCGCAGAAATCGGGCGGCAGCATCACCGTCGGACAGGAGCTGGAAATTGCAGGGTTCGACCCGCTCAAAGTCGGCGTCTACGACACCTCCACCTTCACCGCGGCCGCCGCAATCTTCGACACGCTGACGACGCTCGATGAGAAAGGGCAGGCCGCGCCAAAACTGGCGGTGTCCTGGACCCATTCCGATGATTACAAGAGCTGGACCTTCAAGCTGCGCCAGGGCGTGAAATTCCATGACGGCACGCCGTTCAACGCGCAGGCTTTCAAGGAGAATTTCGACCGGCAGAAGGACCCCGCCAACAAGTGCCGCTGCGCCTTCTACATCACCAACGTCAAGGAGGTGCTGGCGCCCGACGAGTACACCATCGTCTATAATCTTACCGATCCGGCCGTGAACCTGCCGGCGACGATAACCATCCAGAGCCAGAACAACGTCGTGCATTCGCCGACGGCCTGGAAGACCAAGGGCGACGACTATAATCGCAATCCCGTCGGCACCGGCCCCTACATGCTGAAATCCTGGACTGCGGGCGACCGCATGGTGCTGGAAAAGAACCCCAACTACTGGGACAAGGGCCGCCCCTATCTTGACCGCATCATCCTAAAGCCGCTGCCGGACGCGCAGTCGCGCTTCGCTTCGCTGCAATCCGGCGAGGCCGACATCATCTGGGACGACGAGAACGACGCCGACAACATCATGAGGGCGCAGAAGGATCCCAAGCTCACCGTGCACACCTACAAGGGCTCGGGCGCGCAGGTCTATGCCTTCAACACCAAGGTTGCGCCGTTCGACGATGTCCGCGTGCGGCAGGCGCTGGTGATGGCGATCGACCGTCCAAAAATGTCGCAGGCGATCAGCAACGGCCTGAGCCGGCCGGCGAGCAATCCCTATGGCGACGGCTCCTGGGTCAAGTGCAAGGACGACGGTGCGCTGCCGTTCGACGTCGAGAAGGCCAAGGCGCTGATCAAGGATTATGGCAAACCGGTCGAGTTCAAGATGCTGGTAACCGCGACGCCGCGTGGTCGCATGATCGGCCAGGTGCTCCAGCAGTTCTGGAAGCGCGTCGGCGCCAACATGGAGATCGAGCAGGTCGACCAGGCCACCATTCCGTCGCGCGCCTTCGCCCGCCAGTTCCAGCTGACGCCATGGCGCATCGTCGATCTCGCCGATCCCGATCCGCAGATGTACGCCAACTTCCGCAGCGGCAGCCCACTCGCGCTCGCGGGCTTTTCAGATCCCGAACTCGACCGGCTGCTCGATCACGCCCGCGTCACCGCTGATCCGGCACAGCGCACCGAGGATTATTGCGCGATCAGCCGCCTCATCAACAAGGAGGCGATCTGGTTCTGGACGTTCCAGAACACCTATTACGCGCTGTCGAGCGCCAAGCTGAGAGGCTTTCCGAAAATCTACAACGGCGTGATCGACGTCTCGAGCACCTGGCTGGAATGAAAGCGCGATGCTGAACTTCGTCGTTCGGCGGCTCCTTGCGATCCTGCCGGTTCTGCTGGCCGTCTCGTTGCTGACCTTCCTGATCGCATCGCTGCTGCCGGGCGATCTCGCTTTGGTCATCCTCGGCGACCAGGCGACGCCGGAGAACGTTGCGGCACTGCGCCGTGACATGGGGCTCGACCAGCCGCTGTGGTGGCGTTACCTGAGCTGGCTCGGTCATGTCTTGCAGGGCGATCTCGGCCGCTCCTTCCGCACCGGGCAGACGGTGCTCCAGGCAGTGGCCGAGCGCATCCCGGTCTCGCTCCAGCTAATGCTGATGGCGGAGTTCATCGGGCTCCTGATCGGCGTGCCGCTCGCGATCGCCTGCGCTGCGCGCGCCGGCGGCGCCTTCGACCGCTTTATGACCGGCAGCGCCTTTGCCATGCTGTCGATGCCGTCCTTCCTGACGGCGATCCTCCTGATCTATCTGTTCGCGGTCGAGCTGCACTGGTTGCCGGCGACCGGCTATGTGCCGTTCACGGAGGCGCCGCTGGCCAATCTGCGCTTCTTCGTGCTGCCCGCGCTGACGCTGGCGCTGGCGGAATGGCCGGGCATCATGCGCGTGCTGCGCTCCGACATGATCGCGACCTTGCAGGAGGACTATATCGCGTTGGCCAAGGCCAAGGGCCTCAAGCCAGCGCGCATTCTGTTCGTGCATGCGCTCAAGCCGTCGTCGCTGACGCTGGTGACGGTGACCGGAATCAATATCGGCCGCTTGCTCGGCGGCACGCTGATCGTGGAATCGATCTTTGCGCTGCCTGGCATCGGCCGGCTGCTGGTCGGCGCGATCTATACCCGCGATCTTGTCATCCTCCAGGGTGTGGTGCTGCTGGTCGCCTGCGGCTTCGTGCTCGTGAACTTCATCGTCGATATGCTTTACGCCGTGCTCGACCCCAGGATCCGCCATGGCCACGCTTGAGCTCTCGATGCAGGACGATGCGACGTCCGCGCCCGTTCGCGGCAGGCATAAGCTCGGCCTGCTGTTTTGGCTCGCGAGCGGCTGGCTCGCGATCGTTGTTGCGCTCGCGATCCTCGCGCCGGTGCTGCCGCTGCAGAACCCTGTAGACATGGACATGCTGGAGCGCCGCGCGGCGTTCTCCGGAGAGCACTGGCTCGGCACCGACGGGCTCGGCCGCGACGAGTTCGCTCGCCTGATCTTTGGCGCGCGGGTGTCGCTGACAGTCGGGCTGATCGCGCCGATGATCAGTCTCGTTTTCGGCGGCGCGCTCGGCCTGCTCGCCGGCTATTTCCGCGGCCGGTTCGAGACGCTGGTGGTCGGCAGCATGGACGTGCTGCTGGCCTTTCCGCCGCTGATCTTCGCGCTGGCCGTGACTGCCTATCTCGGCCAATCCGTCCCCAATCTCACCTTGATCCTCGGCGTGCTCGGCATTCCCGCCTTCATGCGGGTGGCACGCGCGGCGACGCTGACGCTGGCGCGGCGCGAATTCGTGATTGCAGCAGAGGCGCTCGGCGCCAGCCATGCCCGCATCATCTTGCGCGAGCTGCTGCCGAACGTGATCCTGCCGCTGCTCGCCTTCTTCCTGCTCGGTGTCGCCGTCACCATCGTGGTCGAGGGCGCGCTGTCCTTCCTCGGTCTCGGCGTGCCGCCGCCGATGGCGAGCTGGGGCAGCATGATCGGCGAAGGACGCGACAGTCTCGACGTCGCGCCGCGGCTCGCCTTCTTGCCGGCGGCGGCGCTGTTCCTGACCGTCCTGGCCTTCAACCTCGTCGGCGATACCTTGCGGGCGCTGACCGACCCGCGTCAGGGGGCATTGTGAGCGTGCCGCTCCTGAGCATCGAGCACGTCGCGGTCGAGCTGCCGACACCGCGCGGCAATCTGCGTGCTGTGGATCACGTCGACCTGTCGCTGGCGGCCGGCCGCACGCTCGGCATCGTCGGTGAGTCTGGCTGCGGCAAGACCATGCTGTCGCGCGCGGTGCTGCAGCTGCTGCCGAAGAAGGCGAAGCTCACCGGCCGGGTGATGTTCGACCGTGAGGATCTGGTGCGGCTCGATGCGGAACGGCTGCGGCGCTTGCGTGGGCGCGATCTCGCGGTCGTGTTCCAGGATCCGATGACCTCGCTCAATCCGGTGCTCACCATTGGCACCCAGCTGATGGAGACGATCCAGGAGCATCTCGAGCTGGATGCCCCGGCGGCACGGAAGCGCAGCATCGAGCTGCTGGCCGCTGTTGGCATTCCGGCACCGGAGCAGCGGCTCGCGCAATACCCGCATCAATGCTCCGGCGGCATGCGCCAGCGCATCGCGATCGCGATCGCGCTGTCCTGCGAACCGAAGCTGCTGATCGCGGATGAGCCCACCACGGCACTCGACGTGACCATCCAGGCGCAGATTCTCGATCTCCTGGCGCGTGAGCAGCGCCGCCGTCATATGGCGATGATCATCATCACCCATGATCTCGGCGTCGTCGCCGGCCGCGCCGACGAGGTCGCCGTGATGTATGCGGGCAGGGTGGTGGAGCGCGCACCGACGTCGGCGCTGTTCAAGCGCATGCATATGCCCTACACCGAGGCGCTGCTGGGGGCGATTCCGAAGTTGGACACCGCGCCGCATACGCTGCTGCCTGCGATCTCCGGCCGTCCGCCGGACCCGATACGGCCGCTGCGTGGCTGCTCCTTTGCGCCGCGCTGCCGCTATGCCGCGGGGCGCTGTCACGAGGCCAAGCCCGAACTAAAGAGCGCGGAGATGCCGGAGCATCTCTATGCCTGCTTCCATCCGATCCGGATGGCCGAGGGGATCGGCGCATGATGCAGCTTGCCGTGCGCCCCGAGCCGCTGCTGAACGTCGACAATCTCGTCGTCGAATATGGTCTCGGCAACAAGACGGTGCATGCCGTCTCCGGTGTCAGCTTCCAGGTCGCGCGCGGCGAGACGCTGGGGCTGGTGGGTGAATCCGGCTGCGGCAAGTCGACGCTGGGGCGCGCGGTCCTGCAATTGCGTCGCGCCAGGTCCGGGCGGGTGATGTTCGACGGCCAGGATCTGACGGCGATGGAGGGCGAGGCGCTGCGCAAGATGCGCCGCCGCGTGCAGCTGATCTTCCAGGATCCGATCGCCTCGCTCAATCCGCGCCGGCGTATCGGCGACATCGTCGCCGAGCCGCTGATCATCGCCGGCGTCAAGGATGCCGCCGAGCGCAAGCGGCGCGTTCACGAGGTGCTCGTCGCGGTCGGGCTCGATCCCGATATCGTGGCGGGCCGTTTGCCGCATGAATTCTCGGGCGGGCAGTGCCAGCGCATCTGCATCGCGCGGTCGCTGGTGCTCAATCCTGAGTTCATCGTCTGCGACGAACCGGTCTCGGCGCTCGATGTCTCCATCCGCGCGCAGATTCTCAATCTGCTGGAGGAGATGAAAGCGCGCTTTGGCCTGACGCTGCTGTTCATCGCGCATGATCTCGCGGTGGTCAAAGCCGTCAGCGACCGCGTCGCGGTGATGTATCTCGGCCGGCTCTGCGAGGTCGGGCCGTCGGAGCAATTGTTCGCAAGGCCTGCGCATCCCTACACGGACCTGCTGTTGCGGGCGATCCCGGTGCCGGATCCGGACGTGCGTCCCGCCGAGAGTGTGGCGACCGGCGAGCCGCCATCGCCGATTGCGCCGCCGTCCGGCTGCCGCTTCCGCACCCGCTGTCCGCGCGCCGATCAGCAATGCAGCGCACAGATACCGGAGTTGCGCGAGGTCGCAATCGGCCAGTTCGTGGCTTGCCATCATCCGCTGGCCTAAACTAAGACGGCTTCGGGGTTTGTCTCGTCGTGTCGGCCATGGCATGGTGGCGCGACAACAAGAACATGCCGGGAGGATGTCGATGAAGAGCTTCAAGGTCGCCGATTTCAAGGCGCCGCTGCAGGAGTTCGACCAGCCCACGCCGCAGCCGTCGGGTACCCAGGTGCTGATCAAGGTCAAGGCGGCCGGCGTCTGCCACAGCGACCTCCACATCTGGGAGGGCGGCTACGATCTCGGTCACGGTCGCAAGCCGCTGTCGCTGAAGGACCGGGGCATCAGTTTGCCGCTGACGATGGGCCACGAGACGGTCGGCGAAATTTTGGCGTTCGGTCCCGACGTGAAGCCGACCGACCAGGGCGACCTCAAGCTCGGCGATGTCGGCCTGGTCTATCCGTGGATCGGTTGCGGCAAGTGCGCCACCTGCCTCGGCGGCGACGAGAACATGTGCCTGACGCCGCGCTCGCTCGGCGTCTATTGCGATGGCGGTTATGCCGATCACATGCTGGTGCCGCATCCGCGCTATCTGCTCAATCTCCGGGGGCTCGATCCCGCGACAACCGCCCCCTACGCCTGCTCGGGCGTCACCACCTACAGCGCGCTGAAGAAGGTCGAGCAGCATTTCGATACGCCGATCGTGATGTTCGGCGCCGGCGGCCTCGGCCTGATGGCGCTGTCGCTCTTGAAAGCGATGGGCGGCAAGGGCGCGATCATGATCGACATCGATGCGAAGAAGCGCGAGGCGGCGGAAAGGGCCGGTGCGCTCGCGACCGTCGATCCCAAGGCGCCGGATGCGCTGGAGCAACTCGCCAAGAAGGCGGGCGGGCCGATCCGCGCCGTGATCGACCTCGTCGGCAACGCCGCGACGACGCAACTCGGCTTCGACTGTCTGACCAAAGGCGGCAAGCTCGTCATCGTCGGCCTGTTCGGCGGCGGCGCGACCTGGGCGCTGCCGCTGATTCCGATCAAGGCCGTGACGATCCAGGGCAGCTATGTCGGCAATTTGCGCGAGACGCAGGAACTGCTCGATCTGGTGCGGACGAAGAAAGTGGCACCGATCCCGGTGACGCCGCTGCCGCTCGCCAGGGCCAACGACGCGCTGGCGCAATTGCAGCAGGGCGCGGTGGTCGGACGCACCGTGCTGACGCCGTAGTTTCAAATCGTCGTTCCGGGGCGATGCAAAGCATCGAACCCGGAACCTCGAGATTCCAGGTTCGGTCCTGCGGACCGCCCCGGAATGACATCCCTGGATCAGGAACGTCCATGTCCGCAAATAACGCCTTCCACATTGCCGTGCTGGCCGGTGACGGCATCGGTCCAGAAGTCATGGCGCCGGCGATCGAGGTGCTGCGCAGGATCGAGCAGAAATCGGATTTGAACTTCCGCTTCACGGAGGCCCCGGCCGGCGCCAACAATTATCTCGCGACCGGAAAGTCGATGCCCGACACTACGATCAAGCTGTGCGAGGAGGCGGACGCGATCCTGCTCGGTGCCTGCGGGCTGCCGTCGGTGCGCTATCCCGACAACACCGAGATTGCGCCGCAGATCGAGCTACGCTTCATCTTCGATCTCTATGCCGGCGTGCGTCCGGCGCGGCTCATTCCGGGCGTGCCGAGCCCGATCGTCGGCGCCGACCAGCGCGGCATCGATCTCGTCGTGATCAGGGAATCGACCGAAGGCCTGTTCGCCTCGATGGGCAAGGGCATCGTCACCCATGAGGACGCGCGCGAGATCATGGTGATCACGCGCAAGACGTCCGAGCGCCTGTTCGAGTTTTCGTTTCGCCTTGCCGAGCGGCGCAGGGCGCGCGGCAAGCCCGGTGCGCTCACCTGCGTCGACAAGGCGAACGTGTTCAAGGCTTTTGCCTTCTTCCGCGGCATCTTCGACGAGATTGCCAAGACGCATCCGGAGGTGAAGACCGACCGGCTCTATGTCGATGCCTGCTCGGCGATGCTGGTGAAGCGTCCCTGGGAGTTCGACGTGATGGTGATGGAGAACATGTTCGGCGACATCGTCTCCGACATCACCGCGAGCCTGATCGGCGGCCTCGGCATGGCGCCGTCGGCCGATATCGGTGACAAATACGCCGTGTTCCAGCCCTGCCACGGCACCGCCCCCGATATCATGGGGCAGGGCAAGGCCAACCCCACCGGCATGATCTTGTCGGCGGCAATGATGCTCGACTGGCTCGCCGACAAGCACGGCGTCGAGAGCGCGGCGGAAGCGGGCGAAACGATCGAGCGCGCGGTGGATCAGATCTATGCCGGCGGCATCAAGCCGATGGAGTTCGGCGGCAGCAACGGCACCGCCGATATCACGAAGGCGGTCCTGGGCGCGCTGTAGTCAAAGAAAAGGGGCCCGCGGGGCCCCTTGTCGTTCACCAGCGGTGCCAATAGCGGTGACGCCAGCCCCACGGACGCGGACCGTAGAAGCGCGGACCGCCGTAAAAACCGTAGGCGCGATAATAGTTCGGACGCCACCAGCAGCGGCCCCAGGGGTTACAGACCCAGCGCACCTGTTCGACTTCAGCGGCCGGGCCGCTGGCAATCTTGTCCGCCTGCGGAATGCCGTTCGGCATTGCCGCGAGCGCAGGGCCCGAGGCGAGCGCCGCACCGCCCAAGGCAGCCAGACCAAGAATAGCAAATTTGAGTGTCATCGCAATCTCCCTCGTTGGTGGCGGGAGAACTTTCGACAGATCAACTGGTTGCTGCTGCATCGAATTGCGCGAGGAATTTAATCTTCCTGAACGTCGGTTCAGCTTCAGCGCCCCTGGAACTTGGGCCTGCGCTTTTCCATGAAGGCCTGCCGGCCCTCGCGAAAATCCTGGGAGTCCATGCAGGCGTTGCCGATCGCCTTGATCGTGTCCATGTCGCGCTGGCTCTCGTCCTTCAGAATTTGCGCGATGGTGATCTTGGCGGCCTTGATTGCGAGCGGCGCGTTTTCGGAAATGGTCTGCGCGATTGCCATGGTCTCGCCCCAGAGTTGATCATCGGGGATCACGCGCTCGACGAGGCCGATGCGCAGCGCCTCGGAGGAATCGATGCGCATGCCCGTGTACATCAACAGGCGCGCCCAGGACGGGCCCACCAGCGACACCAGGTGCCGCAAGCCGTCGTAGCCATAGGCGATGCCGAGCCTGGCCGCGGGAATGCCGAACTCGCTGTCGTGCGAGGCGATGCGGATGTCGGCAAGCATCGCGACCTGCATGCCGCCGCCGAGGCAAAAACCCTGGATGCAGGCGATGGTCGGCTTGGGATAATCAGCGAGCAGCGCGCGCTGGGCGGCGCTGCGCTTGGCGTACTGCTCGGACGCCGCTGCGTTGTGCCGCGTCTTCTCGAACTGGCTGATGTCCGCGCCCGACACGAACGCCTTGCCGCCGGCGCCGCGGAGGATCACGACGCGCACCGTCTCGTCGTCGCGCAGGCTGGTCAGCGCCTCGCCAAATCCCTCCCACATCTCCAGCGACATCGCGTTGCGTTTGTCGGGATTGTTGAAGGTGATCACGCCGACGCCGCCGGTCGTGTGCTTGAGGATCTTGCGGCCGGCGTAAGCCGTTTCTGTCGTGTCGGTCATGTCGGACATCGCGCGCTCGCTGGTCGTTGACGAGGCAATGTGCGGCGCGGGCGCCGCCGCGGTCAACCGGGTAGGGCGAGGTGTATTGCATCCGCCTGTGCCGCGATCGCATGGCGCGGCGAGGTGTCGGCAAAAGCCGCGGGCGAGTGGCAGTAAGTGCCATGAAAAAAGGGCGGTCATGCCGCCCCGAGAAGGCCGCGCGCACCCCGCGCGGGCTCAGATACGCCAATCCGCTCGTTCAATCCGGCCGCGCCCCGCGACGCGACGGATTGAACATCGGCCGTTGAGGCCAGAGCGTCGATCGAATCAGGCTTCGTTCGCTGCGATCGATTCCATCAGCGAGACGAGCTGACGCTGCACCGTCTGGTCCTTGATCTTGCTGTAGGCGCGCAGCAGCCGGAGGCTGAAGGCGCTGTCGAGGAAGAGCAGGCTCTCCACTTCCCGCGCCTTGTTGTCGCCGTCATAGAAGAAGGTCACGGGCACGTCGAGGGCGGTGGCGATCTGCTGAAGCCGAGCCGCGCCGACGCGATTGACGCCCTTCTCGTATTTCTGGACCTGCTGGAAGCTGACGCCAAGCTTCTCGCCGAGCTCGGCCTGCGAGATCTTCATCTCGACGCGCCGCAGACGGATCCGCTTGCCAAGCTCAATGTCCGGCTTGCCGGCACTGCGCTGCTTCATTCTCTTCGCCGCTGTTTTCATACTTCTCACCGTTGTTCTTCGGTTGAAAATCCCCCGAAGAGCTGGGTCAGGGGTTCGCCCATATACGAGTCGTTGAATTCATGCGGATGCACGAACTCTTCCTTAAACCACGGGAAGCGGGCCGGATTGAAAGCCTCGATCAGCCAGTCAATCATGTGCCGCACGCGGGGAATCCGGCCGCTACCGGGATGGTAGGACAGCCAGATGTCCAGCGGTCGGTTCAGCTCGACCTCCAGTGGAATCAACTTCCCGCCAAGCGCAATGGCGTAGCTCGGAAATACGCCGATTCCGGCGCCATTCGCGACCGCCCAGTAATTGGCGCTCGAGACGTTGGTCTTCATGACCAGAAGGTCGCGCTCCGACACGCCCGGGAAGAAGCTCTCGAAAGATTCCTTCGCGGCGAGCTGGTCGGCGAATTGCAGCACCAGGCGGTGCTTGATCAATTCGGCTGCCGAGCGCGGCGCGCCATGTTTTGCGATGTATTTCTCCGAGGCCCAGAACATCAGATGCATACGGCCGAGCCGCACCAGCTTGACGTCGAGCGCCGAGGGACGCGACAGATGGATGGCGACATCGGCCTCGTGGCGGGAGACGTCGGCCGAACGCATCGCGCAATGCAGGTCGACCAGGATCTTCGGATAGGCTTGCTGGAATTCAACCAGCCGCGGTGCGAGCCAGAACGTCCCTAGTCCCTCGGTGACGGCGACGCGGACTTCGCCGGACAGGGCGTTGGCCGTCGAATCGCTGGTCCGCAGCACGTCGAAGGCCGCCGCCTCCATGCGCTCGACGGCGGAGACCACCGTCGCGCCTTCGTCGGTCAGATGGGTGCCGTGGACGTCGCGGGTGAACAGGGTGGTGCCGGTCTGACGCTCGAAATCATCGATCCGGCGACGGACGGCGTTGATCGACAGCGACAGGCGTTCGGCCGCCGAGCGGAAACTTCCACATCGGACGACTTCCAGGAATATGCGGGCCGCGTCCCAATCGGAGAGGCCGCTGATATTTGTGTTTGGGCGTTCTTCCAGCGGAACGCCCCTTTCCGCCAAGGAGTGCATACAATTCCCTTCGGTTTGCTAAACTGGCAGAATCTGGCGCAAACTACAACCACGGCGGGTTGCGGGGTGATGAGTTTTGAACGTCATCCTTACTGCGACGCGAGCGGTATTTGAGTGCTGCCGGGGTTGGGAATCGGGCAGACTGTTGCTCGTTTGAGGGGTCATCGCGTGAGTTCCGTTGCGAGCCTTGAGATGGCTGCGGGATTGTCGGAGCTGTCCGCAGTGGTCGTTCATGCGCGCGAGCCGTTGCCATCATCCCGGATGGATCAATCGCTGCACACCAGACGTTTGGTCCCGGATCGCTCCGGCGGTTGCCGCTGGCGTCGTGGCACGATGTTGGCGGGAACCGCCGTTTCACCGCAGAAGCACACTGAAATCGTGTTCAGAGGCTCAGAGGCCTCATGTTATCGTTGTCGCTCCACGGGGGCCGAAGGGGTCGTCACAACCACGTCTCGCAGGCCGATTTAACGGAAAGAACGCCGGTGTCGCATTCAGACGAACAGTTGCAGTCGGTGCTGGAAACGCTCGAGGAGTGCCGCAGGGTTCTCAATGCGAGCAACAGCCGCGAGTCGGCCGAGCTGCTGTCCATTGTCATTCTCGACGTCAGGATGAAGCTCAAAGGCATTGACGATGCCGATCTCAAGGCATTGTGCGACGAAATGCTGCGGAGCGCTGCGAGCGAACCGCATTCCCCTTCCAAGCAGACGCAGGTCCAGCCCCGGCGTCCGCTGCTCCGCGTGGTGAAGTAGCCGCGCCGCCGAGTCTCGCTTTTCGGCGAGATTTGAGCGCATCCCGATGCCGCACCTGTGATCAGAGACGGCATCGGGAGGAGCCCTGGATTCGCGCGCCTCTGTTGCGCATTCTCAGCCATCGGTTACACCAGAGCCGGTTCGGCCCTGGTCCGCGCGCGTTCCCCGCGCCTGGTGCCGGGCCTGAAATGGCTCCGACTGCATCATGCAAAATGTCTCGATTCCGGCGGCGCTGATTGCCGGCCTCGTCAGCTTCCTCTCGCCGTGCGTCCTGCCTTTGGTCCCGCCCTATCTGATCTATCTTACGGGCGCCACGATCGAGCATGTCGAAAGCGACCAGCCGGCCGCGGCGTCCAAGCGCGCGATCATGATGTCGGCGCTCTTGTTCGTGCTTGGCTTCTCGACCGTGTTCGTGGCGCTCGGTGCCAGCGCCTCGCTGATCGGAGGTCTGATCCGCGCCTGGTCGGCCGAGCTGTCGATTCTCGCAGGCATCGTCATCATCATCATGGGCCTGCACTTCCTGGGACTGACGCGGATCGGCCTGTTGATGCGCGAGGGCCGGCTGCCGATCCCCAAGCCCGTCGGGCTCTGGGGCGCCTACATCATGGGGCTCGCCTTCGCGTTCGGCTGGACGCCCTGCATCGGCCCGATCCTCGCCGCGATCCTGTCGATTGCCGCGGCCGAAGCGACGGTCACCAAGGGGGCGGGCCTGCTCGCCGTCTATTCCGCGGGCCTCGGCATTCCCTTCCTGATCGCCGCCCTGATGATCGAGCAGTTCTCCGCGCTGTTCACGCGGATGAAGGGCCAGCTCGTCAACGTCGAGCGCGCCATGGGCGTATTGATGGTGATCACCGGCATCGGTTTCCTCACCGGCGCGGTTTCGAACGTGAGCATCTGGCTGCTGGAGACGTTCCCGGCGTTGCAGACGATCGGGTAGATTGGCTGTTTTTCGGTGCAGATCAGGCAACCGCCCGACTCATCGCCGATGCCTCTTCATTTCGTTCACCGCATCTCGTCCAGCGCGCACGTCACCGTGCAGACGACGCCGCGCGGCAGGAAGTCGACAGTTGCCTCGCCGCCGAGTTGGTCGCGCGCGCTGCGCTCGACCAGGCGCGAGCCGAAGCCGCGTTGCACTGGGGCCGTCACCGGCGGTCCGCCGATCTCGGTCCAGATCAGCCGCAGCCGCGGCTTCGGCGCATCGCCGATGACCTCCCAGTCCAGGGTCACCCGGCCGGTCTCGTTGGACAGCGCGCCGTACTTCGCCGCGTTGGTGGCGATCTCGTGCACGATGATCGACAGCACCACGGCGGGCCGCGGCGACAACGGCACAGCCGGGCCGGCCATCCGGATGCGGTCGGGCTTGCCGGGCAGGAACGGCTGAATTGCGCGGGCAATAACGCCTCTCAGCTCCGAGCCCGCCCACTTCTCCTGGCTCAAGAGATTGTGCGCTTCGGCCAGCGCGCCGAGCCGTCCCTCGAACTTGGTCCGCTCGTCCCGGCTGGCGCTGCGGAAGGTCTGCACCGCGATCGCCTGCATCAGGGCCAGCGTGTTCTTGACTCGGTGGTTGAGCTCCTCAATCAGCAGATTGTGCAGCATCTCACCGCGCGCGATCGTGGTCGCCATCCTGACCGCGAAGGTCAGGCCGGTCAGCAGCAGGATGCCGCCGATCAGGCTGGTGATGGCGATGTTGCGCCAGAGCGGCGCGATCAACGAGCTCTCGGCGACGCCAGCCACGACCGTCCAACCGGTCAGGTGCGACCTGGTAAAGGCTGAGGACAGCGCGACCCCGTCGAGCGAAACGGTCGAAAGGGCTGCCTCCGACGCCCGAGACATCGCATCGTACAGCGCGCCGGAAGCCTGCTTGCCGACCGTCTCGGCAGGGTTCGGTGCGCGCGCGAATACGACGCCCTTGGTGTCGAGCAGGGCCACTGTCCAAAGCCGGTCAGGGCGCTGCTTCTCCACCAGCTCCTGAAAGATGCTGATCGGCGGGCTGAAGCAGAGATCGTAGATCACCTCGCCGTCGCGCAATACCGGGACCTCGACGGTGAGCACCTGCCGCCCATTGATCGCGCCGGTGAACAGGTCGGAATATTGCGGCGACCTGGTCGCGAATACCTTTTCGATGATCTCCAGATTGCCGCGCGGCGGCAGGCGCTCGATGTCTTCCGTCGTCGAGGAGAACAACAGCCGGCCCTTGCGGTCGGAGATCAACACGAGACCGCCCTTGCCATACTGGTCGAGGAAGCCGAGCGCGATGCGGCGGAAATTCTGGAAGTCGTCGTTGCGCAGCGAATTCGTCAGCGCCAGGACCTGCAGGCCGCCGGTCATCCGCTGCACTTCGGAGTCCAGCACAAGGCGCATGCTGCGCACGTTCTCCAGCACGCGGCTGGTCGCGTCAGTTCGATCCTGCTTGTAATTGTAGACGGCAATGCCGACCGCGAAGATGATCAGCGGCAACATCGTTCCCGCGACCAGGAGAGCGAGCCGGACTGGCAGGGTAAGCTTTGACAAACGCGGGCGTCCCGATTCCAGCGCAGCGGCGCCAGATTATGGGTTTGGCAAAGACCATAAGGGCAGCCCTTTTCCGGCGCCACGATTTTCGCATCCGCGAGCAGTCCGGGAGATTTTGCGATGCAGCCGGAGGGGGGCAGGTCATCGCGATCGCGGTCAATAGCAGACGCGTGGCGTAGACAGCCGTCAGACTGAGCCCGGCGATCCGGGGCCTCTCGATGCGATTTCATGCTCTAAGTGGGCGGCCGCCGCTGGCGGCAGCCGCCGGAGGTCACGTCGTGATCAATCGATTTCCTGAACGACCGTGCGTGAGCCCGGATCCACCAGCATCACGCGATCGCCGGAATAGACGTAGCGGTACTTCGTCAGCGACGGGCCCCAATCCGCCGGAACGGCCTCAAGCTCGACGTCGGCTGGCACCGTCGCGCCGACCACGATCTTCTCCTTCGTCGTCACCGGACGGACGCGGTGCTCGGTGATGTAGGATTTGATCTTGGTTCGGTATTGCGGCTCGATCTGAACTGTCGCCGCATGACCCGTTCCGGTGGTGGTCACCACAGTGGATTGCGCGAAAGCGCCGGTCGATATCAGGACCGCCGCAGCGGACAGCAGGAACAGCTTTTTCATCTTGTTCTCCTCAAAGGAATTAAGTGTGCCACCAACAACCTGGGGTGAGCGAGGTTCCCAGCCGAGGGAACAAATTGCCGCTTTTTCCCGTTTGTAAATCGACCGGGCCACACTGCCCGGGAAGTTGGAGGAGGAAAACATGAAGCTGAAGATTGCGACCGCAGCACTGATGGTTGCTGCTTTCTCCCTGCCAGCGTTCGCGGCCGACGAGTTCTACGTCGTCCAGGACGTCAAGACCAAGAAGTGCACTGTCGTCGATAAGAAGCCGACAGACGCCTCCATGACCGTCGTCAGCCCTTCAGGAACGGTCTACAAGACGCGCACCGAGGCTGAGAGCAGCATGAAGACCGTCAAGGTCTGCACATCCAATTAGGGAGAGTGTTGATGCCCGTATTTATTCTCTGGGCCGTGCCGGCGATCATTGTGATCGGCGGCGGCATCTATCTGATTGGCCACATGCACTAGGCCTGTCGCGGGAGGCGGGCGGACCTCTGCGTGCAGCGCACAAGCCCGCAAGCCTTCCGTCTTTACGAGAGCCGGAAGTGGCGCATGCGGCCTTGCGCCAGCAGGAACGAGTTGCAGTGCAACAGATCGCGCAGGCGTAGCTCTGTGACGAAGAGGAGCGACAACGTCCGCGAAATGACTTCCGTCCCGCCGTAGTTTTTCATACGCTCCCCGAACGCCGGCCGTAAGCCGCCGCGCTCACGCCCCGGCCACAGGGGCGGAGCATCAAAGGGAGGGGAGACGATGAAGCGAAGGTCATTTCTCGCTGGTATCGGCGCGACCGCTGCGATCGGCATGCCTTCGATCCTCAGGGCGCAAGCACCGATCACGCTGAACGGCGCGGTCCAGTTCAACGACGATCATGCCTTCAACCGGGCGCTGATCCGGTTCGAGGAGCTGGTGAAGAAGTACTACGGCAAGCCGGTCAATTTCACGCTGCACAAGAACTCCTCGCTCGGCCTCGAGAAGCAATATTTCGAGTATATGTCGCAGGGCAAGGCGGTCGACTACGGCATCGTCTCGCCGGCCCATATGTCGACCTTCGCCAAGGCGGCCCCATTCATCGATGCCCCCTTCGTGTTCAAGGGCATCGAGCACATGAACAAGGTCGTCGAGGCCAATATCCTGACGCCGATCGCCGACGAGGTCGCGGCGAAGGCCGAGGTCGTTCTGATCGGTTATGCCGGTGGTGGCATCCGCAACATCTTCGCCAACAAGCCGCTCAAGAATCTCGCCGATCTTAGGGGTCTCAAGGTTCGCGTGCAGGGCGCGCCGATCTGGTCGAAGACATTTGCGGCGGTCGGCATGAGCCCGACGGTGATCGCCTATAACGAGATCTACAACGCGATTCAGAATGGTGTGATATCGGCCGGCGAAAACGAGGCGGCCGGCGTCGAAGCGATGAAGTTCTATGAAGTGGCCCCGCATCTCAGCCTGACGCAGCACGCGGTGTCGATCCGGCCGATCTGCTTCTCGGTGAAGACGCTGAAGACCTTGCCGAAGGATCTGCAGGACGCGATCATGAAGGCCGGCAAGGAGGCAGGCGACTACGGCCGTCAGCTCGAATCGAGCGAAGAGGTCGTCAAGCTCGACACGCTCGAGAAGGCCGGCAAGCTCAAGCGCGTTCCCTTCGAGGAGCGCGACGCCATGAAGAAGCTCGCCGATCCCGTGATGGCCACCTACGCCAAGGAAATTGGTGCTGAAGCCATTTTCGAGAAGATCAACGTCGTCTGAGGTCGCTTTGTCCGCCGACAATAGTCCGGGCAGGCCCCGCTTCTTGCCCGGAAGGCGGATGAACTGCGGCAGGGAGCCCCAATGTCTGAAATGCCCGTCCCGTCCACACCGTCGCTGTGGCGTCGCGTCACGGCGGCCTATGGGAAGCTGCTCGAATTCCTGCTGGCCGCCAGCGTCGGTATTTTGGTTCTTCCGGTCACGCTGCAAATCATCTCGCGCTACACGCCCTTCATTCCCTCCTACATCTGGACGGAGGAGATGGCGCGGTTTCTCTTCATCTGGACCATCATGATCGGGGCCATCGTCGGTGTGCGGGAAGCGCAGCATTTTGAGGTCGACGTGTGGCCCAATCTGTCGCGGCGATCGGAGGCTGCGGTGCGGATCCTCGCCCGTCTCGGCGTGCTGGCATTGGCGTTGGTGTTTTTATTGGCCGGCATGGAGTTTACCCGCTTCGCCTGGAACAGAACTTCGGAACTTGCCGATCTGCCGCTTTGGTTGATTCACATTGCCTGGCCCGTGACCGGCGCGACGTGGATCGTCTTTGCAGGCGAACAGATCATTGATGAAATGCGCGTTCTGGTTGGGGCAGGGCGATGAGCGGCAATGTACTCTCTGCCGGACAGGCCGCGATGGTGCTGTTCGGGGTCTTCATCAGCCTGCTCATCGTGCGCGTGCCGGTCGCTTTCGCACTCGGTCTTGCCTGCGTGCCGATCCTGCTGATCGAGCCGCACCTGTCACTGATGACGCTCGCGCAGGAGACCTTCAACGCGTATAATTCATTCATCCTGCTCGCGGTCCCGTTTTTCCTGCTGACGGCGAATCTGATGAGCATCGGCGGCATCACCGACCGCCTGGTGGCGCTGTCGCGCTCGTTGGTCGGGCACTGGCCGGGATCCCTGGCGCAGATCAACGTCGTGCTGTCGGTGTTCTTTGCAGGAATTTCCGGCTCCTCGACCGCCGACGCGGCGAGCCAATCAAAAATCTTCATCGATGCACAGACCAAGGAGGGCTACGATCTCTCCTTTTCCATCGCCATCACCGCGGTTTCTGCGGTGCTGGCTGTCATCATCCCGCCATCGATCCTCATGATCGTCTGGGGCGGGCTGATCTCGACCTCGATCGCGGCGATGTATCTAGCCGGCATCGTGCCGGGCCTGCTGATCGCGGGCGCGCAGATGGCGACGGTGCACGTCTATGCCGTGCGCCGCGGCTACCCGACCTATCCGAAGGCGACCTGGGTCGAGATGCGATGCGCCATTTGGCGGTCGATACCAGCGCTGATGACTCCGTTCATCATCGTCGGCGGCATTCTGCTCGGGTGGTTCACTGCAACCGAGTCCGCCTGCGTCGCGGTGCTCTATTCCGTCGCCCTCTCGGCGTTCTTCTATCGCGAGACAGGCCCGCGCCAATTGTACAAGGCCCTGCTCGATACCGGACGCCTTTCCGGCGTGGCGCTGTTTTGCGTCGGCACCGCGAGCGCGTTCGGCTGGCTGCTTGCCTATTACAGGATCCCGCAAGAGCTGCTGGCCAACGTCTCGACATGGGGCATGGGCAGCGTCGCGGCCGGCTTCTTCATCGCCTTCTGCTTCCTGGTGGTGGGCTGCTTCCTCGACGCCATCCCGGCGATCATCATCGTCGGCACGGTGCTGGAGCCGCTAGCCAAATCCGTCGACCTCCATCCGGTCCAGTTCGCGATCATCTCCATCGTCTCGCTGGCCTTCGGACTGGTGACGCCGCCCTATGGTCTATGTCTGATGATCGCCTGTTCGATCGCGGGCGTGCGGCTGCGTTATGCTCTGAAGGACACGGTGATCATGCTGATTCCGATGCTGCTCGTGCTGGCGGCGCTCATCGTTTGGCCGAGCGTGTCGCTGTTCTTGCCGCGTCTGATCGTGCCGGAGATGCTCAAATGAGGCGCTGATGGCGCGATCCCGCGGCGACGGCCGCGGGATCCATTCCATCGCTTACAGATTGCTCTCGGTGATCGCGGCGTAGACCATGCTGCGCAGCTCGCGACGGATCGGATAGGCGCTCGAGGGCAATACCTGCGTCATGAAGATCGTGATCAGCTCTTCGGCGGGGTCGATCCAGAACGAGGTCGTGGCCGCGCCGCCCCAATTGTATTCGCCGGGGCTGCCGGCGATCAGCGTGTCGGCCGGGCGCATGGTCACGGCAAAGCCAAGACCGAAGCCGATACCGTTATAGGCAGCTTCCGAAAACAGCGAGCGTGACACCTCGGGCAGGAAGCGTCCGCCCGGAATGTGGTTGCTCGTCATCAGCGCCAGCGTCTTCGGCCCGATTAGCCTGACGCCACCGAGCTCGCCACCGTTGAGCAGCGCGCGGCAGAAGGTGAGATAATCGGCGACCGTCGAGCACAGCCCGCCGCCGCCGGAGATGAAGGAGGGCGGCGACAGGAAGGAGCTGGTTGCCGGATCATCCTGGAGCGTCAGGCCCTCGCGCCGCTGGCCCGCATGGAACGTCATTCCGCCGCCTGGATCGGCGGAATAGCAGGCCGCGAACCGATGCGCCTTCGAGGCTGGCACGTGGAAATCGGTGTCGGTCATGCCGAGTGGATCGAGGATGCGCGCTTTCAGGAACTGCTCGAACGGCATGCCTGAAATCTTGCCGACGAGATAGCCGAGCACGTCGGTCGCGACCGAGTAGTTCCAGGCCTCGCCCGGCGAGAACTCCAGCGGGATCTTTGCAAGGGCCTCGATCATGGTCTGGAGCGTGCCGGACTTCTCGACCTCGCCGATCTTCTCGGCGCGATAGGCGGCATCGACATTGGAGCGCTGCTGGAAGCCGTAGGTGAGGCCGGAAGTATGGCGCAGGAGGTCGACGATCAGCATCGGCCGGGACGGCGGCCGGGTCAGGAAGGCCGGGTAGGTGCCGGCGACGAACACGCCGAGATCCTTCCATTCCGGAATGTACTTGGCGACGGGCTCGTCGATCGCGACGAGACCTTGCTCGACCAGCATCATGAAGGCGATGCTGGTGAGCGGCTTCGTCATGGAATAGATGCGGTAGATGGTGTCGTCCTTGACCGGCACTTTGCGCTCGAGGTCGGCAAGGCCCTGAACCGAGCTGTGCGCGACCTTGCCGCGGCGGTAGACGAGGAGATGCGCACCCGGGAACCGGCCCGCGTCGATGTACCGGTTCTTCAGATGCGCATCGACGCGGTCGAGTGCGGTCTTGGACATGCCTACGGATTCGGGCGAGGCGGGTGTGGGCGCGAGCATCAGTTCCTCCGGGCAGTTTTTGTTGCTCCGTGATAGCCGAAATGGCGGACTCATTCCAAGCCGGTCGCGCTTAACGCCGGCCGGCCGGTTGGTGTAGGCTCCAATCTGGAACGCCGCCAAGCAGCCCCAAGAGATCCCAACGGGCCAACGAGAAAACGCAGGCAAACGCACCATGACCCAGTTCAACGAGACCGAGCTCACCGAAGCCGTCATCCGGAGCTTTGACCGGACACCCAACCCGCGCGCGAAATTCCTGCTCCAGGAATTGGTGAAGTCGCTGCACGACTACGTGAGCAAGACCGGTCTCACCTTCGAGGAGTGGGAATACGCCATCGATTTCCTGACCCGCACCGGCCAGAAATGCACCGACACCCGCCAGGAGTTCATCCTGCTGTCAGACGTGCTCGGCGTCTCCATGCTGGTCGACGCGGTCAATCACCGCGACCGCGAGGGCGCAACCCAGACCACGGTGCTCGGCCCGTTCTACGTCGGCGAGCACAAGGTGACCGCGCACGGCACCGACATCTCGCCGAACAATCAGACCGGCGAACGGATGTTCGTGCAGAGCCGCGTCACCGATCTCAAGGGCAAGCCGCTCGCGAATGTCCCCGTCGACGTCTGGCATGCCGACGATGACGGCTTCTATGATTCACAGAAGCCGAACTATAACGAGGTCGGCGCCTCAGCGCGGGCGCGCTTCATCACCGATGACGACGGCCGGTTCTTCTTCCGCACCATCCTGCCGTGCAGCTACCCGATCCCGACCGACGGTCCGGTCGGAGAGATGATCATGCAGACCAACCGCCATCCGATGCGCCCGGCGCATGTCCATTTCCTGGTCAATGCAAAGGGCTATGAGCCGCTGATCACCCACGTCTTCATGGATGGCGACAAATACCTGGATTCCGACGTGGTGTTCGGTGTGAAGGACGATCTGGTGGCCAAGGTCGAGCCGCGCAACGACCTTGAGATGCCCGACGGCACCAAGGCGAACGGGCAGTGGCACCTGATGAGCTATGAATTCCGCCTCAAGCCGGGCGGCGGTATGGCGCCGAAGCCGCTGGGGACGAAGGCGGAGGAGCCGGCCTGACGGTCAGGCGCGAGCAGCGCGCGCCGCCTCTCTCAGCGCCCAATGAAGGCCGCCAGCTCGTCAGGCGTGCCCATCGGAAAGGCTTCTTTCATGAAGTCGAGGAAGGCGGATACGCGCGCGCTCAAGAGCCGCCGCGATGGATAGAGCGTCCACAACGCGATCTCGGGTCCGTCGATGTCGCCCCAATGCACCAGCGTGCCGGCAGCCAGGTCGTGACTGACCAGTGACACGGGAAGGCGCGCGGCGCCGACGCCCGCCCGGACTGCATCGCGGACCATGACGAGCGATGACAGGCGCAGGACCGGATCAACCGTGATGCGCGATCTTCCGCCTGGCACCGTCACTTCCCAGGTTGTTAGCTGGTCGCCCGCTCCGCGCATGACAGCCGGCACAGCGATACCGTCCCTCGGCCGCTTCAAATCCGGGCTCGCCACGACCACCAGCCGGTCGCGCAGAAAGATCCGTCCCACAAGGCTCTCGTCCGGAGCCGGATTGACCCGAATGACGAGGTCATACCCTTCCTCCACCATGTCCACGGAGCGATCTTCCGTTGTGACCTCAAGACGGACCTCCGGATATCTGAGCGCGAACCCGGCCGCGAGATTCCCCATTGCAGTTTGCGAGAACAGCAAAGGCGCGCTGATCCGCAGGCGGCCCCGCGGCCTGTCCCCACCCGAAGCGATTGCCGCGGCCGTCTCGTCGAGCTCGGTAAGCAATGCTCCCGTCCGCTCGTAAAGGGCGCGTCCTTCCTGGGTGAGTTTCAGGTCGCGCGCGCCGCGCTCGAACAGGCGCAGGTCGAGCGCGGCCTCCAGCTCGGCGACCCGCCGGGACAAGGTGGCTTTCGGGCGCCCGGCGGCCCGTGCGGCGCGTCCGAACCCGCCGTGTCGGGCGACGAGGTTGAAGTCGGCGAGTGCGAGCAGGTCCATCGTTCCACCAGTGAGACGATCCGTCTACATATAGCGTCTATCGGTTCAAATGTGGACCACTAATTCCCGGGTGTCTTCTTCACCAAAACCCGGAGTGATCCCATGACCATCCTCGTTACCGGCGCAACCGGCACCATTGGCCGCCACGTCGTCGAACAACTCGTCAAGCGCGGCGCCGATGTCCGTGCTCTCGCCCGCGATCCTGCAAAGGCAAACCTCCCGGCAGGCGTCACTGTCGTGCAGGGCGACCTGCTCGATGTCGACGCGCTCCGCGGCGCGTTTAGCGGAGTCTCGACCCTGTTCCTGCTCAACGCAGTGGTGCCGGATGAATTCACGCAGGCGCTGATTGCGCTCAACGTCGCCCGCGAGGCCGGCATCGAGCGGGTCGTCTACCTCTCGGTGATCCACAGCGACCGCTACGTGAACGTGCCGCACTTTGCCGGCAAGTTCGGCGTCGAGCGGATGATCGAGCAGATGGGCTTCAACGCCGCCATCCTGCGCCCCGCTTACTTCATGAACAACGACGTCACGATCAAGGACGTGGTGACCGGATACGGCATCTATCCGATGCCCATCGGGAGCAAGGGGCTGGCCATGATCGACGCACGCGACATCGGCGAGATCGCGGCCGTCGAACTCATCCGTCGTGAGCGAGCCGCAACATCGCTGCCGCTCGCCCGCATCAACCTCGTCGGCCCCGAAACGCTAACCGGCGCGAAAGCCGCCGCGGTCTGGTCGGAGGTGCTGGGTCGCACCATCGCCTATCCCGGCGACGATACCGCCGGCTTCGAGAAGAATCTCAGGCAGTTCATGCCGAACTGGATGGCCTTCGACATGCGGCTGATGAGCGAGCGTTTCCTCATCGAGGGAATGGTGCCCGAAGCCGGCGACGTCGAGCGTCTGACCGCGCTGCTGGGCCGTCCCCTGCGCTCCTACCGCGACTTCGTCTCCGAGATCGCGGCCTCCGCCTGACGATACGGCACGCCCCAATCCTCACAAGGAATTCGATCATGATCGCTTCAACGGGCACCGTTCCGGTGAATCCGGACGGCGCAGCGAAGATACTGGTACTTGGCGCCACCGGCCGGCTGATCGTCAGCCAGGCGGTCGGGCCCTGACGGATCTTTCGGACTTCCATGGCGGCAGCATTGCGCGCGAAGACGTTGCGAAATTCGTGCTGGATCAGGTGCGCGCGGATGCATGGCTGCATCAGTCTCCGCTGATCACGTGGTGAGCCCTGCGAGGCCACGCCCCTGATCAGCGCGCGTGCAATATCGCCAGCAGCACGACGACCGCGCAGGCGAGCGCCGCCGTGGTCAATTTCCAGAACATCAGCGGACTGCGCTCGAAAAGCGGCGTGATGCGCGTGTCGAGATAGACCGGATTGGGCGTGCGAAGCTCGTAGATGAATTCGGACAGATCGTCGTGCCGCTTGTAGGGATCAGGATGTAGCGCGCGCCTGAGCGCGCCGTCGACCCAGGCCGGCACATTGCGGTCGTCGTCGGCTGGGCGATACTGAAGTCGCCGCACGTCCGCCTTGCGCCGAATTCGGGCGACCTGGGTGCCATAGGGCAGCTTTCCCGTCAGCATCTGGTAGCAGATCACAGCCAACGAAAACATGTCGGAGCGCGGCGAGCCGCCTTCGCCGAGAAAGTACTCCGGCGCCGTATACTGGACCGTTCCCAGGATGTCGTCGGCCTCGTCTCGCGGCGCCGCTTCCGCGACGCCCGCCACCCTGACCGATCCGAAGTCGATGATCTTGGCGGTGCCGGTCTTGTCGATCAGGATGTTGTCCGGCCTGAGGTCCTGATGCAGCATCTCCATGCGGTGGAAGGCGCGTAAGCCCGCGGCGACCTGCTCGATGAGGGCGCGGACGGTTTCGAGATCGGGGCGTGGATTGTCGGTCATCCACTGCTTCAAGGTCTGGCCTTCGACGAATTCGGTCGCGATGTAGAGATAGCTGCGCCGTCTCGAGTGTGACCGCGGCTTCAGCACGTGCGGGCTGTCGATCCGGCGCGCGATCCATTCCTCCATCAGGAAGCGCTTGAGATAGGCGGCGTTATCGCGCAGGTCGACCGACGGCAGCTTGAGCGCGACCGGTTCCTCGGTCTCGGTGTCGACGGCAAGGTAGATATGACTGCGGCTGCTGCCGTGGATCTCGCGCACGATCCGGTAGCCGTCGAAGATCGCGCGCGGTTCCGGCAGCGGAGGCAGCGGCAATTGGGACGTCTGATTGAAGATGCCGGCCGGCTCGCGCTGCGGCACTGCATCGATGCGCAGGATCTGGACCGTGATGTTGTCGTCGCTGCCGCGCCGGTAGGCTTCCTCGACGATGGCCTTGGCCGCCGCGTCGAGCTCGCCTGCGTGCTCGTTCAGCGCGCTCGTGACGAAGCGCGCGTCGACGAATTCGTAGGCGCCGTCGGTCGCCAGCAGAAAGGTGTCGCCCGCCTCGATCTCGAAGGCCTGATAGTCGATCTCGAGCTGCGGATTGATGCCGAGTGCGCGGCCGAGATAAGTCTGCTCCGACGACACGATGATCCGGTGATCGTCGGTCAGTTGCTCGAGCGCCTTACCGGCGACGCGGTAGACGCGGCAGTCGCCGACATGGAAGATATGCGCGGTGGTCGCCTTGATGACCATGGCGGTGAGGGTGCAGACATAGCCCTTGTCGCGATCATAGGCGTATTGGCTCTTGCGCGTCTGCGCGTGCAGCCAGGAATTGGTCGCATCCAGCACGCGGCGGGCGGACGTCTTCACGGTCCAGGATTCCGACGTGCAGTAATAGTCCATCAGGAAGCTCTTGACCGCCGACTCGCTGGCGATCTGGCTCACCGTGCTGCTCGAAATGCCGTCGGCGAGGACGGCGGCGATGCCCTTCAGGCTAAGCAGCGGCTCCTCTGGAATGAGGACGCCATGAAAATCTTGGTTGACGGGCTTGCGACCCTTGTCGGAGTGCTGGCCGACCGAAATCAGGAGTCCGGGGGTCATGGTCGTCACCAGGAAAGAAGAACCTCACCCTGCGCGGGCGAGGCTCCTCTGTCGAGACGTATTCGATTAGGCCGCAACGCGGGGCTTCGTAGCCTTGCCAAGCTCGCGCTTCGGCAGGGTCATAACGTGCGTGGCGTAGAGGGTCATGCCGGTGAAGGCGAGGCCGCCGACGAGGTTGCCGAGCACCGTCGGGATCTCGTTCCAGATCAGATAGTCCATGATCGAGAATTTCGCATGCAGCATAAGGCCCGACGGGAACAGAAACATGTTCACGACGGAATGCTCGAACACCATGTAGAAGAACACCAGGATCGGCATCCACATCGCGATGACCTTGCCGGGGACCGAGGTCGAAATCATGGCGCCGACCACGCCGGTCGAGACCATCCAGTTGCAGAGCATGCCGCGCAGGAACAGCGTTGCCATGCCGGCCGCGCCGTGCGCCGCATATCCCAGGGTTCGGCCTTCACCGATGTTGCCGATGGCTGCGCCCACCTTGTCGGGCGCCTGGGTAAAGCCGAATGTCGTCACGAAGGCCATCATGAAGGCGACGGTGAAAGCGCCGGCGAAATTGCCGATGAACACCAGGCCCCAGTTGCGCAGCACGCCGCCGAGGGTGACGCCCGGGCGCTTGTCGATCAGCGCGAGCGGCGAGAGCACGAACACGCCGGTCAGGAGGTCGAAGCCCAGTAGATAGAGCATGACGAAGCCGACGGGGAACAGAAGCGCGCCGACCAGCGGCTGGCCGGTGTTGACGTTGATCGTGACGGCGAACCAGGCTGCCAACGCCAGGATCGCGCCGGCCATGTAGGCGCGGATGATGGTATCCCGGGTGGACATGAAGATCTTGGACTCGCCCGCATCCACCATCTTGGTGACGAATTCCGAAGGCGCGAGATACGACATCAATGGTTCCTTTTGCTTCGTAAGTGAGATCGACACACCCTCATTGAGAGTGCGCTGAACGTCTTGGCGCCGTGCGGGCTGGCCTGCCGCGCACGAGGGCTATGGAGTTGGAAGCCTTGGGAATCGCGTCACGACGAGCGAGAGGACCGCGAAGCAGTTGAGCTTCCGGAATGCAGCCGTCAGAGGCTGCAACCATGCGGCAAGCCGCAGTCTTCGTTGACGCCCAAGGAGATGCAAGTTGCGTGCCGCTCGTGCGCGGAAGAAAACTGAAGCGATATCAGCAGGATGTGTCTCTGCTCAAGCGGCCCCCGAAGCGCCTGTCGGCCTCCTGCTTGGTCTTCTGCACAAGGTTTGTGCGTCGCACAAAGATTGAGCAGATCGCAAGTTTCACATGCGAAGCGCTGATGCGGCAGCCTGCCGCAATTCCAGTAACATGTTGATTGTTCTTACGTATTGTGGCCGTCGGGCTTGGCACGAAGCTTGAATAGTTCGGTGCCGACGCCATTGAAGCCGTCCCGCGAGACTTCTCATCCGACTTGCCGACGCCACCAGACGGGGGTTTCCCCGGTCGTGCGTTCGCATGCGCCAAAGACGGCGCCGCCGGACGGACGGGCTGATCGTGTGCACTGAAGCCATCAATTCTGCAACGACGCAAAGGACGACACTGCCTATGACCAAGCGCACCCGCCGGCCCTCGGATAACGGGCTTAGCCGCCGCCAATTGATGAAGGCGACCGGCGCTACCGCCGCACTTCTCGCCGCCGCAAAACTGAATTTCCCCGCTGGCGCCTTCGCGCAGGAGGCAGGCCCCGAGGTCAAGGGCGCCAAGCTCGGCTTCATCGCGCTCAGCGATGCCGGCCCGCTGTTCGTGGCCAAGGACAAGGGCCTGTTCGCAAAATACGGCATGCCCGACACCGACGTGCAGAAGCAGGCCTCCTGGGGCACCACGCGCGACAACCTCGTGCTCGGCTCCGAAGGCAATGGCATCGACGGCGCACATATCCTCACCCCGATGCCGTATCTGATCTCGGCCGGCAAGGTGACGCAGAACAACCAGCCGACGCCGATGTACATCCTGGCCCGGCTCAATCTCGACAGCCAGTGCATCTCCGTTGCGAACGAATATGCTGACCTCAAGCTCGGCGTCGATGCGACGCCCTTCAAGGCTGCGCTGGACAAGAAGAAGGCGTCCGGCAAGGCGGTGAAGGCGGCAATGACCTTTCCCGGTGGTACGCATGATCTCTGGATCCGCTACTGGCTCGCCGCCGGCGGCATCGACCCCGATAAGGACATCGAGACCATCGTCGTGCCGCCGCCGCAGATGGTGGCCAACATGAAGGTCGGCACCATGGACTGCTTCTGCGTCGGCGAGCCCTGGAATCTGCAGCTGATCCATCAGAATATCGGCTACACCGCGCTGACGACCGGCGAGCTCTGGAATAAGCATCCGGAGAAATCCTTCGGCATGCGCGCCGCCTTCGTCGACAAGTACCCAAAGGCCGCCAAGGCGCTATTGATGGCGGTGATGGAAGCCCAGCAATGGGCCGACAAGGCCGAGAACAAGGCCGAGCTTGCCGCCATCATGGGCAAGCGGCAGTGGATGAACTGCCCGGTCGAGGACGTGCTCGATCGTACCGCAGGCAAGTTCGACTACGGCATCCCCGGCAAGGTGGTGGAGAAGTCTCCGCACATCATGAAGTATTGGCGCGACTTCGCCTCGTACCCCTTCCAGAGCCACGATCTGTGGTTCCTCACCGAGGACATCCGCTGGGGCAAGTACGAGGCGAATTTCGACACCAAGGCGCTCATCGCCAAGGTCAATCGCGAGGACATGTGGCGCGATGCGGCCAAGACGCTCGGTGTCGCGGCCTCCGAGATCCCGGCCTCCACCTCGCGCGGTAAGGAGACCTTCTTCGACGGCAAGGTGTTCGATCCGGAAAATCCGGCTGCTTATCTGAAGTCGCTCGCGATCAAGCGTGTCGAAGTCTGATCGGGGGCCAGCGGCCGCCTTTGCGCGGCCGCATCGTCTTTTGAAGCCGGAGAGATTGCAATGAATATGTCCGCCGCCAAGATCGAGATTGAAACGGCGACGCCTGCGGCCAGCGCCGCGCCGGTCGTCGCGATGACGCCAAAGCGTCCCCCGCGCACTGAAGCTTACGCACGCATGGCACGGGAGACGGCCGCGCGCGTGATCCCGCCGCTGGTCGTGATCGCGCTGCTGACGCTGGTCTGGGAGCTGGTCTGCCGCCGCGCCGGCTCGGCGCTGCCGCCGCCATCAAAAGTGTTCAAGGACACCAAGGAGCTGATCCTCGATCCGTTCTTCGACCATGGCGGTATCGACAAGGGCCTGTTCTGGCATCTCTCCGCCAGTCTCCAGCGCGTCGCCTTCGGCTATTCGCTCTCGGCGATTGCCGGCATCGCGTTGGGCGTGCTGGTCGGACAGTCGGTCTGGGCGATGCGCGGGCTCGATCCGCTGTTCCAGGTGCTGCGCACCATCCCGCCGCTCGCCTGGCTGCCGCTCTCGCTCGCCGCCTTTCGCGATGGCCAACCCTCGGCGATCTTCGTCATCTTCATCACCTCGATCTGGCCGATCATCATCAACACCGCGGTCGGCATCCGCAACATCCCGCAGGACTACCGCAACGTCGCGGCCGTGGTGCAGCTCAATCCGCTCGAGTTCTTCTCCAAGATCATGATTCCGGCGGCCGCGCCCTACATTTTCACCGGCCTGCGCATCGGCATCGGCCTGTCGTGGCTCGCCATCGTCGCCGCCGAAATGCTGATCGGCGGCGTCGGCATCGGTTTCTTCATCTGGGACGCCTGGAACTCCTCGCACATCAGCGAGATCATCCTGGCGCTGTTTTATGTGGGCATCGTCGGCTTCGTGCTGGACCGCCTGATCGCGGGCCTCGGCAAGTTCGTCACCCGCGGCACCGCGCAGAATTGAGAGGAGGGCACATGACCGCCTATTTGAAGCTCGACCACATCGACAAGGTCTTCACTCGCGGCGCGGCCACCACGGAGGTGCTCAAGGAAATCAACCTGACGATCGAGAAGGGCGAATATGTCTCGATCATCGGCCATTCCGGCTGCGGCAAGTCGACCCTGCTCAACATCATCGCAGGCCTGACCGGCGCGACCACCGGCGGCGTGCTGCTGGAGAACCGCGAGGTCAACTCGCCGGGGCCCGATCGCGCCGTCGTGTTCCAGAACCACAGCCTGCTGCCGTGGCTGACCGTCTATGAGAACGTCAGGCTCGGCGTCGACAAGGTCTTTTCCAGGACCAAATCCCGCGCCGAACGCGACGCCTGGGTGATGCACAATCTCAACCTGGTGCAGATGGCCCACGCCAGGGACAAGCGTCCTTCCGAAATCTCCGGCGGCATGAAGCAGCGCGTCGGCATTGCGCGGGCGCTGGCGATGGAGCCGAAGGTGCTGCTGCTCGACGAGCCCTTCGGCGCGCTCGACGCGCTGACCCGAGCGCATCTCCAGGACTCCGTGATGGCGCTGCATCAGAAGCTCGGCAACACCATCCTGATGATCACCCACGATGTCGACGAGGCGGTGCTGTTGTCCGACCGCATCGTCATGATGACAAACGGGCCGAGCGCGCGCATCGGCGAGGTGCTGGAGGTGCCGCTGACGCGGCCGCGCAAGCGGCTCGAGCTTGCGACCAGCGCCACCTACTTGAAGTGCCGGCAGCGCGTGCTCGAATTCCTCTACGAGCGTCATCGCTTCGTCGAGGCCGCCTAACCGAAGCGTTAACGGGCGATATGCGCGCGCCTAATTAATCGACATGCCGCTCAATCCTTGTGCGTCGCACAAGGATTGAGCGAATCGCAAATTTAGCGTGCGGAAAGGCCCTGCAAAAAATTCGGGCAATACGAATAACGTGCTGAAATCCCTATATTTCCAGCGTGCGCGCAACTGGCACGGAAATTGAAATGTAATTGCGCGACGCCAACGACGACGTCCCTCAACATCATCAATCAGCATCGTGAACTCGCCACCGGGGTGACGCCTCGGAGCGTGCCTCCGTGGCCGGAGGCTGAGCCTGCAACGACGCAGCGGTGAGCCTAGAAGGGATACTCAATGACGAAGAATCCAACCTGGATTTCAGACTGGCGCCCCGAAGATGAGGCGTTCTGGAATACGACTGGCAAGACCATCGCGCGACGCAACCTGATCTGGTCGATCGTGGCCGAGCATATCGGCTTCTCGGTCTGGCTGATCTGGAGCATCGTCGCCACCAAGCTGCCGCAGGCGGGCTTCCACTACACCACCGACCAGCTGTTCCAGCTCGTCGCCGTGCCGGGCCTGATCGGCGCCCTGATGCGCTTCCCCTACACATTTGCCGTGACGACCTTCGGCGGCCGCAACTGGACCGTCTTCAGTGCAGCGATCCTGTTCATTCCGACGCTGTCGCTTGCCTATTTCGTGAGCCAACCCGACACGCCGTTCTGGCTGATGCTGCTGGTTGCCTCGGCCGCGGGCCTCGGGGGAGGCAATTTCGCCTCCAGCATGACCAACATCTCCTTCTTCTTTCCCGACCGGATGAAGGGATGGGCGCTCGGCCTCAACGCCGCCGGCGGCAATATCGGCGTCTCCAGCGTGCAGCTCTTGACCCCGATCCTGATGACGCTCGCGGTTATCAACCTGTTCCAGGCCACGCCCGTCGATGGCGTCTTCCTCCAGAACGCCGGCTTGATGTGGGTGCTGCCGATCGCGATCGCGGTGTTCGGCGCCGTGTTCTTCATGAACAACCTGACCTCGGCGAAATCATCGGTGAAGAATCAGCTCGCGATCGTCAAGCGCAAGCACACCTGGATCATGGCCTATCTTTATATCGGTACATTCGGCTCCTTCATCGGCTACTCCGCCGCGTTCCCGCTGCTGATCAAGACGCAGTTTCCAGCCGTGACGATCTCGATCGCCTTCCTGGGGCCACTGGTCGGCTCGCTCTCGCGCCCGCTCGGCGGCTGGCTTGCCGACAAGATCGGCGGCTCAATCATCACCTTCTGGAACTTCATCATGATGGCGGGCGCCACGGTTGGCGTGCTCTACTTCGTGGGACAGAAGGATTTCATCGGCTTCCTGTCGATGTTCCTGATCCTGTTCGTGACGACGGGCATCGGCAACGGCTCGACCTATCGCATGATCCCCTCGATCTTTCGCGAGGAGAATCTGTTCAAAGTGCGCGGCAAGGGCGATACGGCGCGCGCACTCGCGCTGAAGACGGCGAGCATCGAGAGCGGCGCGGCGGTCGGCTTCATCGGTGCGATCGGCGCGGTCGGCGGCTACCTGATCCCGACCGGCTTCGGCAAGTCGATCGCCCTGACCGGCGGGCCGCAGCTCGCGCTTGCGATCTATCTCGCCTTCTACGCCTCCTGCCTCGCTCTGACCTGGTGGTTCTACCTGCGTCGCAGCCCGCAGGGTGAAGGCGCGTCGAGCCTTGCGGAAGCAAGAGTGTGACACTCGATACGAAGCTCGCTTCTCCCCGTACGCGGGGAGAAGCTCCACCGCAGGCTATGGAATAGGGAATTGCCATGAGTGAACCGCTCGTCATTGTCGGTAACGGTATGGCGGCTGCGCGACTGGTCGATGAGCTCGCCAAGACCGCGCTCGGCCGCTACGCGGTCGCCGTCATCGGCGAAGAGCCGCGGCTCGCTTACAACCGCGTGCTGCTCTCATCCGTGCTGGCTGGCGAGACCGGCTCGCACGAGATCGAGCTCCGGCCGGCCGACTGGTGGCGCCATCGCGGCGTCACGGTGCGCTACGGTTATCGGGTCACCGAGATTGATACCGGCCGCCGCGAGCTCAAGATCGCCGGCGAGGAGAGCATGGAATATTCCAAGCTGGTGCTCGCCACCGGCTCGACGCCGCTGCGGCTTAACGTGCCGGGCGCCGATTTAGCCGGAGTGCACACTTTCCGCGATACGCGCGACGTCGATCTGTTGCTGACGCTAGCTGCGGCGAAGAAGCGCGTCGTCGTGGTCGGCGGCGGCCTGCTCGGTCTCGAAGCGGCGTATGGCCTTGCCAAGGCCGGCGCGCCGGTGACGCTGCTGCATCTGATGGACCGGCTGATGGAGCGCCAGCTCGACGGGCCGGCCGCCGATCTGCTCAAGACGCTGGTCGAGCGCAAGGGCATCCGGATCCTGCTCAATGCCTCGACCGCCCGCATTCATGGAGAGGGCCGTGTCGAGGTCGTCGAGCTTGCCGATGGCAGCCGTATCGAGGCCGACGCCGTAATCTTCGCCGCCGGGATCAAGCCGAACGTCGCACTGGCCGAGGACGCCGGCATCGCGGTCAACCGCGGCATCGTCGTCAACGACGTGATGCAGACGGCTTCGCCCGACATCTTCGCGCTCGGCGAATGCGCCGAGCATCGCGGCATCTGCTATGGCCTGGTCGAGCCGGCTTACGAGCAGGCGCGGGTGCTGGCGCGGCATCTGGCCGGCCGTCCGGCCGCCTACCAGGGCAGCGTGGTCTCGACCAATCTGAAAGTCTCCGGTGTCGGCGTGTTCTCGGCCGGCGACTTCATGGGCGGGGAGGGCAGCGAGAACCTCGTGCTCACCGACCGCAGGCGCGGCACCTACAAGAAGCTCGTCATTGCCGATGGCCGGCTCGCCGGCGCCGTACTGATCGGCGATACCGTCGATGCGCTCTGGTATCTCGAACTGATCCGCAATCGCGACAAGGTGGCGGCGATCCGCACCGACATGATGTTCGGCCGCGCGCTGGCGCGTCCCTCCAAGGCGGCTTGACAAGGCAGCTTGATAAGGCAGTTCGATATGACGGCGATCGATCCCGCGCTCCGCACGACCAAGACGACCTGTCCCTATTGCGGCGTCGGCTGCGGCGTGTTGGCGACGCCCGACGGCAAGGGCGGCGCGGCGATCGCGGGCGACCCCGAGCATCCCGCCAATTTCGGCCGGCTGTGCTCTAAGGGCTCAGCGCTGGGCGAGACCGTCGGCCTCGAAAGCCGACTGCTCTATCCGATGATCCGCTGCAAGGGCGTGCTCGAGCGCGTCGCCTGGAGCGATGCGCTCGATCACGTCGCCCACCGCATGCAGCACATCGTGGCGCGCGACGGCGCCAACGCGGTGGCGTTCTATCTCTCCGGCCAATTGCTTACCGAGGACTATTACGTCGCCAACAAGCTGATGAAGGGCTTTGTGGGCACCGCCAATGTCGACACCAATTCGCGGCTGTGCATGTCGTCCTCGGTCGCCGGTCATCGCCGCGCCTTCGGCGCCGACACTGTGCCCGGCTGCTACGAGGATCTCGACCAGGCTGACCTGCTGGTGTTCGTCGGATCGAATGCGGCCTGGTGCCATCCCGTGCTGTTCCAGCGCATGCTGAAGAACCGGCAGGAGCATGGTGCGCGGATGATCGTGATCGATCCGCGCCGCACCGACACCGCTGATGACGTCGATCTGTTCCTCGGCCTCAAGCCCGGAACCGACACCGCGCTGTTTTCCGGCTTGTTTGTCCATCTCGCTGACAACAGCGCGCTGGATCAGAACTACATCGCGAACAACACCTCAGGCTTCGACGATGCGCTGGCTCGCGCGCGCAACATTGCTGGCAGCGTCACTGCGACGGCGCTGGCCACGGGCCTCTCCGAACAGGATGTTGCGGCCTTCTTTCAGATGTTCCGCGACACGCCGCGCGTCGTCACGCTCTATTCGCAAGGCGTCAACCAGTCGGCGCAGGGCACCGATAAGGTCAACGCGATCCTGAACTGCCATCTTGCGACGGGACGCATTGGCAAGCCGGGCGCCTCGCCGTTCTCGCTCACCGGCCAGCCCAACGCCATGGGCGGCCGCGAGGTCGGCGGCCTCGCCAATATGCTCGCCGCGCATATGGGCTTCACGCCGCCCGACATCGATCGTGTCAGGCGGTTCTGGAAGGCGCCGCGCATCGCCACGCATGAGGGATTGAAGGCGGTGCAATTGTTCGAGGCGATCGACCGCGGCGAGGTCAAGGCACTCTGGGTGATGGGCACCAACCCGGCAGTGTCGCTTCCCGACGCCGACTTCGTGCGCGAGGCGCTGAAGAAGCTCGAGCTGTTCGTGGTCTCCGAGAACGTGCTTTCCAACGACACCGTCGAAGCGGGCCCGCATGTGCTGCTGCCGGCACTCGCCTGGGGCGAGAAGTCGGGCACGGTGACCAACTCCGAACGCCGCATCTCGCGCCAGCGCTCGTTCCTGCCGGCGCCGGGCGAGGCACGCCCCGATTGGTGGATCCTGAGCGAGACCGCAAAACGTCTCGGCTTCGGCGACAGCTTCAACTACAAATCGGCCGCCGAGATTTTTCGCGAGCACGCGGCGCTCTCGGCCTTCGAGAACGACGGCAGCCGTGATTTCGACATCGGCGCGCTGACCTCGCTGTCGGACGAAGCTTTCGATGCACTCAAGCCGGTGCAGTGGCCGGCGCGCCAAGGCGAGGCGCCCGGCGCGCGCTTCTTCGCGAATGGCGGCTTCTTCACCAATGACGGCAAGGGCCGCTTCGTCGCGCCGGAAGTGCCGGCGTTGCGCAGCGAGACCGGCGCCTCGCGTCCCCTGAGGCTCAACACCGGACGCATCCGCGACCAGTGGCACACCATGACGCGCACGGGCCTCAGCCAGCGGCTCGGCGCGCATCTGCCCGAGCCGTTTGTCGAGATCCACCCGGACGACGCCAGCAAATACGGCATCGTCGATGACGGCTATGCCCGCGTCAGCACTGATTACGGCCAGTGCATCCTGAAGGTCGCTGTCACAGAACGCCAGCAGCGCGGCACGCTGTTCGTTCCGATCCACTGGAGCGCGATGAATGCCTCGCATGGCCGCGTCGGGGCGTTGGTGCAGTCGTTCACGGATCCGTTCTCCGGACAGCCCGAGTCCAAGGCGACCCCAGTCGCGATCGCGCCTTACGAATACGTCTTTCGCGGCTTTGCGCTGTCGCGACAGCAGCTCGATCTGCCGCCGAACCTGTTGTGGACCCGCGTCACGGTCCCCGGCGGGTTCGGCTATCTGTTCGCCGACAATGCGGATCTATCGCGCTGGCCGGCCTGGCTCGACGGCGTCGCCGGCGAGGACGTTGCCGAATACCGCGATTTCGGCGGCGGCATCTATCGCGCAGCCTCGTTCGCGGGCGATCGCATCGAGGCCTGCCTGTTCGTCGGCCCCGGGCATGACGCCGGCGATTGGGAAGTGGTCAGAAATGTCTTTGCCTCCGATCACGTCACCGACGAGCAGCGCCGCATGCTGCTGGCAGGCAAGTCGACGGAGGGCGCGGCCTCGACCGGGCCGATCGTCTGCGCCTGCTTCGGCGTCGGCCGCGGCACGATCTGCGACACCATCGCCGCCGGGGCGCGCACCGCGGCCGAGATCGGCGCCAAGCTCAAGGCCGGCACCAATTGCGGCTCCTGCATCCCCGAGCTGAAGCGGTTGATTGCAACGACGGAAGTGCCGGCGAAGCAGGGTAAGCTTGCGGGGGCGGCGGGGTAGCAGCGCGCTACTTCCATCTCATCGCGCGCGGAACGGAACTGTCGCCATCGTCTTCTGTAACAACATCTCCCTGTGGTAATGGTCCTGCATTCGCCGGGTCGACATAGGCAGTGGAGATAGGATTGCAGATGAAATCAAACCCGTTCGGCACGACCGGCGCCAACGTCTCCGTCATCGGACAGGGCACCTGGTATCTCGACCATGGCGACCGCAAGCGCGCCGTTGCCGCGCTTCAGCGCGGGCTCGATCTCGGCATGACCCACATCGACACCGCCGAGATGTATGGCGATGCCGAGCTCGTCATTGCGGACGCGATTGCGGGCCGTCGCGATGAAGTGTTCCTCGTCTCAAAAGTGCTGCCGAGCAACGCCTCGCGCCGCGGCACGATCACGGCGTGTGAGCGTTCGCTGAAACGCCTGAAGACCGATCGGCTCGACTGCTATCTGTTACACTGGCGCGGCTCCTATTCGCTCGAGGACACCGTCGCCGCGTTCGAAGAGCTGGTGAAGACCGGCAAGATCAAGTCCTGGGGCGTCTCCAATTTCGACGCTGAGGATCTTGAGGAAATACTCGAGGTTGCGGGCGAGGGGCGGATCGCATGCAATCAGGTGCTCTATCATCTCAAGGAACGCGCGATCGAGCATGCCGTGATTCCCTGGTGTGAGCGGCATGATGTCGCCGTGGTCGCCTATTCGCCGTTTGGTCATGACGATTTCCCGGACGCGCGCAGCAAGGGTGGTGCCGTGCTCGGGCGCATTGCGGAGGCGCGTGGCGTGACGCCGCGTCAGGTCGCACTGAGCTTCCTCACCCGTGCAACTACGGTGTTCGCGATTCCGAAGGCCTCGTCCGCGGAACATGCCGGCGAAAATGCGGCCGCTGGCGATCTCGTGCTGACGAAAGACGAGATTGCGGCGCTCGATGCGGCGTTTCCGCGCGGGCCGAAGCCGCGCAGCCTGCCCATGTTGTAATGCACAAACGCGCATTATTAATGGAGTATTGACGCGCGCGGACGTCAGCGCATATCGGCATCCTGTTTTCGGAAGTTGCGAGCGCGGCGCATTTGTCGTTTTTTACGAGCGTTCTCGATTCGCATTTTCCCGGGTTCCAGCCGTGACACCGCCGCCCGCCGCAGCCGCAAGGCTCGACAATATTCCCATGCCCGTGCCGGAGAAGAAGCAGGAAGTTCGCCGCGCGCCCGCGCGCGTCGATCATCCCTTCAAAGGCATTGCGCTGGTGTTGCTGTCGACGGTGTTTCTCGGCACATCCGACGCCACCGCGAAATATCTCTCGACCAGCCTGCCGTCGATCGAGATCACCTGGATCCGCTTCGTCACCTTCGCGCTGATGTTCACGCCGGTGATGCTGCCGGGCTCGCCGCTGCATGCGATGCGCACCGAGCGCCTTGGCTTGCAATTGATGCGCGGCGCCGCGCTGCTCGGCTCCTCCCTGTTCTTCATCACCGGTCTCCGCTTCCTCCCCATTGCGGAAGCCTCCGCCACCGGCTTCGTCTCGCCGCTGTTCGTCACCGCGCTATCGATCATCTTCCTGAGCGAGAAGGTCGGACTGCGCCGCTGGATCGCCACGGCGATCGGCCTGACCGGCGTGATGATCATCCTGCGCCCGGGCTCCAGCGCATTTCATGCCGCGGCGTTCTTCCCGATCATCTCGGCGTTCTGCTGGGCTGCCGCGCTGATCCTGACGCGCATGATGAGCGGTCGCGAGGCGGTTCTCACCACCATGGCTTATTCGGCGCTGACGGGCGTTGCGATCCTTTCCGTGATGGTGCCGTTCGTCTGGGTCACGCCGAGCTGGACCGCGATCGGGCTTGGCATCGTGATCGGAGTTGCCTCTACCGTCGGCCAATGGATCATCGTGCTGGCCTATCGCTATGGCGATGCCTCGGTGCTGGCGCCGTTCTCCTACACCCAGCTGCTCTGGGTCAGCATTCTGGGCTTCTTCATCTTCGGTGAGGTGCCTGACCTCTGGACCATCGTCGGCGCGGCCTTCATCGTCGCGAGCGGCCTCTACATCGCCCATCGCGAGCGGGTGCGCCGCGCCCAGCTTCTGGTGCTGGAAGAGCGCTCCCCGAACCCCTGACACAAGATCGCGTGTCGCGCCTCGTGCTATCAACGGCTCCAACACCACGGGAGGAGCCGGATGCGCGCTGCGATTTTCAGGAACGGTGAGATCGTCGTCGACCGGATGGCGGAGCCGACGCCGGGTCCCGGCCAGGTTCTGGTCAAGACGCTCGCCTGCGGCATTTGCGGGTCCGATCTGCACGCACGCCAGCACGCCCACCGCATGGTGGAGATGGCGCGGAAGACCGGCCGCAAGCCGATGGACCTCAGCCGCGACGTCGTGTTCGGTCATGAGTTCTGCTGCGAGATCGTCGATTACGGACCGGGCACCGAACGCAAGCTTAGGCCGGGGACGCGGGTCTGCTCGCTGCCGGCCCTGGTGACGCCGCAGGGCATTGAAGGCATCGGCTATTCCAACGACAATATCGGCGGCTATGCCGAGGCGATGCTGCTGAGCGAGCCGCTGCTGCTCGAAGTGCCCAACGGCCTTGCGCCGGAACATGCCGCGCTGACCGAGCCGCTCGCCGTCGGCGTTCACGCCGTCGCAAAAGCCAATATCCGTGGTGGCGAGGTGCCGCTGGTGATCGGCTGCGGCCCGGTCGGGCTTGCGGTGATCGCTGCGCTCAAGCTCAAGGGGCTGCATCCGATCGTCGCCGCCGACTATTCGCCGGCGCGATGCGCGCTTGCGGCCAGGCTTGGCGCCGATATCGTCGTCGATCCCCGGGTGTCGCAGCCTTATGCGACCTGGGCCGAGCACGCCCAGATGTCGGAGGCCGAGAAGGCAGCGCGACCGCCATTCCAGGCCATGCTGCCGGCGCTGAAGCCTGCGATCATTTTCGAATGTGTCGGCGTGCCCGGCCTGTTACAGCAGGTGTTCGAAGGCGCGCCGCGCGATGCGCGCGTTGTCGTGGTCGGCGTCTGCATGGAAACCGACAAAAGCGAGCCGATGCTGGGCATCATGAAGGAGCTCAACGTCCAGTACGTGCTCGGCTACACCCCGGACGAGTTCGCAGCGTCGCTGCGTCTCATCGCGGAAGGGCAGGTGGATGCGGCGGCGATGGTGACCGCTGAGGTCGGTATTGACGGCGTCGCAAAAGCGTTCGCCGATCTCGCCAATCCCGAGGCGCACACCAAGATCATCGTGCAGCCGTGGCGGTGAATCCTACACCGGCAGCGCGATCGAATACTTCACCTGGCTCAGCGCAAAGCTCGATTCGATCGAAGCGATGCCGTCGAGCCGGGTCAGCTTGGTCTTCAGGAACGTCTCGTAGGAGGCGAGGTCGGCGGCCACCACGCGCAGCAGATAATCGCGATTGCCGGTCATCAGATAGCATTCCAGCACCTCGTCCCATTTCGAGATCGCGCGGGCGAAGCGGTTGAGGTCTTCCTCCTTCTGCCGCGCCAGCTTGATCGAGATGAAGACGCTGACGTGTAGCCCCAGCGCCTTCTGGTCGACGGTCGCAACGTAGCGCGAGATGACGCCGCGTTCCTCCAGAAGCTTGACGCGGCGGTGGCAGGGCGAGACCGAGAGCCCGACCTTGTCGGCAAGCTCCTGCATGGTCATGCGGCTGTCGGTCTGGAGCAGCGCGAGGATTTTCCGATCGATGGTGTCGAGCTCGGGCATTGGGATCAACCCTGTGTATTTGGCCTTCCGTTGGTAAAGTATCCCAAGACAAGCGGGTATGGCGCGAAAAATTGAGAAGTCTGGCGCGGCCGGCCGGCGTATCATCGGCCCGACCTGTTTCCGGGAGCATTGCCATGCCCGTTGATTCCGCCCGCCTCGACATCCTGACCGCCCTTAGCCGCAAGGCGCTGTGGCTCTCGTCCTGGACCATCCACCACGCCAACCACATCCGCCCGAGCGCGGACGGCCTCAAGGTCGGCGGCCACCAGGCCTCATCCGCCTCGCTCGCCACCATCATGTCGGCCCTTTATTTTAGCGTTCTGAGACCCGAGGATCGCGTTGCAGTGAAGCCGCATGCGAGCCCGGTGTTCCATGCCATCCAATATCTGTTCGGACGGCAGACCCGCGAGAAGCTGGAGAATTTTCGCGGCTTCAAGGGCGCGCAGTCCTATCCCTCACGCACCAAGGATGTCGACGACGTCGATTTCTCCACCGGCTCGGTCGGCCTCGGCGTCGCGCAGACGCTGTTCGCCTCGCTGGTGCAGGATTACGTCAAGGCGCATGGCTGGATGAAGGATCGCAGCGAAGGGCGGATGATTGCGCTGGTCGGCGATGCCGAGATGGACGAGGGCAACATCTTCGAAGCCCTTGCAGAAGGCTGGAAGCACGGCCTGCGCAACACCTGGTGGGTGGTCGACTATAACAGGCAGTCGCTCGATGCCGTCGTGCGCGAAGGGCTCTGGGAAAAGTTCGAGACAATGTTCCGCAATTTCGGCTGGGACGTGGTGATCGTCAAATATGGCCGGCTGATGCGCGAGGCCTTTGCCGAGCCGGGTGGCGAGGCGTTGAAGCGCTGGATCGACAATTGTCCGAACGCGCTTTATGCGGCGCTGTGTTTTCAGGGCGGCGCGGCGTTCCGCAAGCATCTGCACGATGAGATCGGCGACCAGGGCCCGATCACCAAGCTGATCGACAAGCGCAGCGACGACGAGCTCTTGGCGCTGATGTCGAATCTCGGCGGCCACGACATGGCGAGCATGCTGGAGGCGTTCGAGTCCATCGACCACGATCACCCGGTCTGCTTCATCGCCTACACCATCAAGGGCGTCGGCCTGCCGTTCCAGGGTCACAAGGACAACCACGCGGGGCTGATGACGGTCGCGCAGATGGAGAAGTTTCGCGACAGCCAGAACATCCGGCCCGGGCATGAATGGGACAAGTTCGAGGGGCTCGCGCAAGACCCGGCCGAACTCGAAGCTTTTCTGGCGCGGGTGCCGTTCAACCAGGATGGCCGTCGCTTGAACGCGCCCGCGGTCGAGGTGCCTCAGCAGCTCGCGTTCAAGCCGTCGCCGCAGATGTCGACGCAGCAGGGCTTTGGTCTCGTGCTGAACGAGATCGCGCGCAGCGACAGCGAGCTCGCGAAGCGCATCGTCACGACCTCGCCCGACGTGACCGTCTCGACCAATCTCGGCCCCTGGGTCAATCGCCGCGGCCTGTTCGCGCGGGCCGAGAAGGCGGACTTATTCCGCAGCGAGAAAATTCCTTCGACCTATAATTGGGATGCTTCCCCGAAGGGGCAGCATCTCGAGCTCGGCATCGCCGAGATGAACCTGTTCATCATGCTCTCGGCGCTCGGCCTGTCGCATCAGATCAACGGCGAGCGGCTGCTGCCGGTCGGCACGCTCTACGATCCTTTCATCGAGCGCGGGCTCGATGCGCTGAATTATGCCTGCTATCAGGATGCGCGCTTCATGGTGGCGGCAACGCCATCGGGCATCACGCTCGCGCCTGAAGGCGGCGCGCACCAGTCGATCGCAACGCCGTTGATCGGCATGGCGCAGGATGGGCTCGCCTCATTCGAGCCGGCCTTCGTCGACGAGCTCGCGGTCATCATGGCTTTCGGCTTCGAGCACATGCAGCGCGAGGCCGGCGAGGGCGGCTCGGTCTATTTGCGGCTGTCGACGCGCAGCATCGAGCAGGCGCAGCGCATCATGACTCCGGAGCTGAGGCAGGGCATCACCGATGGCGCCTATTGGCTGCGCAAGCCGGGGCCGAATGCCGAAGTCGTGATCGCCTATACCGGCGCAGTCGCGCCGGAAGCGATCGAGGCGACCGGCTTCATCGGCGAGAGCCGCCGCGACGTAGGCCTGCTCGCGATCACCTCGGCCGACCGTCTCCACGCTGGCTGGACCGCCGCGCGAAGATTGCGGCGCGACCGCCGCGGCGTGCAGCATCTCAGCCACATCGAGAAACTGCTGGCGCCGTTGCCGCGCGACTGCGGCATCGTGACCGTGATCGACGGCCATCCCGCCGCGCTCGGCTGGCTCGGCAGCGTCCGCGGCCACCGCGTCGAGGCACTCGGCGTCGATCAGTTCGGTCAGACCGGCACGATCGCCGAGCTCTACCGCCACCACGGCATCGATGCCAACGCCATCATCGATGCGGCCGAAAGCCTCACCACCGGCGCGCCGGTGCTGCACCGGAAGATGGCGGTGTAGTGAGGTAACGACGTCGTCATTCCGGGGCGATGCGCAGCATCGAACCCGGAATCTCGAGATTCCGGGTTCGGCTCTTCGAGCCGCCCCGGAATGACGATCGAGAGAACCTTGCCACGTTCCCACCGCCGGCTCATATACCTCAGTCCGCCGCAACGCTGGTCCCGCATATGGCGGGTTCAATTGCCGGCGCTTTCGTGCAAGGATGCCTGCCGAAACGCCCCCTCCAAGCCCCCAAGAAGAGGTTAACGATGGTCAATCGCATGCAATTCTACATCGACGGCGCCTGGGTCGATCCCGCCGTCAAGAAATCCACCGCCGTGGTCAATCCGGCGACGGAAGAGGCGATGTACGAGGTTGCGCTGGGCTCCAAGGCCGACGTCGACAAGGCCGTTGCCGCCGCCAAGCGCGCCTTTGCAACGTTCTCCCAGACCAGCCGCGAGGAGCGCGTCGCGCTGCTCACGAAAATCATTGAGATCTACAAGGGCCGCCTCAAGGAGATCGGCGCCGCCGTCTCCGACGAGATGGGGGCACCGCTGCCGATGGCAGAGAAGCTCCAGGCCGGCGCCGGCCTCGGCCATCTCATGACCACGCTCGACGTGCTCAAGAACTACCATTTCGAGGAGCCGGTCGGCACCGCCATGGTGCTGCGCGAGCCGATCGGCGTCGTCGGCATGATCACGCCCTGGAACTGGCCGCTGAACCAGATCGCCTGCAAGGTTGCGCCTGCGCTCGCCGCCGGCTGCACCATGATCCTGAAGCCGTCGGAGTTCACACCGACCTCGGCGCTGATCTTCGCGGAGATCCTGCATGAAGCGGGCGTGCCGAAGGGTGTGTTCAATCTCATCAACGGCCTCGGCCCCGAGGTCGGCGCCGCCATGAGCGAGCACCCCGATATCGACATGATCTCGTTCACCGGCTCGACCCGCGCCGGCATCGACGTGGCGAAACGCGCAGCTCCGACCGTCAAGCGCGTCAGCCAGGAGCTCGGCGGCAAGTCGCCGAACGTCATCCTCGAAGGCGCCGACCTGCAGAAGGCGGTGACCGGCGGCGTGATGCATATGTTCAACAACTCCGGCCAGTCCTGCAACGCGCCCTCGCGCATGATCGTGCCGCTGTCGAAGATGAAGGAAGTCGCCGCGATCGCGAAGGCCGTCGCCGACAAGACCAAGGCGGGCGATCCCCGCGCCGAAGGCACCACCATCGGCCCGGTCGTCAACCGCGGCCAGTGGGACAAGATCCAGGCGCTGATCAAGAAGGGCATCGACGAGGGCGCGACGCTCGTTGCCGGCGGCCCGGGCCTGCCCGAAGGCGTCAACAAGGGCTTTTATGTCCGCCCGACCATCTTCGCCGACGTCACCAGCGACATGACGATCGCCCGTGAGGAAATCTTCGGACCGGTGCTGACCATCATCGGCGCCAAGGACGAGGCCGATGCGGTGAAGATCGCCAACGACACGCCATATGGTCTTGCCGGCTACGTCTCGGGCGCGACTGTCGAGGACGCCAAGCGGGTGGCGCGTCAGATCCGCGCCGGCAACGTCAACCTTCAGGGCGTGCCCAACGACCGCACCGCGCCGTTCGGCGGCTACAAGCAGTCCGGCAACGGCCGCGAGTGGGGCAAGTACGGCCTGGAAGACTTCCTCGAAGTGAAGGCCGTCGCCGGCTTCAACGCGGCGTAAGCTTTATCGTCTGAACCAAATTTGACGCCGGAGCGGGAAACCGCTCCGGCTTTTTTTAGTCATTGCGAGCGAAGCGAAGCAATCCAGAGTCCCTCCACGGAGAAAGTCTGGATTTGCTTCGTCGCAAGTGCTCCTCGCAACGACGGAGGAGAGAGTAGGACCTATCCCCCCACCGCGCCCTGCGTGTTCACAAACAGCGCGTAGATCGACTGGCTCGCCGCCATGAACAGGCGGTTGCGCTTGACGCCGCCAAAGCAGAGATTGGCGCAGCGCTCGGGCAGCGCGATGCGGCCGATCATGACGCCGTCGGGCGCGAACACGACCACGCCGTCGAGCTCGGGATCGCCCATGCCCCAACCGCACCAGAGATTGCCGTCGATGTCGCAGCGCATGCCGTCCGGCGTGCCGGGACCTGCATCGATGTGGACGCGCTTATTGGCGATCGTGGTGCCGTCCGCCGCGACGTCATAGGCGAGGATCTTTCGGTTCGGTTGCCCACGCGATTCCACGACGTACAGAATCTTCTCGTCAGGCGAGAAGCACAGCCCGTTCGGTCCGAGCACGCCTTCTGCGACGATGGTCGCCTTGCCGGTCGCAGGATCGAGCCGGTAGACGTTCGGTTCGATCTCGGGCTCGGCCTTGTAGCCCTCGTAATTGCCGAGCAGGCCGAAGGTCGGATCGGTGAACCAGATCGAGCCGTCGGACTTCACCACGATGTCGTTCGGCGAGTTCAGCCGCTTGCCATTGAACGAATCCATCAGCACGGTGATGGTGCCGTCATATTCGGTGCGGGTTACACGGCGGCCGCCATGCTCGCAGGTGACGAGCCGGCCCTGGCGATCCCTGGTGTTGCCATTGGCGAAATTCGAGGGTTTCCGGAACACGCTGACGGTGCCGGTTTCCTCCTCCCATTTGATGATACGCTGGTTCGGGATGTCGCTGCACAAGAGGTAGCGCCCGTCGCCGAACCACACCGGCCCCTCGGCCCAGCGCAGGCCGGTCGCCAGCCGCTCCACCGCCGAAAGTTTTAGCCAGTATTTTTCGAAGCGGGGATCGAGTGCACGTATTGCCGGATCGGGGTAATAGGTCGCCGGCCGCCAGCCTTGCGTGTGGGACGATGCATCGTTCATGTGCAGGTCTCGTTGTTGCGTTCCCTCTGTGCAAGTCTGCTAGCATCAGATATCTACGGCCGCAAATCGGTCGCTACATACGAGGAACGACATGCCGCGCATTTTGATGACGGGAGCTTCGGGCGGGATTGGTACGCGGCTGCGGAAATTGCTGCCGCCGATCTACCCGGACCTGCTGCTCAGTGACATTCGCAAGCCTGCCGATCTCGGCCCGAACGAGCAGTTCAAGGCCGCCGACCTCTCCGACATTTCGCAGGTCGAGGCGATCTGCGATGGCATCGACGGCATCATCCATTTCGGCGGCTATTCGGTCGAAGGCCCCTGGGACGACATCCTCCAGGCCAACATCATCGGTTGCTACAATCTGTTCGAGGCCGCGTACCGCAAGGGCGTCAAGCGTGTGGTGTTTGCCTCGTCGAACCATGCCGTAGGCTTCTATCCGCGCCACCACAAGATCGGCACCGACGTCACCCCGCGCCCCGACGGCCGCTATGGCGTCAGCAAGGTGTTCGGCGAGGCCGTCGGCGCGCTCTACGCCGACAAGCACGGGCTGAAGGTGACTTGCCTGCGCATCGGCAATTTCGGTGACATGCCGCTCGACCATCGCCGGCTCGCGATCTGGCTCAAGCCCGACGACCTCGTGCAACTCTGCCAGATCGGGCTCGAGCATCCCGACATCCATTTCGAGATCTTCTACGGCGTGTCCCTGAACGAGCGCGCCTGGTGGGACAACCACCGCGCCTACGAGTTCGGCTATCGGCCCACCGGGCGCTCTGAGGATCATGTGGCGCACGCAATGGCCGAGCAGGCCAAGCTCAAGCCGGATCCGATCGGTGATCACTATCAAGGCGGCGCCTTCTGCAGCAACGAGTTTGACGGCGACGCGAGCCGGATCATCGACTGGAATAAGCGCTAAACGGGTTTCCCATGCCTGACATTTGCTGCAGTCGGACCAAGCGCCCGGCTGCGCTCAAGGCGGGCAATTGTAGCCGATCAACGCATGTCCGCGAGCGCCGCGCGCAAATCGTTCGTGACGTGCTCGAACAAGGCGGAGCCCGTGTGATCGCATGAGCTGGCGCACGTCATTTTGCAACCCGCGCCTCCTGTTTCTTGGTCACATGCCAGAGCACCACATGGTAGTGCGGCACATCCACGCCGGGGTGACCCGCGTTGAAGTAGAGGCTGACATGATCAACCGGTGCCGCGGACCCCGCCCCGTCCAATGACTTGTGATCTTCGATGTCCTTGTTCGGGACCATGTACACGGTCGCCACCAAGCGATCCCTGCGATCGAAGCACAGGAACGGCCCCAGCGGTCAAGTGTCGGGCTTGACGAAGATGATGCCGAGGCCCGGAAAGAACTTCGGGAAGTTCACGAGATCGCTGACCCGCTTGTATCCGTTTCTTTCGGCGACCTTCCGCTGATTTGGCGGCCGACGAACGACTTCGTGCTTCTCCTCGTGCTTCCTATCCGCCTTGCTGCTTCGGTGAGGGGCTGTCCTGGTTTGCTCGGTCGTGTCGGCCGGCGGCGCGGTGGTCGGTGCGAACGACTGCGGCGCTGGCGGAAAGAAGGGAGCAAATTGCGCTGCAGGATGCCTCACGTCGGCGATCAAGGCGAGCAACGCAGCCAAGGCTGTGCTCACAAGCGCGTTGCGCATCGACACCTCCCGAAATTTGCCTGCCAAATTTTGCTCACTTATCCGGATTGCGTTCTCGCCAGCGCAGGAAGTCCCGGAACAATTCTTCGCGGTCTGGCGGATTGGCGGTTGGCTTTCCCTCAAGGAACCGGCCGAACGCCTTGCGAAGCGCGGCCTCGCCGCCGGATTGCTGCTGGAGCCAGCGCTCTGCCGGTCGGAATCGTTGCCATCCCGGGAGCAGCGCGGCCAGGTTCACCTCGCGCCATTTGGGGTGATGTGCGTCGCCGAGAAATTCAGGAAACCGCGTGAACAGTGTTTGGACGAACAATTCCAGCAGCCGAAACCGTTCGCTGCGAGGCGGCCAGTTGTAGGCGAAGAGAGCGGATTTGATCGCGATCGTGTCCACAGCTGCATTGACCCCGATGATATCTGGGTAATCCTCGTGGCGAAGCGTCGATGGCAGGTAGTTTTGCTGCAGCAGTTCGTTGGAATAGGGGATGGGCAGGAAGTGAATGCCCTTGGCCTGCCCGGCACGTGCGAGGAAGCTGACTGGTTTTCCTGAGACCAGTAGGGCGGCCGAGATGTCTCCCTTCCGCATCCCCTCCAGCGCGGCGTCCGGCCCCAGGCTGGATTCGCTGATCTTGACGCCCAGACGGTTCAGCACCTCGCGGCCAAGCACGGCACCGGCACTGCCGTCCTCGCCAAGATTGACCCTCTTCCCCGCAAGATCCGTCAGGCTTGCGATCTCCGGCCGTGCGAGGAGATGGAACTCTTCGACATGGAGCGAGGCAATGTAGGCAAGCTTATCGGAGATGTCTCCGAACGTCTTTGCCTCCCGGAGCCGGTCGACCAGGATAACAGGTGCGATCGCCACGTCGGCACCTGCCAGAGTGAGCACGTCGAGGATGCTGCGGGTGCCGCCGTTTCCCACGATTGGCAGGACCCGCAAAGCGACTTCGCCATGCGGACCCGTCTCCTGGCCACTCGCCAGTGTGGTCGCAATGTCCTGAGCTATTGCGAATTCAGTGCATTGCGGCGTACCGGTTACGAAGCCCACCGTAAATGGGTCCGCAGGTCGTCTCGTTTCTTTCCTGGGGGCGCTTTCTTTTGGCGGAGACGCTTTCCCGGATTCACTCGGAGAGGCGAAAGGTTGCCGTTGTGCGAAGGACTCCTGGACCTGTCCGCCGAGCCAGGCCGCCGCAATCAATGCGAAGAACAAACCGGCCCGCATCGCTCCGCAGACCCTCATGTTCAAACCTGTGCGGTAGCCAGCCCTCCCTTGGGCTGACATGTTCCGATCGATCGTCACCCGGCTACGCGCGCGAATGAATCCCGCTCGAGCGTTCCAACGCGCCCCGGCTAGCGGCGTTCCTTCTTGGACGTATACGGGTCGTTCGTGGCAGGTACTTGCTCACCTAGAGTCCGGCCCCATCATCGGCGATGCGCTTGAGGTAATCTTTCTTGCTGACCTGCATGTGATCCACGCAGAGTTGCGCCAGCGCCCAACTGTCGCGGCCCTTGAGCAGCTCGATCATCAGCTCGTGCTGGCGCCGCGATTGTGCGAGACCCTCGCGATCGGCGAGGTTCTTCGCGCGCATCGGCAGCGTCAGGTTCATGTAGTCCTGGAGCGAGCGCACCAGATAGGGATTGCCGCAGGCCGAGAACAGCGCAAGGTGGAAGGCGTCGTTGGCCTCGTGAATGCCGCGCAGATCCTGCGCGTCGGCCCTTGCGCAGTATTGCCGTTGCAGCGCGGAGAGTTCGTCGATCAGGCCTTGCGGCGCGGGCAGGGGGATCATCAGCGCAGCCTGCCGCGTCAGCATCTCCCGCACCTCGTAGATCTGATGGACTTCCTCGGCCGAGTAGAACCGTACGGTGGCGCCGACATTCTTCTCACGGCGGATGATGCCGCGCCGCTCCGCATCCAGCAGCGCTTGGCGCACGAAGTGCCGCGAGGTGCCGTAGCGCGACATCAGCGCGTCCTCGGTAAGGCGCGCGCCCGGTGCGAGGAGGCCGAAGATGATGTCCTCTTCCAGGCGCGCGACGACGTCGTCCGGATCGTCGCGCCGGACCGGCATTGCTTCAGCAGTGCGAATGTCGGACATGCCCTTAGCCTCCCGGCGGTCGGCCGGTTGGTCCTGTGGAGCAGGAGGGGCTTGGATTGTCAATAATTTGTGCCGCAAGAGCCGCCAAAAGCCAGAAAGTGCGACAATATTGGCCAATCTTATTGACAATCCTGGGCGAGGCTGTACCACGGTGGCAACTCGGAAGGAGTGGCATGATGACGAGTGGCCTGCGCAAGGGTTTGACGAGCTATGGCGATGCCGGCTTCTCGCTGTTCCTGCGCAAGGCGTTCATCAAGGCCATGGGCTATTCCGACGATGCGCTGGAGCGCCCGATCGTCGGCATCACCAACACCTATAGCGACTACAATCCCTGCCACGGCAACGTCCCGCAGATTATCGAAGCCGCCAAGCGCGGCGTGATGCTGTCCGGCGCGATGCCGTTCGTATTCCCGACCATCTCGATCGCCGAGAGCTTTGCCCATCCGACCTCGATGTACTTGCGCAATCTCATGGCGATGGACACCGAGGAGATGATCCGCGCCCAGCCAATGGATGCGGTGATCGTGATCGGCGGCTGCGACAAGACTCTTCCTGCGCAGGTGATGGCGGCGATCAGCGCCGATCTGCCGACGGTGGTCATTCCGGTCGGGCCCATGGTGGTCGGCCATCACAAGGGGGAAGTGCTGGGCGCCTGCACCGATTGCCGCAGGTTGTGGGCAAAATACCGCGCCGGCGACATGGACGATGCCGAGATCGAAGCCGTGAACGGCCGTCTCGCGCCGTCCGTCGGCACCTGCATGGTGATGGGCACGGCCTCGACCATGGCCTGCATGATCGAAGCCATGGGCCTGTCGCTGCCGATGAGCGCGACAATCCCGGCGCCGCACGCCGAGCGTTTCCGTCTTGCGGAGGCCAGCGGCAAAGTCGCCGCCGAGATGGCAAAGACGAAGAGGCCGAAGCCGAGCGAGTTGCTGACGCCGGCCTCGTTCAGGAACGCGCAGGTCGTGCTTCAAGCGATTGGCGGCTCGACCAACGGCCTGATCCATCTGACCGCGATGGCGCACCGATCGCCGTACCGGCTCGATCTCGGAGTGTTCGACCAGATCGGCCGCGAGGTGCCGGTGCTGGTCGATCTCAAGCCGTCCGGCGAACATTACATGGAGCATTTCCATCACGCCGGTGGCGTGCCGAAACTGCTGGCGCAACTCGGTGATCTCGTCGATCTCGATGCCGGGACGATCAGCGGCCAGACGCTACGCGAGGTCGTGGCGAATGCGGAACACGTGCCGGGCCAGGACGCGATTCGTTCGCGCGACAATCCGATCAAGAAGGAGGGCGGTCTTGCCGTCCTGCACGGCAATCTCGCGCCGCGCGGTGCGGTCATCAAGCAATCGGCCGCCAGTCCAAAGCTGTTGCAGCACACCGGGCGCGCGGTGGTGTTCGAATCCGTCGAGGACATGACCCTGCGGGTCGACGATCCCGATCTCGACGTCACGGCCGACGACGTGCTGGTGCTGCGTAATGCCGGCCCGAAGGGCGCGCCGGGCATGCCCGAGGCGGGCTATTTGCCGATTCCGAAGAAGCTCGCGCGGAACGGCACCAAGGACATGGTGCGCATTTCGGACGCACGCATGAGCGGCACCGCGTTCGGCACCATCGTGCTGCACATCACGCCGGAATCTTCTGTCGGCGGGCCACTCGCGCTGGTGCAGAACGGCGACATGATCCGCCTCGATGTGGCCAAGCGCAGCATTGAGCTGTTGGTCGATGCGGCCGAACTCGAGCGGCGCCGCGCCGCGTTGAAGCCGGCCGCAGCGCCAGAGGAGGCCCGGCGCGGCTACGCTTGGTTGTTCAACGAGACCATCATGCAGGCCGACGAGGGCTGCGACTTCGATTTCATGCAGAGGACTGGACCAAGGACCGAGAAGGAGTGAGGGACCAGGCCTAAGGCAGCTACTTGCCCTTGCTGGTGAACTTCTTCACGGCGGCGCGGAACTCCGCCGTGTTCATCGCCATGATGATCTTGTGCTCCTCGGCATCCAACTGCTGCTTCACCGGCGTGGTCGCGGCCTGGTAGACGAGCGATTTGGTGCCGGTGATCGCCGCCGGCGGGTTTTGCGCGAGACGCTCGGCGAGTTTTTGCGTGGCTGCTTTCAGATCAGCGGCGGGAACGATCCTGGCAACCAGGCCCCACTCGTAAGCCTGCTGCGCGGTAAAATTATCCTCGGACAGGAAGATTTGTAGCGCGCGGCGGGAGCCGACCGTGCCGACGATGCCGACCGTGGAGCCGCCGTCCGGCGACACGCCGATCTTGGCATAGGCCGGCGTGAACTTGGCGTCGTCGGCGGCAATGCAGAGATCGGTGACGAAGGCGAGCCCCATGCCCGCGCCGGCGGCGGAGCCGTGGACGCTGGACAGCGAGATCTTTGGCATGCGGCGGATGATCTCGATAAAGGCATGATAGTGCTTCAAGAGCTCGCCGACCACGGGCGTCACCGTGCCTGCTTCGGCGGCTGCCCCGATCGTCTGAAGATCGCCGCCGGCCGAGAAGGCGCGGCCTTCGCCTTCGAGGACAACGACCTTGATGTCGTCCGCGCCTTCGATATAGGCCGCGAGCTGCTCGAGCTTCTGCGCGATCGCCAGGTTGATAGAGTTGAATGCGGCAGGGCGGTTAAGCGTGATGGTCGCGATCGGGCCCTCGATCCGCAGCAGGGCGGGATCATCGGGCTGGGAGATGGGAGCTGGCATCTGAGAAAATCCCCGGCAAGAGGTTCGTTGCTGCAACTAAATCGCAGAAGGCGAGGGGTGACAATCCCCGCCCGCCGCTCTTGCGCTGGGCGGAACGATAGGCTCAAATGGGCCCGCCTTCGCCAAGGGACGGACACGAGCGCCGGCTCCTCGTCAGGCCAGCAAACCAAAATCAGCGAGAGAGGAGACGACATGGGTCACGCTCGTGTCTTGCGGAAGTGGGCTGTCCAATGACGGATGGTCCGGTGATCATCGTCGGGGCCGGCCATGGCGGCTACCAGGTCGCGGCATCGCTGCGCCAGGCGGGCTTTTCGCAGCGCATCTGCCTGATCAATGACGAGGCGCATCTGCCCTATCAGCGGCCGCCGCTGTCAAAAGCCTACATCAAGGGCTCGGCCGGGCCGGAGAGCCTGATGTTCCGGCCGGAGAAGTTTTACCAGGACCAGAAGATCGAGCTGATCGCCGGCCGCGCCGTCTCGATCGACCGCGCTGGCCGCAAGCTGCATCTGGCCTCGGGCGAGACGCTGCCTTACGGTCACCTCGTGCTGGCCACGGGCGCGCGCAACCGCCTGCTCGACCTGCCCAACGCCAATCTGCCCGACGTGAAATACTTGCGTATCCTCGACGACAGCGAGGCACTGCGCCAGGTCATCCCGTCGAAGACACGCGTCGTGGTCATCGGCGCCGGCTTCATCGGCCTCGAATTCGCGTCCACCGCGCGGATCAAGGGCCTCGAGGTCGACGTGCTCGAGCTCGCCCCGCGCGTGATGGCGCGCGCGGTGACGGCCGAGGTCTCCGAATATTTTCAGGCGCGGCACCGCGGGGCCGGCATCCGCATCCATCTCGGCGTGCAGGCCACTTCCATCGAAGCCGAGGGCGGCAAGGTCACCGGCGTCTCCTTGAGCGACGGACGGCATCTGCCCGCCGATCTCGTCGTGGTCGGTGTCGGTGTGCTGCCGAACATCGAGCTTGCGGCTGAAGCGGGGCTTCCCGTTGCCGCCGGCATCGTTGTCGACGAATATCTTGCGACGGCTGATCCCGATATTTCGGCGATCGGCGACTGCGCGCTGTTCGCAAGCCCGCGCTTCGGCGGTTCGCTGCGGCTGGAATCGGTGCAGAACGCCACCGATCACGCCCGCTGCCTCGCGGCGCGGCTGACCGGCGACAGCAAGCCCTATGACAGCCATCCCTGGTTCTGGAGCGACCAGGGCGAGGACAAGCTCCAGATCACCGGCCTCACCACCGGTTACGATCGCGTCGTGCTGCGCGGCAACCCCGCGAGCAAGGCGTTTTCGGCGTTCTGCTACAAGGGCGAGACGCTGCTGGGCATCGAGTCGATCAACCGCGCCGGCGACCACATGTTCGGGCGCCGATTGCAGGCTATGCACCGCTCGATCTCACCGGAGCAGGCCGCGGACCAGAGTTTCGACCTGAAGAGCGCACTGGCGTGATCAGCTTGCGTCGATCACGGCAGCCACTTCCTTTGCCGTCGGCATCGACGGCCCCGCGCCCATCCGCTGCACGCTGATCGAAGCGGCGGCGTTGGCAAACGTGAGCGCGCCGCGCAGTGTCGCGCCGTCAGCCAGTTGCGCCGCGAGCGCGCCGACGAAGCAATCGCCGGCGCCGGTGGTGTCGACCGCCTTCACCGTGCGCCCCTGCACCGAAATCTCCTCGCGCCCCGCCAGCGCGAGCACGCCGCGCCTGCCGAGCGTGACGCAGATGGTCTGGTCCCGCCGCGCCTGAAGTTGTCGCGCGACGTCGATGATCCGCGCGGCCTCGTCGCCGTCGGAGAGCTCGGTGCCGGCGAGCAAGCCGAGCTCGGTCTCGTTCAGCACGAGGATGTCGACCAGCGCGAGCAGCTCGCCAGGCATGCTTTGCGCCGGCGCCGGGTTGAGCAGCGTCGTGGCTACGGCGGCGCGTGCCCGCTGGAAGAACGCGGCAATCGCCGGCAGCGGAATTTCGAACTGGCTGACCGCGACGTCGCCCTCCAGCAGCGGCACAACGCTGACGTCATCAGCGTCGACCAATGCATTGGCGCCGGGGATGACGACGATGGTATTGTCAGCCTCCGCCACCGTGATGATGGCCGTGCCGGTGTGCGCGTCAGCCGTCTGCTGCACGTAGCCGAGATCGATGCCCTGACTGCGAAGGAAAACCTTCAGCTCGGTCCCAAACGAATCCTTCCCCAGCCGCCCGATCAGCGTGGTCCTGGCGCCAAGCCGCGACGCGGCGACCGCCTGGTTCGCGCCCTTGCCACCTGGAAAATACAGCACCTGCTTGCCAGCAACGGTCTCGCCGACGCGTGGATGGCGGTCGGCTGTTGCCACCACATCCATGTTGATGCTGCCGGCGACGAAGACGCGACCCATGACACACCTTTTGCGAGCGCTAGACCCTGACCTCGAATTCGTGCCTGACCTTGGCGATGTCGACCAGCGTCGGCAGGCCGGCCTCGTTGCCGAGGCGCTGGATCTTGAAGGTCGAGGCGGCGCGGGCGAAATCAAAATGCTCGCGCCAGCTTTTGCCGGGATGGGCGAGGTAGGAATAGACATAGGCGCCGTGGAAGACGTCGCCGGCGCCGTTGGTGTCGATCACGCGCTCGCGCGGGATCGGCATCGCCGGCATCACCTGCACCGTCCCGGTCTCGTCGTACCAGAAAAGGCCCTTCTCGCCCATGGTGACGCCGCCGATCTTGCAGCCGCGGCTCTTGAGGTAATCGAGCATCTTCTCCGGCGTCAGGTCCATCTGCTCGCACAGCCGCTCGGCGACGATGGCGACGTCGATATATTCCAGCAGCTCATGCGTGTTGGTGCGCAGGCCGCCGCCGTCGAGCGAGGTCAGGATGCCGGCCTCGCGGCAGACTTTTGCATAGTGGATCGCGGCGTCCGGCTGATGGCCGTCGACATGCAGCGCGCGGCAGCCGCCGAGATTGAGCATCGGGAACGGATGGATGTGCTCGTCGTCGCGGCAGCGGACGATGGCACGCTTGCCGTCCTTGGGCATGATGAAGGAGAGCGAGGACTGGTTCACCTTCCGCCCGTGCAGCGAGATTGCGTATTTCGCGCACATGTCCTGGAACATGCGCCCCAGCCAGTCATTGGCGACTGTTGCGATCAGATCGGGCACGATGCCGAGCTTGGCGCAGCAGAACGCCGCCGTCACCGCGTTGCCGCCGAACGAAACCGCGTAATCCGAAGCTACGTGCTTCTCGTCGCCGGTCGGCAGGTGGTCGGTGATGAAGACGACGTCGATATAGGTCTGTCCGATGAAGAGAGCCTGCATTGCTTGTCCGTGATGCGCTTGTGGTCCGGCCGGCGCGTTTACTCTAGCACCGGTTCCGCTCCGGAGGGACGCTGAAATTATTCGCAAATCTGCCGCCCGGAGCGCTTGAGGTCAGCATGGTGCCGGAATACGACCATGACAGGCCGATGCCAAGCCCGGACAAACGCCGTCTTTCGGCCCAGGGGTTCCGGGTCAATTACGAGTCGATAAAAGGGGGGAAGATGATCATCGGGCTCGATCACGTCGTCGTCCTGGTCAGGGATATCGCTGCGGCAAAAGCGGCCTATCAGACGCTGCTCGCCCGCGCGCCGGCCTGGCAGAACTCCGGCGAGGGCGCCGACCGGGTCCTGTTCACTTTGGACAACATGACGACCGAATTGATGGCGCCGAGCGGCTTCAGTGTCGCCGCCGACCGCATGCGCGCGCTGCTCGACGATCAGGAGGGCGTGCTCGCCAGCCTGTGCTTTCGCGTCGCAGACATGAGCAAGACGCACCGCCGCCTGGAACGCGTGGCCTTGAGGCCGGAGCCGGTCGCGGAGGTCCAAAGCAGCGATGCCGCATCCGATGCCGTGCTGCAGTGGAAGCGCACGCGTGCCGCTACGGAGCTCACGCGCGGCGTGCGCATGTTCTTCCTCGAGCTCGCCGACGAGCGCCCCAGATCCGTTGCGACCGACGTCGCGCCGATCGAGGCGCTTGATCACGTCGTGATCACCACCGAGGATTCCGAGCGCGCCGCCGCACTTTATGGCGCGCGGCTCGGGCTCGATCTGGCGCTCGACCGCTCCCATCAGGATTGGGGCCAGCTGATGTTCTTCCGCTGCGGCGATCTCATCGTCGAGGTGGTGCGCCGCCCGGTGGCGGGCGGCGATGCCGCGCATGACCGGCTCTGGGGCCTCAGCTGGCGGGTGGCCGACATCGACGCCACCCGCGCCCGCCTGATCGCTGCCGGTCTCGACGTTTCCGAGGTCCGCAACGGCCGCAAGCCGGGCACGCGGGTGATGACGGTGCGGAACGGCACCTGCGGCATCCAGACCGTGCTGCTGGAGCGTTCGCCGAAGCCGGTGGATTGAGGGACGTCTTTCCTCCGAGCGAAGCGAAGAAATGCAGAAGCCCTCCGCGGCGGCCGTCTGATTGCTTCGTCGCAAGGGCGCCTCGCAATGACGACTTCCTCGTGGTACACGCTGATCTGAGACCACCCAGCGAGCAACCGGTTTGGCGAAGGCAAAGCGAACTCTGAAATGGCAGCGCGATCCCGAGGGGATGCGGCTGCGTATTCTCGAGGCCGCCAAGCAGGAGTTTGCGGCCCACGGGCTCGCCGGCGCGCGCGTCGACCGCATCGCCGCCAAGGCTGGCGCCAACAAGCGTATGCTCTACTACCATGTCGGCAACAAGGACGAGCTCTATCTCGCCGTGCTTGAAGGTGCCTATGACAAAATCCGCAGCGAGGAGCGCGGGCTCGATCTCGAGCATCTCGACCCGCCCGAGGCGATCCGGCGGCTGATCGAATTCACCTGGAATTACTTCCTGCGCAATCCCGAATTCCTGTCGCTGCTCCAGACCGAGAATCTCGCGCGCGCAAAGCACCTGAAGCGCTCGACCAAGGTCAAGTCGATGCACTCGCCCTTCGTCGAGATGATCCGCACCGTGGTGCGCCGCGGCGTCGACAGCGGCGACTTCCAGGTTGCGGTCGATCCGGTGCAGCTCTACATCTCGATCGCGGGACTCTGCTTCTTCTATCTCTCGAATTCGGCGACGCTCAGCGTGATCTTCGGCCGCGATCTGTTGGACAAGAAGGCCAAGGACGAACGGCTGGCGCACATGGTTGGACTCGTGCTGGCTGCGCTGACGGGTCAGTCCGTGGCGCTGTTCGAGATCGCGAAGCCGCCAAAGTCGCCCACCGCGGTGGCGCAAACGGTTTAGTGGCCGTCGGCGCCGCTCGACTGGGATTCTTTTGCTTTTCCAATCTTGGCTGTCATCGCCCACTACACCGAGATTTCGCCGCAGTCCCTCCACGCGGCCCTTCACACGACCCCCTTCACATTCAGCGACCGGAACCTGGCGCAAAACGTCACAGGGAAAGCTCTGGACAGTATTTATCCAACGGGTTAATTTCTCCGCCAACGACAAGATTGCCGGGAGTGAGACGTGGCTGAGTTGAAGCCGCAGAGTGCGGTGTCCAAGATGCTGAATGCGGCCTGGATTCGGCCGTTTTTGTTCCTGGTCTTCATCGTCGTGGCCTGGGATCTGGCGATCCGGCTGTTCAAAATTCCCGCCTACCAGATCCCGTCGCCCGCCGACGTCGTGGCGGTGCTGCGCACCGAATGGCCGGAACTGCTGCGCCAGTCGTGGCCGACCACCTATGCGACCGTGTGTGGCTTCGTGCTGTCGGCGCTGTTCGGCATTCCCGTCGCAATGCTGATTGCCGGCTCCAAGACAGTGGAGAGCTACGTCTATCCGCTGTTGGTGTTCTCGCAATCCGTGCCGAAGATTGCGATCGCGCCGCTGTTTGTGGTCTGGTTCGGTTTCGGCATCATCCCGAAGGTGATCTCGGCGTTCCTGCTGGGCTTCTTCCCCGTCGTTGTCTCGGCCGTGCAGGGCTTTAAATCGGTCGATCCTGATATGGTCGATCTCGCCCGCGCTATGCAGGGCAGCCGCTTCCAGGTGTTCCGTGCGGTGAACCTGCCGCATGCGCTGCCCGCGATCTTCTCCGGTCTCAAAGTCTCGGTGACGCTCGCCGTGGTCGGCGCCGTCGTCGGCGAGTTTGTCGGCTCCAATTCCGGCATCGGCTACGTCATGCAGCGCTCGATCGGCACCTTCGACCTGCCGACGATGTTCGCTGCCCTTGTGATCCTGGCACTACTCGGTGTGGTCCTGTTCTGGATCGTGGACCGGATCGAGAAGCTGGTCATCCCCTGGCACGTCAGCCAGCGTGAGGACGTGCTTTTCGCCTCTTAAGTAATTTTCGGCTCTGAAGTGAAGCAACGAACGGCCACCAACGGCCGACGCAACAACGACATGGGAGAGTAACGATGAAGCGGTGGATAGGGGGCGTCTCGGCAGCGCTGATGGTGTTCGCGGCACTGCCGGCACAGGCGGCCGATAAGGTCGTGCTGATGCTGAACTGGTACGTCTATGGCGAGCACGCGCCGTTCTATTACGGCAAGGCCAAGGGCATCTATGCGGCCGAAGGCATCGACCTCGAGATCCAGGAAGGCCGCGGCTCGGCTGCGACCACGCAGGCCGTCGCGGCGAAGACCGCCGATTTCGGCTATGTCGACGTTCCCACCATGATGCGCGCCGCGATCAAGGGCGCGCCGGTGGTTGCGACCGGCGTGCTGCTCCAGACCAGCCCGATGTCCGCCATGGGCTTCGTCGACAAGAACATCAAGAAGCCCGAAGACATCAAGGGCAAGACGGTGGCGATCACGCCGGCCGATTCCATGACCCAGATCTGGCCGCTGTTCCTGAAGAAGACCGGCCTGAAGGAGAGCGACTTCAAAACCGTTGCCGGCGACGGCCAGACCAAGCTCAACGCCGTCATCAACGGCCAGGCGGATCTCTTGCTCGGCTACGTCATGGACCAGTCGATGAAGATCAAGGACGCCACCGGCAAGGACGTCTATCCGATCAAGTTCGCCGACTACGGCATCAACATGGTTTCATCAGGCATCATCGCCAACACTGACTATGTGAAGGCGAATGCCGATCTGGTTCGCCGCTTCATGTCGGCGACTACCAAGGCGGTCGAGGCCGCCGAGAAGGAGCCGAAGGCCGCGGCGCAATCGATCCTCGATGCTAATCCCAAGGGCGGCAAGATCGATACGCTGACACAGGGCTTCGAGCTGACCATCCCGCTCTACCGGACCGCGGACACCAAGAGCAAGCGGCCATTCCAGGTCACCGACCAGAACATGACCGAGACCGTCAATCTTCTCGTCGAATATGGCGGCCTCGATGCCAAGGCCAAGGAGAACCCGAAGGCGTTTTACACCAACGACTATTTGCCGAAGAGCGGATCGTGAAACCTGCGACAGCAATGAACGCAACCCTGCAGCCGGCCGCGCATCTGAGACTGGTGAGTGACCGGGCTGCCGGCGATGCGTCGGGCATCAAACTGTCCGGCGTGTCCAAGACCTACCGGACGCGCGACGGCGATGTGCCGTCGCTGCGGCCGCTCGATTTCAACATTAATGATGGCGAGTTCTTCGTCGTGGTGGGCCCAAGCGGCTGCGGCAAGTCCACGCTGCTCAAGCTGATCTCGGGATTGCTGCCGCCGACCACGGGCGAGATCCTGGTCGAGGGCGAGAGGGTGACGACGCCGCACGGCAATGTCGGCATCGTCTTCCAGAACGCGTTGCTCCTGCCCTGGCGCAACATCCTCAACAATGTCATGCTGCCGATCGACATGAAGCGGCTGGCGCGGGATAAATATCTCGCTCGCGCCAAGGATCTGTTGAAGCTGGTCGGGCTCGAAGGCTTCGAGAAGAAGCTGCCATGGCAGCTCTCCGGCGGCATGCAGCAGCGCGCCTCGATCTGCCGAGCGCTGGTGCACGATCCCAAGATCATGCTGATGGACGAGCCGTTCGGCGCGCTCGATGCGCTGACACGCGAACGCATGAATGTCGAATTGATGCGGATCCAGCGCGAGACCAGGAAAACGGTGCTGCTGATCACGCATTCGATTCCGGAAGCCGTCTTCCTCGCCGACCGCGTACTGGTCATGACCGAGCGCCCCGGTGCGATCGCCGCGATCTATGATGTGCCGCTGCCGCGTCCGCGCTCGCTCGACGTGATGGCCGATCCCGTGTTCACCGAGCTCGTGCAACGCATCCGCAAGCATTTCTTCTCCCAAGGTGCACTGGACTAAGAGCAATGCGATTGAGCCGGGCTGTGATCACGAAGACGGTGCGCTCCCTCCCCCGCCTGCGGGCAGGGCTATCGCATATGGCGAAGCATACTGAGGAGGAAGGCATCATCCCAGCCCGCGCGCTTGATTTTGCGTCGAATCGAGGCGGTGTCGGGATGAGAT
>NZ_JADPJR010000034.1:0-62422 GCF_023073535.1 Bradyrhizobium sp. 179 | reverse complement strand
CGATAGGATGATCGAGCAACATCGTCGTCTCCAGGTTGAATGGATGCAACCTCAGTCTGGCCTCAGACTTGGTCGCTATCCACCCCCATGGAATCTTCGCTTCCGCCTTCGCTCTCCGAGCTTCGGCGGACAAGCCGCTGGGAAATGACTGAGGGTGAGCATCCAGGTCAGCTTTTCCAATTGGCATCTCAATCGCGGACACACCTGCGCGTCCTCGCGGCTTTCTCTCGCCCGAGCTTTGCTTCGTCGAGACACCCTCTTGAAGTCAGAGGGCGCAGGGAAGACCGGATGCCGGCTGGGCACCCGCGGTCCACTGTGCGGAAGTTGCGCTACGAAGAGCTGCACAGCGGCATACAGGTGAAGCCAAACAACCGGCCTTCCCTGCGCAGTGGTTTGACGGCTTATGCCGAGTTCTCCCCGGGGAGCGATGCACTATTGCCCCCGTCGCCTTGCGGATCGCTGATGCGCGCGCCCGGTTGGACGAAAACGCATCACCGCAAGACTTGACGCACAGGCCCCGGGCGTCAGGACGACACGGTTTTGCCGTACGCTGATAGCATCGGTCGTTTGCGCGCGGCGATCGCTCACGGTTGCCCGCCCTGCGATGCCCTTCGCGCCGGTGCTGCCAGCGCCCACCACGGCCCATCCCGCGTTTCGTGACGATCGCGATACGCCCCTCTGACTGGGATGAGGTGGCCGAACAATGCGCTTAAACAGAATTTCTGTAAAGGCGAATATTTTGTCGCGTGCGGATTGACCCCGCGGCTGCGTGTTTTGCCGTCGGGCAGCACAAAGGGTTGTAGCCCAGATGGAGAGCAGCGCAATCCGGGCGAGCGGGTTGGCGTTCCCATCGACATCCGCCGGGATCATTTCGCGCCGCCGCGAGTTCTCAACGGATTCGTCCGGGTTGGAGCTGCCATGACCATCAATTTCGATACGTTGGAAGCATCGCTCGTCCTGTATGGCTTGAACGCGATTTACGCGATCCTGCTGTTCGCAGTCGGCTGGTATCTGTCCGGCGCAATGCAGCGTTTCGTCACGCGCGTCTTGAGTGTCACGCACCGCGTCGATCCGCTGGTCACCTTGTTTGTCGCCAGTGTGGCTCGCTATGCCGTGCTCGCGGTGGTCGGCATCGCCGTGCTGCAGCTCTTCGGCATCCAGACCGCGAGCCTCGTTGCCGTGCTGGGCGCGACGTCACTCGCCATCGGCCTTGCGCTTCAAGGCACGCTCTCCAACCTCGCCGCCGGCGTGATGCTGCTGCTGTTTCGTCCCTTTCACATCGGCGACGACGTCGAGGTCGCCGGCAAGGCCGGGAAGGTAAAGTCGTTGTCGCTGTTCATGACCGAGCTGGTCGCGCTCGACAACACGCAGATCCTGTTGCCGAACGGGCAGGTGTGGGGCGCGGCCATCATCAACCACAGCGCCTATCCAGGTACGGGCGAAGTCAAGGTGGCGTTTCCGGTCAGGGCAGGCGCGGCCAATGCGTTGGCCGACCAGATCCTGAAGGAGCTGCGCGACGATCCCCGCATCGACGACAGAACCGCGCCCTCGGTCAATGTGTCAAAGGTGATCGCTGCCGATCCCGCAGCACCCGTCGTCGAATTGACGGTGAGCGCGAAGGTCAATCCATCAGATGCCGATGCGGTTAGGCAGCGCGTGCTCGATCGTGCGAGCGCGGTGCTGTCGGCGGCCTGAGAGCGCCTCAGCCCCGCGGCGAGCGCGGCGGCCTGCGCTTCACCGCGTGTCGGCGTGGCGAGCGGGTCACGCGGGGACGCAGACGGCTTGCGGCTGCGGGGCGCGGCTTGACCTGGGCTTGCGGGCCGCGGGCGAGGTCCATCAGCATGCGCAGCGCCTCGACCACGGAGCGCGCGCGCACGGCGCTGCGGCCGATTGCGCCGAAGCGGTGCTCGCGATGGATGATGCGGCCGTCGCGCGCCGCCGCCGCGAAGTGCACGAGGCCGACCGGCTTGCCGGGCGTGGCGCCGCCGGGGCCGGCAATTCCGGTGATGGCGACCGCGAGATCGACATCGGCGCGCTCCAGGGCGCCGATCGCCATGGCGGTTGCGGTCTCCTTGCTGACCGCGCCGAAATTGGCGAGCGTGCTCGCCTCGACCCCGAGCATCGCGCGCTTGGCGTCGTTGGAATAGGTGACGAAGCCGCGGTCGATCACGTCGGAGGAGCCGGGGATGTCGGTCAGCGCGCCGGCGACGAGGCCGCCGGTGCAGGACTCGGCCGTCGCGATCGTCAGTTTGCGCATCCGGCACAAATCGAGCAGCGAGCGGGAGAGGGCGCGTGCGTCGCTGCCGCCCATGGTCCTACAGGCTCCAGGGCAGGCGGATGGTGGCGCTCGCGGTGGCCGCGATGCCTTCCTCGCGGCCGGTGAAGCCGAGCCGCTCGCTGGTCGTCGCCTTCACCGCGACGCGGGAGATCTCGACGCCGGAGATCTCGGCGATGCGCGCGCGCATGATGTCGCGCAAGGGACCGATCTTCGGCCGTTCGCAGATCAGCGTCACCTCGAGATTGGCGACGCGGCCGCCACGTACCGCGACGCGCTCGATGGCATATTTCAGGAACTGGTCGGAGGAAGCACCCTTCCACTTCGCGTCGCTCGGCGGGAAGTGCGAGCCGATGTCACCGTCGGCGAGCGCACCGAGAATGGCGTCGACCAGCGCATGCAGGCCGACATCGCCGTCGGAATGGGCCAGAAACCCCTTGGTGTGAGGGACGCGCACGCCGCAGATCATGACGTGGTCGCCGTCGCCGAAGGCGTGCACGTCATAGCCCGTGCCGGTCCTGATATCGCCGAGCTGGGCGGCCAGGCGTGCTTCCTCGCGCACGAAATCCTCGGGAGTGGTGAGCTTCATATTGGCAACATCGCCTTCAAAGGTTGCAACCGTCAATCCTGCCCATTCGGCAATGGCGGCATCGTCGGTGAAATCCGAGCGTCCTTGCTTTGCCGCGCGACGATGCGCCTCGAGGATGACGTCGAAAAGAAAGGATTGCGGCGTCTGCGCGATTCGCAGCCGCGCGCGGTCCGGCGTGCCCTCGACATGGCCGTTCTCGCCGGTGAGCTTGATCGTGTCGGTGACCTCAATGGCGGGGATCGCTGCGCCGGTGCGGCTCGCCGCCTCGATCGCACGGGAGATCACGCCTTCCGAGACGAAGGGGCGAGCGGCGTCATGGATCAAGACGATATCGGGTTTGTGCCGTGCGAGCGCTTCGAGGCCGGCGAGCACCGAGGCCTGGCGGGTGGCGCCGCCGTCGGCCGGCGGCTCGTGCTTGAGGCCTGCGACCGCTGCCGTGAACATGGCGGTGTCGTCGGGATTCACCACCGGCTGCACCGCAAACACCTCGGGGTGGCGGCTGAAGGCTTCCATGGCGCGACGGATCACGGGCACACCGCCGATCTCGCGATATTGCTTCGGCCCGCCGGCACCGGCGCGCAAGCCGCGTCCGGCTGCGACGAGGACGGCCGCGGTGCGTTGTGATTTCGCCATAGGACTCAAATACTCAGTTGGTGATGACGAGTCGGGGAGTGGGGTGATTTGGTGGCATGCCTCTAGCACGGCAGGCCCGCAAAAAAAGCGGTTTCCACGCTTGTGGGCAACAGCATTTTGCTGCACTGCACTTGAAAGATTTGCAGAACTGTCTAAACTGTAGGCATGACGCTTGACTGCACAAGAATTGTGCGCAAGATAGATCATGGCAGGCGCGATGAGGCCCTGTCCAGTCGATGAGACCCATGTGACCGGCTCGGCAATATCCGGCTCTAAGCCGTTGAAAATAGGCGATATTGATGTCGCCACTCCGGTCTTCCTGGCGCCGATGTCGGGGGTGACTGACTCGCCCGTTCGGCGGCTGGCCGCGGAGCTTGGGGCGGGTCTCGTCGTGTCGGAAATGACAGCCAGCGATGAACTTGCCAGCGGTCATCGGATGTCCCGGTTGCGTTGCGAAGCTACGGGAATCGGTCCGCATGTGGTCCAGCTCGCCGGCTGCGAGCCGCATTGGATGGCCGAAGGCGCCCGGATCGCTGAGGCCGAAGGTGCCGACATCATCGATATCAACATGGGCTGTCCGGCCCGCCACGTCACCGGCGGCCAGTCCGGCTCGGCCCTGATGCGCGACGTCGACCATGCCGTCAGCCTGATCGAAGCGACGATCGCCGCGGTGAAGGTGCCGGTGACACTGAAGATGCGGCTCGGCTGGGACGACCGCAGCCGCAACGCGCCGGAGTTGGCGCGGCGCGCGGAAGCATCAGGCATCAAGCTTGTCACCGTGCATGGCCGCACCCGCTGCCAGTTCTACAAGGGCGAGGCCGATTGGGATGCGATCCGCGCCGTGCGCGAGGCCATCTCCATTCCGCTCGTCGTCAATGGCGACATTACGTCCTACGAGAAGGCGCTCGCGGCGTTAGAGGCCTCCGGCGCCGATGCCGTGATGATCGGCCGCGGCGCGCAGGGCCAGCCCTGGCTGCCCGGCCAGATCGGCCGCCGCCTGAAGGGCGGCGCAGAGGAAGCAACGCCGGCGCTCGCGATGCAGCTGCATTATGTCCGCACGCTCTATGAAGGTGTTTGCGCACTATACGGCTTGCGCATTGGCCTCAGGCATGCGCGCAAGCATCTGGGCTGGGCGCTCGACGTCGCGGCGCAGGTCAGCGGCGCGCCGGCCGAGACGCTGAAATCGTGGCGCCAGAAGATACTCACCTCGGAGGATCCGCGCCGCGTTCACCAATCGCTGCAAGACGCCTTCGACGACTTCGCATGGAGAGCCGCTGCATGAGCTCAGCCGCCGAACATCGCCGGGCGTCCGACAGCGATGCGATCCTGGATGCGCTGCCCAATCCCGTGCTGATGATCGGGCCGGACGGCAAGATCGTCGCCGCCAACATCGCGACCGAAGCCTTCTTCGAAATCTCGACGCAGTTCCTGAAGCGGCAATCGCTCAAGGAGCTGGTGCCGTTCGGCAGCCCGCTGCTGGCACTGATCGACCAGGTGCGCTCGTCGAACTCGCCGGTCAACGAATACAAGGTTGATCTGGGCACACCGCGCATGGGCGGCGACCGCCAGGTCGACCTGCATGTGGCTCCGCTCACCGAGCGGCCCGGCCACATCGTGGTGATGCTCCAGGAGCGCAGCATCGCCGACAAGATGGACCGCCAGCTCACCCATCGCAGCGCCGCGCGCTCGGTGATCGCGCTCGCGGCGATGCTGGCGCACGAGATCAAGAATCCGCTCTCGGGAATCCGCGGCGCGGCGCAATTGCTGGAGCAGCAGGCCTCGTCCGAGGACCGCATGCTGACGCGCCTGATCTGCGACGAGGCCGACCGCATTGTGACGCTGGTCGACCGCATGGAGGTGTTCGGCGACGAGCGCCCCGTGGTGCGCGGTCCCGTCAACATTCACTCTGTGCTCGATCACGTGAAGCGACTGGCGCAGTCCGGCTTTGCCCGCAACATCCGCTTCATCGAGGATTACGATCCCTCGCTGCCGCCGGTGCTGGCGAACCAGGACCAGCTGGTCCAGGTGTTCCTCAATCTCGTCAAGAACGCCGCCGAAGCCCTGATCGACGCGCCCGACGCCGAGATCCAGCTCACCACCGCCTTCCGCCCCGGCGTGCGCCTGTCAGTCCCCGGTCAAAAATCCCGGGTATCCCTGCCGCTCGAATTCTGCGTGAGAGATAACGGACCAGGCGTGCCAGACGACCTTCTGCCCAACCTGTTCGACCCCTTCGTGACCACCAAGCAGACCGGCTCGGGGCTGGGCCTCGCGCTGGTTGCAAAGATCGTCGGCGATCACGGGGGCATCATCGAATGCGAATCTCAGCCGCGCAAGACGACCTTCCGCGTGCTGATGCCGATGTATTCCACATCGGCGAAACATGCCGATCAAAGCAGTCGCGCCGACTCTGCCGGGAAGCCGTCGCCTGCATCACAGGGGGCAAAATGAGGATTAACGATGCCCGCAGGTAGCATTCTCGTAGCTGATGACGATACCGCCATCCGCACCGTTCTCAATCAGGCACTGTCCCGCGCCGGCTACGAAGTGCGGCTCACCGGCAATGCCGCAACCTTATGGCGCTGGGTCAGCCAGGGAGAGGGCGATCTCGTCATCACCGACGTGGTGATGCCTGACGAGAACGCTTTCGACCTCTTGCCGCGGATCAAGAAGATGCGGCCGAATCTGCCCGTCATCGTCATGAGCGCACAGAACACGTTCATGACGGCGATCCGCGCCTCCGAGCGCGGCGCCTATGAATATCTGCCAAAGCCCTTCGATTTGAAGGAGCTGATCGCCATCGTCGGCCGCGCGCTCGCCGAGCCGAAGGAGCGGGTCTCGACGCCGGACGATGACGCCGAGATGGAAGCGATCCCGCTGGTCGGCCGCTCGCCGGCGATGCAGGAGATCTATCGCGTGCTGGCGCGTCTGATGCAGACCGACCTCACCGTGATGATCACGGGCGAGTCCGGCACCGGCAAGGAGTTGGTGGCACGCGCGCTGCACGATTACGGCAAGCGGCGCAACGGCCCCTTCGTCGCCGTCAACATGGCGGCGATCCCGCGCGACCTCATCGAATCCGAGCTGTTCGGCCATGAGCGCGGCGCCTTCACCGGCGCCAACACCCGCGCCTCGGGCCGGTTCGAGCAGGCCGAGGGCGGCACGCTGTTCCTCGACGAAATCGGCGACATGCCCATGGAGGCGCAGACCCGCCTATTGCGCGTGCTCCAGCAAGGCGAATACACCACCGTCGGCGGCCGCACCCCGATCAAGACCGACGTGCGGATCGTCGCGGCTTCCAACAAGGATCTGCGCGTCCTGATCCAGCAGGGCCTGTTCCGCGAAGACCTGTTCTTCCGCCTCAACGTCGTGCCGCTGCGGCTGCCGCCGCTTCGCGAGCGTATCGAGGACCTGCCGGATCTGGTGCGGCACTTCTTCACGCTGGCCGAGAAGGACGGATTGCCGCCGAAGAAGCTCGACGCGCTGGCGCTGGAGCGGATGAAGCAGCACCGCTGGCCGGGCAATGTGCGCGAGCTCGAAAACCTCGCCCGGCGCCTGGCCGCGCTCTATCCGCAGGACGTGATCACGGCCTCGGTCATCGACGGCGAGCTCGCGCCGCCTTCGGTCAGCCCTGGTGCGGCGGTCCAGCAGGGCGTCGACAATCTGGGCGGCGCGGTGGAGGCCTATCTCTCCTCGCACTTCCAGGGCTTCCCGAACGGCGTGCCGCCGCCGGGTCTCTATCACCGCATCCTGAAGGAGATCGAGGTGCCGCTGCTCACGGCCGCGCTCGCGGCCACCCGCGGCAATCAGATCCGCGCCGCAGACCTGCTCGGCCTCAACCGCAACACGCTCCGCAAGAAGATCCGGGATCTGGACATCCAGGTCTACCGCAGCGGGGCATAGTCGTTCTGGACGGACGGTGGCTCAGCTCCCCCTACCAAGGCAGAGCTGAGCCTGTCCGGATCGCGCTGGCCGTTGTGGCTGACGCGGTGGGCAGAAGTCCGTATCGGACTGAAATGTTCCGCTCGCACCCACAAATTGGTCATTCTGCCGCAAGGCGCTGCATCATCTACCTGACAAGTCGGCTGGATGCCGGCATCACGCTGGCGACATTCACCAGCGGCTGCTGAAGGCCGAGCCCGTTAACCAGGAGGTCGGCGGCCACGATCAGCAGAAGCACGGCCGAGACCATCGTCGCGAGAAAAAATCTATCCATCCCCGTCAAGCCGGGACGGCGGGAATCCGTTCCCGTCCAACCGGAATCTGCTTGTGGATGTGCCGTCGTCGCGGCGGAGACGCCGCGGAATTGTCGCAATTCGGCAACAATGTGGTACGAATACATCAGTATCCGCCCGCCCGCGGACCCGTTTTCAGCAACCCATTGCCGGAATGACCAGCGCAGATACCTCGGCCGCATCCTTTGACACGGCCCCAGCCGAAGAGCCCAAGCGCTGGTCGCTGCGGCGCTGGCTGGCACCCTTCGCCGTGGCCCTGGCGCTGCTCTCGGCCCTCCTGACCTTCCTGGTTCTGACCGGCCTCACCAAGATCGAGCCGACGCCGGAGGTGGTCCGCTCGTTTTATCTGATCAACGCGGCCACGATCCTGCTCCTGGTCGGGATCATCGTCCGGGAACTCTGGCAACTGATCCTGGCGCGACGGCGGGGCAGGGCGGCAGCGCGCCTCCATGTCCAGATCGTCAGCCTGTTCTCGATCGTGGCGGTGCTGCCGGCGGTGCTGGTCGCCGTGGTCGCCAACGTCACCATCGAGCGCGGCCTCGACCGGCTGTTCTCGGGGCCGACCAAGGAGGTGATCCAGAATTCGCTGACGATCGCGCGGGCCTACATGCAGGACCATGCGCAGCTGATCCGCGGCGACATTCTCGGCATGGCCAACGACATCGCGCACGCCCGGCCGCTCTACGACCAGGACCGCCGCTCGTTCCGCGAGATGCTGACCGCCAGCGCCGGCTCCCGCAATTTGCCGGGCGCGATGATCATCGACAAGAACACCAACATTCTGGAATCCGCCGACACCGGCATGCGGCTCGCCTATTCGCCGCCGGCGCCCGACTTTCTCAGCAACGTCAACGAGTCCGAGCCCGAGATCGCGGTGCTGCCGGACGCGAGCTTCGTCGCCGCGGTGATCCGCCTGCGCGCCTTCAGCGACACGTTCCTTTACGTCGCCCGGCCACTCGATCCGAACGTCGTGAACCAGCTCAAGCAAACCGAGGTCAGCGTCGCCGAATACGCTCAGATCGAGTCGCGACGGCTCGGTATCCAGGTCGCGTTTGCGCTGATGTTTGCGGTGATCGCGCTGACCATCCTGATGGCCTCGGTGCTGATCGGACTCAACTTCGCCAACTCGCTGGTCTCGCCAATCCGGCGGCTGATGAATGCGGCCCACACGGTCTCGACCGGCGATCTGCATGTCCAGGTGCCCGTGCACCAGTCGGAAGGCGACCTTGCCCAGCTCGGTGAGACCTTCAACAAGATGACGCAGGAATTGCGCAGCCAGCGCGACGAGCTCGTCAACGCCAGCGACCTCATCGACAGCCGCCGCCGCTTCATCGAGGCCGTGCTGTCATCGGCAAGCGCCGGCATCATCGGCGTCGACACCTCCGGCAGCGTCGGCATCCTCAACCGTTCCGCCGAGAAGCTGATCGGGCACTCCGAAGCGGAGACGCTCGGCCACCCGCTCTCCGACGTGCTGCCCGAGCTTGACGAAATGATGAAGGCGGCACGGGAAGGGACCCAGCGCCTGGTGCAGGGCCAGATCACGATCACCCGCGACGGCACCGAGCGCAATCTCTCGGTCCGCGTCAGCGCCGAGAAGACCAGCCAGCCGCGCGACAGCTACATCATCACGCTCGACGATATCACCGAGCTCGTGTCGGCGCAGCGCACCTCGGCCTGGGGCGACGTGGCGCGCCGCATTGCCCACGAGATCAAGAACCCGCTGACGCCGATCCAGCTCTCGGCCGAGCGCATCCGGCGCAAGTTCGGCAAGACCATCACCGAGGACAAGGACAAGCAGGTCTTCGACCAGTGCACCGACACCATCGTGCGCCAGGTCGACGACATCAGGCGCATGGTCGACGAGTTCTCCCGCTTCGCGCGGATGCCGAAGCCGGTGATGGAAGGCGAGGACGTCGCCGACACAGTGCGGCAGGCGGTATTCCTGATGAAGGTCGCCCATCCCGAGATCGACATCGAGGCCGAGTTCAAAGAGGATCCGCTGCGCGCCCAGTTCGACCGGCGGCTGATCTCCCAGGCGGTCACCAACATCGTCAAGAACGCAACCGAGGCGATCGAGCAGGTCCCGCCGGAGGAGCTCGGCAAGGAAAACGGAAAGGGCCGCATCGACGTCGTGGTGTCGCGCGAGGGCGAGGACGTGCTGATCGACGTCATCGACAACGGCATCGGCCTGCCCAAGGTCGCGCGCTCGCGGTTGCTCGAGCCCTACGTCACGACGCGTGCCAAGGGCACCGGCCTGGGGCTGGCGATCGTCGGCCGCGTGCTGGAAGACCACGGCGGACGCATCGAGCTGAAGGACGCTTCCGACTTCCGCGAAGGCCAGCGCGGCGCCTGGATGCGGTTGCGCTTTGCGATCTCCGGGCAACCCGCGAAGTCCGAGACAGCCGAGCCGGCGGCCGCGGCCAAGGAAGCAACCAAGTCGGACAACAAGGACGCCGTTACGGGATCCATCAAGGACCCGGAAACAAACGGGCCGGCCGCCGGAACCAAAGAGCCGACTGAAAAGACCAATGATTCAACGAAAATCGAAGCCTCAACAGGTAGCTGACAAGGCAGGCGCGACCCATGGCAAGTGAAATTCTGATTGTCGATGATGAGGCCGATATTCGGGATCTCGTTGCCGGCATACTCGAAGACGAGGGGTTCGTCACAAGGACTGCGCGCGACAGCGATACGGCCCTCGCCGAGATCGCCAACCGCAGACCGCATCTGGTGTTCCTCGACATCTGGCTCCAGGGCTCCAAGCTGGACGGCTTGCAGCTCCTGGAGCAGGTCAAGAAGGACAACGCCGACCTGCCGGTCGTGATGATCTCCGGCCACGGCAACATCGAGACCGCGGTCGCCGCGATCAAGCGCGGCGCCTATGACTTCATCGAGAAACCGTTCAAGGCCGACCGGCTGATCCTGGTCGCGACCCGCGCGCTGGAGAACTCGCGCCTCAAGCGCGAGGTCAAGGAGCTGAAGCAGCTCGCGCCGAGCGCCAGCCAGCTCGTCGGCCGCTCGCCGAGCATGAACCAGCTGCGCCAGACCATCGAGCGCGCGGCCAAGGCCAACAGCCGTATCCTGATCGTCGGCCCCGCCGGCGCCGGCAAGGAGCTGACGGCGCGCACGCTGCACATGGCCTCGGGCCGCGCCGACGGACCCTTCGTCGTCATCAACGCAGCCGCCATCACGCCCGAGCGGATGGAGCATGAGCTGTTCGGCGTCGAGCAGCCCAACGGCGAACAGCCGCGCAAGGCCGGTGCGCTCGAGGAAGCCCATGGCGGCACGCTGTTCATCGACGAGATTGCGGACATGCCGCGCGAGACCCAGAACAAGATTCTGCGCGTGCTGGTCGAGCAGTCGTTCCAGCGCGTCGGCGGCACCGCAAAGGTGCAGGTCGACGTCCGCATCATCTCCTCCACCGCGCGCAATCTCGAAGAGGAGATCGCGGCCGGTCATTTCCGCGAGGACCTCTATCATCGGCTCTCGGTGGTGCCGATCCGCGTGCCCGCGCTGTCGGAGCGGCGCGAGGACATTCCGGAATTGATCGACTACTTCATGGAGCAGATCTCGGCCGGCAGCGGCCTGCCGAAGCGTCAGATCGGGCAGGATGCGATGGCGGTGCTGCAATCGCACGTCTGGCCGGGCAATGTGCGCCAGCTCCGCAACAATGTTGAGAGAGTCATGATTCTGGCTGCGGGCGGGCCCGAGGTCATCATTACGGCCGACATGTTGCCGCAGGACGTCGGCTCCATGGTCCCGGCGATGCCGACCAGCAACAATGGCGAGCACATCATGGGGCTGCCGCTGCGCGAGGCGCGCGAAGTGTTCGAGCGCGACTATTTGATTGCACAGATCAGCCGTTTCTCGGGAAATATTTCTCGCACGGCCGAGTTTGTTGGCATGGAACGTTCAGCGCTACACCGGAAGCTGAAGGCGCTTGGTGTCGGCTAGCGCGGCCAGGTGGCGGTCAGAGATCAAAGATAAGCGAGGAAAATCATCGATTTCCGTAGTTTTTCGGGGCAATACGGCTGGGGCTGCCGCGTGAAGCGGCTTGCCTAATAGGCCCACCTGTCCTCTAATTGCACAGCTGTTCCTTCCGAGGGGGATCTCATGAGGCACGGCAACCGGGAGAGGCTCCGAATTTCAAAAGAGGGCCGCAACCGGCGCAATAAAAAGAAACTCAAAGCGAGATAAAAACAATGGCGGCAGACCGCGCACAAAACCTGCAGGACACCTTCCTTAATCACGTTCGCAAAACCAAGACGCCACTGACGATCTTTCTGGTCAACGGAGTGAAGCTCCAGGGCATCGTGACCTGGTTCGACAATTTCTGTCTGCTGCTTCGGCGCGACGGTCACTCGCAGCTTGTCTACAAGCATGCGATATCGACCATCATGCCGGGTGCGCCGATCCAGTTGTTCGAAGGCGGCGAGGATCAGCCGGCTTGAGAGTGATCTGATTGGAACCCCGGAATTTCGACGGGGATGCCGACCGTCCGCGGCCGGCAGGGGCTAAGCAGACGGGGCGGGTGCTTGTCATCGGCCCCTACTTGCGTATGCGCGCGGGCAGTGCCGACGTGCAATCGGAAAACCATGGCTTGTCTAATCAAGTCCTGCGTAACGCCGAGGCCCGGCTCGATGAAGCCGCGGGCCTCGCGCGCGCGATCGATCTCGTCATTGCCGACGCCATTATCGCGCCGATCAGCCAGATCAGGCCGGCGACCTATATCGGCAAGGGCAAGGTCGAGGAGATCGCGGGGCTGATCAAAAGCCTCGATGTCGAGCTCGTGGTGATGGATTGCGCGCTGGCGCCGATCCAGCAGCGCAATCTCGAGAAGGAGCTGCACGCCAAGGTGCTCGACCGCACCGGGCTCATTCTGGAAATCTTCGGCCGCCGTGCCAAGACCAGGGAAGGCTCGCTCCAGGTCGAGCTCGCGCATCTCAACTATCAGCGCTCGCGCCTGGTGCGCTCATGGACCCATCTCGAACGCCAGCGCGGCGGTTTCGGATTCATGGGCGGTCCGGGCGAGACGCAGATCGAAGCCGACCGCCGCCTGATTCAGGAGCGCATCTCCAAGCTGGAGGGCGAACTGAAGAAGGTGCAGGCGACGCGCCGCCTGCACCGGGCCGGGCGCCAGCGCGTGCCGTATCGCGTCGTCGCGCTGGTCGGCTACACCAATGCCGGCAAGTCGACGCTGTTCAACCGCCTGACGCGCGCCGACGTGCAGGCCGCCGACATGCTGTTCGCGACGCTCGATCCGACCCTGCGGGCGCTGAACCTGCCGCACGGCGGCAAGGCGATGCTGTCCGACACGGTCGGCTTCATTTCCAATCTGCCGACACAGCTCGTCGCCGCCTTCCGCGCTACGCTGGAGGAGGTGCTGGAGGCCGACGTCATCCTGCATGTCCGCGACATCTCGCATGAGGATGCCGAAGCGCAGCAGAGCGACGTCGACGCGGTGCTGCGCCAGCTCGGCATCAACCCTGATGATTCCGGCCGCATCATCGAAGTCTGGAACAAGATCGACCGTTACGATGCCGAACAGCGCGAAGAGCTTTTGAACATCGCCGCACGCAGGCCGGAAGACCATCCGGCGATGCTGGTCTCGGCCGTGTCGGGCGAAGGGGTGGAAGCACTGCTCGCCGCGATCGAGGAACGGCTCGCGGCCAAACGCACCACCCTGGATCTCTCCATCGACGCCGCCGACGGCGCCGGCATCTCCTGGCTGCATCGCAATTCCGAGGTGCTGTCCAAGGAGCTGCACGACGGCCGCTTCGACATGACCGTGCGGGTCGACGAGACCAAGCGGGATATCGTGGTGTCCAGGTTCGATGCGGTGCCGCATCTCTCCGCATAGACGCTGTCGTCCCGGATCTGCGCGCGCTTGAGGCGCGCTTGTCCAGGACGACATTTGGGTTAACGGCGAACTTCTTTGCGTCCCTCCGGCGCCGGCTTTTCGTCGACCTTCGCCTCGTTCCATAGCGCATCCATCTCCGCGAGCGAGGCCTGCTCCAGCGTGCGCCCCTGCGCCTCGAGCGCGCGTTCGATATAGGCGAAGCGCCGCTCGAATTTTGCATTCGTCGCCCGCAAGGCGCTTTCCGGATCGGCATCGACATGGCGGGCGAGGTTGACGAGGGCGAACATCAGGTCGCCCGTCTCCTCCGCCAATTCCTGCTTGTCGTTGCGGTCGAGCGCGGCCTCGATCTCGTCGGCTTCCTCGCGGATCTTTTGCAAGACCGCGCGCGGATCGTTCCAGTCGAAGCCGACGGTGGAGGCCTTGCGCTGAAGCTCCATGGCGCGCGTCAGTGCGGGCTGGCCGGCCTTCACGCCCGACAGCAGTGATTTGCGCGCCGGCCCGTCCTCCGGCGGCCGGCGCGCGGCGCGCTCGGCTTTCTCCTCGGCCTTGATGCGGTCCCAGACTTCCTTGACGTGAGAGGAGGCGAGATTTCCGTTCTTGTCGGCGAAGACATGAGGATGGCGGCGGATCATCTTGCGGGTGATGGCTTCGACGACGTCACCAAACGCGAACGCATTCTGCTCCTCAGCCATCTGGGCGTGGAACACGACCTGCAACAGGAGGTCGCCGAGCTCCTCGCGCAGATCGTCGAGGTCGCCCCGGGTGATGGCGTCGACCACCTCATAGGCTTCCTCGATCGTGTAGGGCGCGATGGTCGCGAAATCCTGCTCGAGATCCCAGGGGCAGCCGGTCACCGGCGTGCGCAGCGCCGCCATGATCTCGATCAGGCGGGAGATGTCGCGGGAAGGGGTCATTGCGGGGCAGTCTCCTGGCTCCCAAACCTTATGCCAAAAGCGGGCGCCCGTTCCCAGCGGAGCACGGCGGAACAGGCCGATTTCCACCGATTGGCGAGTGGTCTGCGCAGTGCTAAAGCGCGGACCATGAGTGACGCATTTTCATCACAGACCGCCTTGGTGCTGTTTTCCGGCGGCCAGGATTCCACCACCTGCCTCGCCTGGGCACTCAGCCGCTTCGCCCGCGTGGAGACGCTGGGGTTCGACTACGGCCAGCGCCATGCCATCGAGCTCGCCTGCCGCGACCGCCTGCTCGAGGGTATCAAGGGCCTGCGCGCGGATTGGGCCGCAAGGCTCGGCGACAGCCATACTCTGTCGATCCCGACGCTGGCGGCCGTGTCCGAGACGGCGCTGACGCGGGACGTCGCGATCGCGATGGGGGCCGACGGGCTGCCCAACACCTTCGTGCCCGGGCGCAATCTGGTGTTCTTGACCTTCGCCGCGGCGCTGGCCTACCGACGCGGTATCAGCCACATCGTCGGCGGCATGTGCGAGACCGATTATTCCGGCTATCCCGATTGCCGCGACGAGACCATCCGCGCCATGCAGGCCGCGCTCGCGCTCGGCATGGCGAGAGCCTTCGAGCTGCATACGCCGCTGATGTGGATCGACAAGGCCGCGACGTGGAAGCTGGCCCACGATCTCGGCGGCGACGGCCTCGTCGATCTCATCCGCGAGCAGTCGCACACCTGCTATCTCGGTGAACGCGGCGCGCAGCATGAGTGGGGCTATGGCTGCGGCGAGTGCCCGGCGTGCAGCTTGCGCGCGAAGGGGTGGCGGGAGTTTGCGGCGGGGCGCAAATAGCGGCTTCGAGCAACACTGTCATTCCCCGGCGAAGGCGGCGAGTCCAGTACGCCGCGGCTTCCCCGTTCCCACAAGCGTCATACACCCGCCTTCGCGGGTGATGACAGCTGTGTTTGGGAAGCACCGCCCGCGCCACGGACGAAGCACTAACCCTTAAAATCCTCCGCCCGCAGCTCGATCGGCTTGCCGTGCGGCGTGCGATCCGCCGCGTGGTCCCAGGCATCCCGATAACGGTGCAGCGTGTCCTTCGACGCCACGCCCTTGCTTGCGACCAAGCCCTCAAGTGTCGCGAGCCAGTGCAGGTAATAGGTCTCGCCCGTATCGGGATCGCCGGCCGCCTGCGCGCGCTTGATCTCGTCGGCCAGTGCGGCGGCCCATTCCGGCCAGGTGAACACGCCGCGTTCGTGCAGGGTGAGCGCCATCGCAAACGCATGCGCCTCCCAGGGCGCGCGGAACACCGGGCCGTCGTCGTCACGGGGAATGCTCGGAATGGCCGCCGTCGCGGCGGCCGCAAGCGTACGGCTCATCACGCCGGATCCAGATAGGGCTCGAACGCGTCGATCGAGACCTTCGAGGTCGGATCGCCATCCGCTCCCCAGAGATCGCGGCCCTCGAACACGACCGTGTAGAGCCATTGCGGATTTTCGCCTTGCTCCATCGCGGCCGTGTCAGGAAACACGTGGCAGCCATGGTTGAGCTCGACGACGCCGACATGGCCGCGCACATAGCGCGGCAGCCGTGTATGCGTTGCCGGATGAATGTTCTTGGCGCGCACGCGATCGCCGATGTTGAATTTCGCCGGGGCCAGGGCAGGGCGGGCGAACTTGCCGCGCACCATCACGCGCTCGACATTGGCGAGATCGAACTTGCCGTGCTTGAGCGCCTTTCCCGGCTGCATCGCATGGCCGGCAGCGACCTCCTCCCTGGTGAGATAGCCCTTCTCGATCAACATCTCCTCGAGCCCGAGAAACCACTTCTTGTAGTAGGAGCTCGACAGATAGACGTCCGGCGGCAGCGTCTCGCGATAGTACCGCGAGGTATCGATGTTGAAGGCACCGGCCGCGCCCATCGCCCGCACCATCGCCAGGACACGCGCTTCCCACGCTGCGTGGAACACCGGCTCGTTGGCTTCGGGCTCGACCTTGCCGAACCCATCCATGCCGCCCATGTCGTGCACGCCGTTCACGACGGCGCTCCCGGCGTCTTGGGAAAGCCGGTACCGATCATGGAGTCGCGGGTGACGAGCTCGGCGAGCTGCTCTTCGCTCCAGCCTTCCGTGCCTTCCGGGCGCCTCGGCAGCACCAGGAAACGCGTCTCGGCAGTGGAATCCCAGACACGGATTTCGATCTCCTTTGGCAACGTGACGCCGAAATCGGCGAGCACGCCGCGCGGGTCCTTCACCGCACGCGAGCGGTAGGGCGCGGCCTTGTACCAGACCGGCGGCAATCCCAGCATTTCCCAGGGGTAGCAGGAGCATAGCGTGCACACGACCATGTTGTGACGCTGCGGCGTGTTCTCGACCACCACGAGATGGTCACCGACGCGGCTGACATGCCCGAGCGTGCCGATGGCTTTTGAGCCGTCCTCCAGCAGCGCCTGTTTGAACGCCGGATCGGTCCAGGCCTTGGCGACGACACGCGCGCCATTATGCGGGCCGATCTTGGTCTCGTAGGCCTCGATGATGGCATCGAGCGCGGCCGGCTCCACGTAGCCTTTTTCGGTCAGGATCGTCTCGAGCGCGCGCACGCGCAGCTCGGTTTCCGACAGTTCGGAACGATCGTGGTGATGGTGGTCGTGATCGTGGCTCATGGGACGAAAGATAGGCGCAAAGGTCCCCGCCTGTCGAGGATGCGTGGTGGCGCAATGGGTAAGGCGCGAACTGAGGTCGATGACAAGGCTGCCGGTGCGGATCCGCCGTGCTCGGATCAGACGACAGCCCGGCAGATGATTTTTCTTCGCCAAGGAGCGATCGGGAAAACTTTGTCCAACTGCCCGCCAATATCTGAGATTGCAAGAAGGGTCTGAAAGGGCGATGGTGCGTGCTGCGATGCAGCGCGCTTTCCGAGCCCTCATCGCGGTTCCATCTCCGTCGCGTGATGCGACCCGGCTTCCCGCGCGCTTTTGCGGGCAAGCGACCATTGTGCATGAAGGCCGCCGCCATGAACGCCCACCAATCGCCTGCGATCGGACAGCCGATCCAGACGCCTGAAGCGATGTCACCCGCCATGACCGAGCCGGACGCGATGGTCCGGTTCGCAGGCATCTCAAAAACCTATCCGGCCTATCGCGGCAAGCCCGGAGTCAAGGCGCTGCAAGACATCGACTTCGCGATTCCGCGCGGCTCCATCACCGGCGTGATCGGCCGCTCCGGCGCCGGCAAATCGAGCCTGGTCCGGCTGATCAATGGGCTGGAGAAGCCGACCACGGGCCGCGTCATCGTCGATAGCAGAGACATCTCGGCGCTTGCAGGGCGCGAGCTGCGGCTGGCGCAGCGCTCGATCGGCATGATCTTCCAGCATTTCAACCTGCTGTCGTCGCGCACCGCTGCCGATAATATCGCGCTGCCGCTCGAGATCGCCGGCTGGGGCAAGGACGATACCAAGGCCCGTGTCGCTGAGCTGCTGGCGCTGGTCGGGATCGCCGACAAGCACGATCGCTATCCCTCGGAGCTCTCCGGCGGCCAGAAGCAGCGCGTCGGCATCGCGCGGGCGCTGGCGACGCGGCCGAGTGTGCTGCTGTCGGACGAGGCGACCTCCGCGCTCGATCCGCAGACCACGCGCGCGATCCTCGACCTGCTCGCGAGCATCAATCGCGAGCTGGGCGTGACGATCGTGCTGATCACGCACGAAATGTCGGTGGTGCGTCAGCTCGCCAAGGAAGTGGTGGTGCTCGACGCCGGCCATGTGGTTGAGAGCGGCCACGTCGCCGACATCTTCACCCATCCCAGGCACCCGATCACGCAGTCCTTCCTGGCGGAGGTGATCGGCGACAGTCTGCCGGTGTCGCTGGCGAGCCGCATTGTTCCGGAGCCGGCAGCAGGCGGGCAGGCCGTGATCCGAGTCCAGGTGCGCGGCGCCGGCGCCGGCGATACGCTGGTGGCGCGGCTTGCCCGTGAGCTCGACCTCGACGTTGCACTGCTCTCGGCGCGCATCGACGAGATCAGCGGTCAGCACGTCGGCTCACTCGTTCTCGGCATTCCCGTTGGCGTTTTTGGCGGAGAGGACGCGGTGACGCGGACGCTCGCCTGGCTTTCTCGATATCAATTCCCGGCGGAGCGTCTCGGCCATGTCGCCTGAACTCATCAACCTGATCATCCAGGCCACGGGCGAAACCCTGTTCATGGTCGGCACCGCGGCGCTGCTCGGCACCGTCTTCGGGCTGCCGCTCGGCGTCTTTCTCGCGACCAGCCGGAAGGGGGAGCTGTTTGCAGCGCCTGCCATCAACGGCGTGCTCGGCGTCATCGTCAACGCGACGCGTTCCACGCCCTTCATCATCCTGGTCGTCGCCATCATCCCGTTCACGCGCCTCGTCGCCGGCACCTCGATCGGCTCGACCGCGGCGATCGTGCCGCTGACGATTGCCTCGACACCGTTCATCGCACGCCTCGTCGAAGCCGCCATCCGCGAGGTCGATGGTGGCCTGATCGAGACGGCGTCCTCGTTCGGCGCCTCGCCAATCCAGATCGTGCTCAAGGTGCTGATCCCCGAGGCGCTGCCCGGCTTGCTGCTGGCGCTGACACTCGCGGTGGTCAGCCTGCTCGGCTATTCCGCCATGGTCGGTGCCGTCGGGGGCGGAGGTTTAGGTGATCTCGGCATTCGCTACGGCTATCAGCGCTTCATGCCGGAGATGATGCTCGCCGTCGTCGTCGTGCTAATTGCGTTGGTACAGCTCGTTCAGAGCGCGGGCGACTATCTGGCGCGCCGCGTCAACCGGCGGCTGCGGCATCGCTGACGCCGTTTCGAGATATTGCCGGCAGGCAGATTCTTGTCTGTCTGGAAACATTCCAAATTCCGAATCGCGACTGAGCGCATTCGTCGCACTTGCTGCGCACACGTCTGGAGAGATTCTAACGCCGTTCCTATCGCACTCCGAAACAGCTTGAGCTAGGCCGGGGCATCAAAAAACGATACCGGCAAAGCCGGCAGTGCGTGGGGCCTCGAATACGTGACCGATTTCCAACCTTCTTCGCGTGATGACACGCGTCGCCGACAGATCCAGCTTCTTTTCTTCGGTGCAGTCAGCACATTTGCTCTCTCCGTCCCGTTCGCTGACGTGCAAGCCCAGACGCAGATTCCACCTGTCACTGTCGACGCGCCGACGCAGCGCGGCCGTCCGGCCGCGGTTGCTTCGTCCCGGCGGTCGTCGGCGACACGCACCGCACGGGCCAATCGTCGCGGTCCGGCGCAACAGGCTGCGCCAACCCAGTCGGCATCGGCATCGAACGGCGGCACCGGCGAACGCGCCAATGGCCCGGTACGCGGTTTCGTCGCCACGAGGAGCGGCACAGCCACCAAGACGGATACGCCGCTGATCGAAACCCCACAATCGGTGTCCGTCGTCACCACCGACCAAGTCAAAAACCAGGGCGCGGTCTCGATCGGCGAGGCATTGCGCTACACCGCAGGCGTCAGCGGCGACGTCAATGGCGGTTCTGACACCCGCTTCGGCGCCCTCCAGATCCGCGGCTTCGACACCACCATGTCAGGCCTCTACGTCGACGGCTTGCGGATTCCATCCAGCAACTACGTGCACTTCAACGGCCTCGATCCCTACGGGGCCGAGCGCCTCGAGATTCTCAAGGGGCCTTCGTCGGCGATGTATGGCGGCAGCGGTACCGGCGGCATCCTCAACTACGTGACCAAGCTGCCGACCGCGCAGCAGTTCGGCGAAGTCTCAATCTCCGGCGGCAGCTTCAACCGTTATCAGGGCCAGTTCGACATGGGCGGCGCCGCCAACAAGGAGGGCACCGTGCTATGGCGTCTGACCGGCGTCATCCGCGACGGCGAGACCCAGGTCGACTTCACCAAGGACAACCGCATCTTCATCGCGCCCGCTGTCACGTTCAAGCCGAACGAGGACACGACGATCACGCTGCTCGCCCACTACCAGCGTGATCGGGCAGGGTGGGGCCTTCAGTTCCTGCCGGCTTCGGGCACGGTGTGGCCGAACAACGGCCGCACCATCCCGGTCTCGTTCTTCGCGGGCGTGCCGAGCTTCAATGCGTTCAACACCGAAATTGCGACCGCCGGCTATCAGCTGTCGCACAATTTCACCGACAACATCACGTTCCGGCAGAACCTGCGCTACGCCTATCAGCACAACGAGGAAAAGACCTTTTACGGCACCGGATACACCGACGAGGCGGCGGGACAACTGGGGCGTTTCGGCAGCTACAGCAATTCGTACATCAACTCCTTCGCGGTGGACAATCAGCTCCAGGGCAATTTCACCACCGGCATCCTCAGCCACACCACCCTGGTCGGGCTCGACTATCGCAACACCACGTTCCGCGATACGGCGTTTGCCGTCACGACATCGGCGCCGGAGATCAACGTCTTCAATCCGGTCTACAGCTATGACTGGGCCATCGGCGGAATGTACGACAACAAGGGTGTCAAGCAGTCGCAGCTCGGCCTCTATGCGCAGGATCAAATCAAGCTCGGCCGGCTCTCGTTCCAGCTCGGCGGGCGCCAGGATTTCGTGACGACGCAGCTCGATACCAATCTGCCCCCGGCCGATACATCGACGTCGAAGGACGCATCGGCGTTCACCGGCCGCGCCGCCGTGATGTACAATTTCGACAACGGCATCGCTCCCTATTTCAGCTATTCCGAGTCGTTTCTGCCGCAGCTCGCGACAAGTCCGTCAGGACAGATGCTCAATCCCGAGACCGGCGTGCAATACGAGGTGGGCGTCAAGTACCAGCCGCTGGGCTGGAATGCGCTGTTCACGTTCGCCGCCTTCGACCTGACGCGTGACAATGTCGCTGTGTACATGCCTGCAACCACCTTTTACGAACAGATCGGGCAGGTGAAGTCGCGCGGCATCGAGCTCGAAGGTACGATGTCGCTGGCCGACGGCTGGAACCTGCGCGCGGCCTATGCCTATGTCGATGCCATGGTTACGCAGGATCCGGTCAATGTCGGTAAGGCGCCGGTCACGGTGCCGCTCAACCGCGCGTCGCTGTGGAGCGACTACACGCTTCAGACCGGGCAATTGGCGGGCTTGCAGTTCGGCGGCGGCATTCGCTATGTCGGCGCGACGTGGGGCGATGATGCCAACACGTTCAAGGTTGGATCAGCCACGGTGCTGGACGCGCTGCTTGCCTACACCAGGGATAATTGGCGGCTGTCGCTGAACGTCACCAACCTCGCGGACACGCGCTATGTCGCGGCGTGCTACGGCCTGTCGGGCTGCATGTATGCGGAGGGACGCAAGGCGATCGGCAAGCTGACCTACCGCTGGTGAAATCGAGGACGGTCCGGCGATGGGAAGTCGGACCCTGCTGATGAGAGTGCAACACGATGAGGGCGATATTCGGCAGGCTGCATCGTTGGGCGGGACTGCTCACGGCCGGATTCCTGTTTTTCTCCGGCATCACCGGGGCGATCATCTCGTGGGATCACGAGATCGATGACGTCCTGAACAGCCGCTTGTTCGACGTCAGCAGCAAGGGTCCGGCGATTCCCTCGATCGAGCTCGCCAAGATGATCGAGCAGCGCGATCCCCGCGCGCGCGTCGTCTATCTCTTCATGACGCCGGAGGAAGGCCACTCACTGTGGTTCTTCGTCATGCCGCGGATCGATCCCGCAACCGGCAAGCGTTACCCGCTCGACTACAATCAGGTCTTCCTCGATCCCAACACCGGCGCGGAGCTCGGCCGGCGCTATTGGGGCGCGGTATGGCCGGTGACGCGGGAGAATTTCGTCTCCTTCCTCTACAAGCTGCACTACACCATGCACATCCCGGAATTCTGGGGCAGCGACCGCTGGGGCATGCGCGTGCTCGGCGTGATCGCCATCATCTGGACCATCGATTGCTTCGTCGGCTTGTATCTGACGCTGCCCTCGCGCAGGCGCGCCAAGGCGGCGCGGGCCCCGGAAGTCACGCGCCAGCTCGAGCGCGGTTTCTGGGCGCGCTGGGCGCCGGCCTGGACCATCAAGACCTCCGGCAGCGCCTACCGGATCAATTTCGACATCCACCGCGCCTTCAGCCTGTGGACCTGGGGCGTGCTGTTCGTCATCGCTTTCACGGCATTCTCGCTGAACCTCTATTTCGAGGTGTTCTCGCCGCTGATGAAGATGGTGTCGAACTACACCCCGACGCCCTATGAGCAGCGGCCCTATCGCGATCTCGATGATCCCATCGAGCCCAAGGTCACCTTTGCCGAGATCGCGGCGCGCGCGGCGGCGGACGGCAAGGGGCGAGGGTGGACCACCCCGGTCGGCGCGATCAGCTACGACCCGGCCCATGGCGTCTATGCCGCCGCCTTTTTCCATCCTGGCGACGATCACGGCGCCGGCGGCGTCGGCCCGGCCCAGCTCTATTACGACAGCGAGGATGGCCGCTCCATTGGCGAACGGCTGCCCTGGGTCGGCACCGCTGCCGACATCTTCGTGCAGGCGCAATTCCCGCTGCATTCGGGCCGCATCGTCGGGCTGTTCGGCCGCATCCTGATCTCGATCATGGGCCTCGTCGTGGCGACACTCTCGGTCACCGGCGTCGTGATCTGGTGGCGCAAGCGCCGTGCCCGCGTCCGCGCGCGCCAGACCGCGGCGATGCGCCTCGGCGGGCAGCAGCTCACGCCAGCAGAGTAGGGCGTGGCATCACCCGCCTATGCGGCTGCGCCGAGCGGCATTATCTCGATCTGCGCGAAATGCTGCGCCAAGGAAACGCCGAGCCAGAGCTGGTTCGCGGCGGTCGTCAGAGGCGCAGCGCCAGCTCGATCAACTGCCGCTACCCTAAGGCGCTGCCGCCAAGATTCCACCCGCGGCCACCTTCGCCGAAAATTTCGTAGCCCGTCGACGTCACCGCAACTGTATCCTCGAGCTTGATGAAGCCGCGCCTCGGATGCTTCATGGTGGTCTCGATCGAGACCACCATGCCGGCTTCGAGCGGTTGACGGGCGTCGGTGTCGTCGTAGGGAATCGGACCCTTGGCGGTCAGGCGAGGGGCTTCGTGGCTGACGAGCCCCATGCCGTGAGCGAGAAAATCGGTGCAGTCGCGCTGGGTGATCTGGGCGAGCTGGCGTTCGGCCGCGACGTAGATGTCGCCGCCCAAGGCGCCCGGCCGGACCGCCGCGAAGGCGGCGCGCTGGACCGCTTCGATTTCGGCCAGACAATCCTTCAGCTCCGCATCCGGCGCGCCCAACACGGCCATGCGCGCGACGTCGCCGATATAGCCGTGATAATTGCCGCCGGAGTCCAGCGACAGCACCTCGCCTTGCTCCCAGTGATGCGCCGATGGCGCCCGGTTGTGGCTGCTGCCGCAGGCCAGCAGGCAATACTCGAAGGTCAGGCCGCGGTTGGCTTCGGCAAGGCGCAACGCCTCCGACAATTGCCGCTTGGTCGTGCCCCGACCGTGCCCGGCGATGACCGCCAGCATGGATGCGACGACGAGCTCGGACGCCGTCTTCAGCTTCGCCAATTCCTCCGCCGACTTGACTGCCCGCAGCCGCTCCAGCACCAGCACCGCATCCTTGAGCTCGGCACCGGGCAGGGCGTCGGCCAGCGCCTTCCCGGCGTCCATCGGCATGAACGGCATCTCGATCCCGATCCGCTTCAATGGCACGCCGGCCTGCCGAATCAGGTCCGCAGCCTGCGCAATGGCGTCCACCGAACCATTGGATTCGGTCCGGACCTGCGGCACCCAGGGCGGCGCGACCGCGCGCTGATGGGTCTCCAGCCGGTGGCCGACATAGACCGCTTTCTCAGGTGCGCCCTTGGGATAGACCAGGATCGGCAAATAGCGGCTGACGCCGAGCGCGTCCATGTAGTCGAAGAAGATCGCGCGCTCGGCGCCCAGCAGATACTGCACGTTGTGCTTGGAGGTCGCGATCACGAGGTCGAGGCCGGCGGCCTCCATGAGACGGTCGAGCTTGGCGGCATCGAACGGAATGGCGCGGGACCCCGCTCCGCGGGGGGCGTGCTCCTGCATGACGATCTCCCAAGGCTGGCGCGGCTTGAAGGCCGGCGTTCTGTTGTCTCGCTTGCGGCAGACAACTCTGAGCCGGGAGCAGAGTTTTGGCTAGCCCAAATTTCGTGGCGAACGCATGCGATGAGGATGCCCGTGAGGTTCGTTCAGGACCTCTTGTATGGGTCGAGCCAAGGGTATGCGTCATCCAGCCGGCGCTGCGTAGCCTGGATGTCGGGCACGTAGCGGGCGGTGAGCGCAAATTCATCCATGCCGTTGACGATCATCTCCAAGCCCATTTCGTCGGCTCGGAATGCTCCGACATTGTGGTCATTGATCGTGATGCATTGCCGGATGAGATCGATCGACGTGACCGGAGGGGTCGGGCAATCCAGGGATTGTACCAGCCGTGCATGTGTCTCGGCATCGACGGTCGCGGGCAGGAGGTGGTTCTTATAGGCATTTTGCTCGAATATCTCGGCAAAACTGCGTGCGATCACCGCGCGAAAGCCGTAGTCAATCAGCGACCACACCGCTACCTCGCGCGACGAGCCGCAGCCGAAATTCTCGCCCGCGACCAGAATGGCGGCGCCTGTGAATTGCGGCTCGTTCAGAACAAAGTAAGGCTTTGGTGTGCCGTCTGCGGTGAACCTGAACTCGTAGAACAGAACCTCACGTAAGCAGTCACGTCCTCCGCCAAGCCGCTTGTAAGGGGCAACGGGGGTGAGGGCGTCGGTATCGACATTGTCCCAGAGCAGGGGAGCGGCGATCCCACGAATAATTGTGATTTTCCCGCTCATGCGAGGGTCCTGACATCGGTGATCTCGCCGGTGATCGCCGCGGTCGCCACCATAGCCGGACTCATCAGGTGCGTGATCGCACCGGGACCCTGTCGATTCTCGAAATTGCGGTTCGAGGTCGACGCGCACCTTTTTCCGCGGCCGACGTTATCGGGTCCAAGCGAAACGCAAAGCGAGCATGCAGATTCGTGCCACTCGAAGCCTGCATCGCGGAAGATCCGATCGAGACCTTCTGCCTCGGCCCGTCGCTTTACGTCGCTGGAGCCGGGGACCACTAGCGCACGCACACTTCCTGCAACCTTTCGTCCGTCGACAACACGGGCGGCGGCCCGAAGGTCGGATAGACGTGAATTGGTGCAGGAGCCGATAAAGGCGACATCGACCGGCGTGCCCGCGATAGGCTCGCCGGGCCGCAAGTTGACGTAGGAAAATGCACGCTCCCAGCGCGATCTCTGCGCCTGATCGCGGGCGTCGGACAAGCGTGGAATGGTTCCGTCGACGGCGATCGCGTCTTCCGGGCTCGTGCCCCAGGTCACCATCGGTGCTATCGTGCTTGCCGGTAGCGAATACTCCTTGTCGAAAATTGCATCGTCATCACTTGCAAGCCTGCGCCACGATGCAACGGCTGCGTCAAACGCCGAATCCTTTGGTGCTTGCGGCCGGCCGTTGAGGTAGGTGAAGACCGCCTCGTCGGGCGCAATCAACCCAATCCGCGATCCGAACTCGATGGACAGGTTGCATAGCGTCATGCGCTCTTCCAAGGGAAGGCTGCGGATAGCGGTGCCGGCGTACTCTACTGCGCAGCCCGTTCCGCCATCGGTCGAGAAGCGGGAAATGATCGCAAGCGCGATGTCCTTACCGTTCACGCTAGGATCGAGTACGCCGTCGATCGTCACACGCAGTGCTTTTGGTTGAGGAAGCCACAGCGCCTGATAGGCGAGGCTGTGCGCGATTTCGGTGCTTCCGATGCCGAAAGCGATCGCGCCCAGAGCGCCGTTTGTACAGGTATGACTGTCGCCGCAAACAGCCGTCATTCCCGGCAGGATGGCACCTTGCTCCGCGGCAACGACGTGCACGATGCCTTGCTGCGGATCTCCAAGACCGAACAGCGGAATTCCGCACTCAGTCACCTCCCGGCGAAACGACCTTACCATCGGCGCCATGACCGGATACGTCTCCTCCGTTCGACCAGGCGCGGTCGCGACCGCGTGATCGATAACGGCGAGGGTACGCGCTGTTTCTGCGACGGAGAGGTTGCGTTCGCGAAGCTGCTCGAACGCCGGAATCGACGTCATATCGTGCAGGAAGATGCGATCGATGGTCAGCAGGTTTCGCGTGCCGCGCCGCGTGGCGACGTGAGGTCGCCAGATCTTTTCGAACAATGTTTGGGGTCTACCCGCTAGGTCCGTTGCCATTGGTTTCTCGATCTTCGACGTTCGGCAGCAACGGCTGCAGCGTGGCGCGAGACCGCCCTAGGCGATCTCTTCGAGCGACTTGTTATTCGTTGTCGGCCCAAATACGCCGATGACGATCATCACCACGACCATGGCTCCCACGATGGCACCGAACACGCCCGTCACACCGTAGTCTCGAAGCAGAAAGGCGATCAGGAAGCCGGAGAACATGGCGGTCAATCGGCTGACCGAATAGACGGTGCCTGCCGCTCGTGCCCGGATTCGAGTCGGGAAGACCTCGTTCTGGTAGGTGTGGAAACTGAGCGACATGATTGAGTTGCCGAGATTGACCAGGAGGCCGAACGTAACGAGCAAGAAGGGCGCGGATGATTGAGCAAACGCCAGCCCGAAGACGGAGATTGACGCAGCGGCAATTACGATGAGCCATTTGCGCTCGATGCGATCGGCGATCATCATGGCTAACAGTGGTCCGACAGGGCTGGCGATCGCAATCGCCGAAGAATAGAGCAGGCTCTTGGTGACCAGGACCCCCTTGGCGATCATGAAGGAAGGCACCCAGTTCGCGAAACCGTAATATCCGATTGCCTGGAACAGATTGAAGACAAGCAACATCAAGACTCGTGAGCGCCAGGGGCCCGTCCACAGTTCAAAAAAGTGAGGCTCTCGCTCGGGAGCGGCGTTCCGGATGCGCGCCGGCTCGGGCAAGGAATTTCCGGTCTCGCGTATAATCTGCTGTTCGATACGCTCGACGATGCCAAGAGCTTCTTCCGATCGGCCATGCTGTGCAAGCCATCGCGGCGTTTCGGGAAGGCGGGCGCGCAGGAAGCCGACCACGATTGCGCCGGTGGATCCGATCAGGACGATCCAGCGCCAGCCGTCCAGGCCGAAATAGGTTTCCGGAACGAGCCAGGATGAAAGGAGGGCGGCGATCGGTGCCGCCGTGAACATGATTGCCTGGTTCAGTGCGATGGCCTTGCCCCGCATATGGCCGGGGACGAGCTCGATGATGAAGGTCGTCACCGTGATGATCTCGACCCCGATGCCAATCCCGGCGACGAAGCGCCAGACCAGCAGGCCCTCAGGCGTGTGCTGAAACGCCATGATGAGCAAGGCGAAAGAATACCACACCATCGACCAGGTGAAGGCCGCGCGTCGGCCGAACCGATCGATCAATCTGCCGCAGAAGAAAGTTCCTACGAAGAGCCCGGCAAAAGTTGCGGCGATAAAGCCGGCAATTCCAGTGTAGCCGAAGAAGGTCGTGGTCGTGGTGGTCAGCAATCCCGATTTCGTCAGGCCGGGCGCGATATACCCCGTGAAGATGAGATCGTAGTATTCGAACCAGCCGCCGAGGGAAACGAGGATGCCGAGGGAAACGAGGATAATGATCTTCCAGAAATAGCGACTTGCGGGAAGCCGCTCGAGGCGGGCTGCAACCTCGGCAACGGCATGGTCGACCGACAAGGAGCGAGCGTCCCTGGCTGCGGCGCTAGGAGCGTCCAATTGATCGGCTGTCGAGCCGGCCAGATCCGCCGTGGTCATCTATCCCTCCCGATTTTTCGTACGTCTTTGTGCGAGCAACGCGCTTTACCGCGCGAGCACGCCAGGTTGCCGAAAAGGTTCTCCGAATGACGCGAAGAGCACCAGTAGAACTTAGCGATGGGATCGTTCTGGAAGCGAGAAGGCGAGGCGACGTGTGCGCAGCATCAATCCAGACCCCGATGGCCCCATGCGGCAGGCGCTTTGGCCTCTTAGGCAACGTTCTCGTTGCGTGCCGCGACCTGAGCGTCTGGTCGACGCAGAATTCTTTCCTGCACCAAAGCCTCGACTTCGGCCGGAGTCAGGCCCGCCTCCCTAAGGACCTGCTCGCCGTGCTCCGAAATGCCGGGCGGTTGCCGCTCCAACCTTGTTCGTTCCCTGAACTCGCCGAACTCCATGGGCAGGCCGGGCAGGTGCGCGATGAGATGCTTGCCCAAAGCGGAGATCGCAGTTTCGACCAGCCCTCCTGCCGCCAAATGCGGGTCTCGCGGAAGCTCGTCGGGATGCCCCACCTTAGCATAAGGCAGCATGGCCGTATCGCAGGCGGCGAGAACGTCGGCCATTGCCTGCTCGGCAAATAGCCGCTTGAGAACTGGCAGCATCCAGTGGCGGTTGGCGCAGCGATCGGTATTTGATTGCAAGCGCGGATCGCCCCCGAGCTCCGCCAAGCCGAATTGTTTGCAGAACCGACTCCAATGGGCGTCGCTGGTGATGCCTATGAAAACCTGCCCGTCTCGCGTGTCGAAAACGTCGTAGACCCCCCAGGCGTTGGTGCGCGCAGGAAACGGACGCATTGGTTCGCCGGTTACTGCGCCGCCGGCAATGTGGCTCGCCATGAGGAATGCCGCACTCTCGAACAGGGAGGAGCCGACCCGCTTGCCCTGTCCGGTGATCGCGCGCTCATTGATGGCTGCGAGCACGGCAACGACCCCGAAAACGGCGCCGAGAATGTCGATGATCGAAGCGCCGGCCCGTAACGGCTGGCCGGGCGGGCCGGTCATATAGGCGATGCCGCTTTGCATCTGGACCACTTCGTCCAGGGCTCCGCGATGCTCATAGGGACCCTTCAGATATCCCTTCATCGACAGGAAGATCAGGCGCGGGTTGATCTTCGCGAGGTCTTCCCATCGGCAGCCAAGACGCTCGATCGTGCCGGGGCCGAAATTCTCCAGTAGCACGTCTGCACCAGCCACCAGGCGGTGAAGAGCTGCCTGGCCACGGGGTGTTTTCAGATCAAGCGCGATCGAGCGCTTGTTACGATTGAACGTGGCAAAGAATCCCGCGGCGAAGCCGGGCATTCGACGTGTGGAGTCGCCTTCGTAGGGTTCGACTTTGATCACATCGGCGCCGAGATCGGCCAAGATCAGTCCGGCGCCGGGGCCCATAATGGTGTGACCGAAATCCAGAACGCGAATGTTCTGGAGCGGCTTTGCAACATCTGCGGTCATGTCATTGGGTCCCTATTATCTTCGGTCGCCCCGATCTGAGCAGCGCGCTTGGCAGGCGGTGCCCGACGATCTGCTCGGCGAGCCGGGCAACGTCAATGAGCCGGTCAAGATTGATGCCGGTCGGTATGCCGAGTTGTTCGCAGAGGAGCACCAGCTCTTCCGTGGCAATATTGCCGGGCGCTCCGGGTTGCCCGGCAAAGGGGCAGCCTCCCAGGCCGGCGACGGCGGCGTCGAACTTCGATACACCGAGCCGCAGCCCCTCATAAGCCGATGCGATGCCGAGACCCCGTGTATCGTGCAGATGCAGCGACAACTCCAACTCCGGCCAGCGCTCGCGGATAGCGGTGACGGTCTCCTGAATCCTCCTCGGCGTGCACCAGCCCATACTGTCTCCGAGCCCGATGGCGCAAATTCGGGTCCCCGTTTCCTCGGCGATGCCGAGCCCATCCTTGATGGTGGAGATCACCGCGCTGAGCGGCACTTCTCCGGAGAAATTGCATCCGAATGCCGCCATGACGATCACTCGATCAACCGGCACGTTCGCGGCGAGATGAGCCGCCACTGTCGATCTCATGGCTTCAATCTGGCCCTGCCGATCTCGCCGGAGATTCTGCAGAGAGAACGCCTCGGAGGCGCTCAAGGCGATGGCTGCGGCATTCACGAGACGATCGCGATGGGAGAGGGCGCGTTCCATTCCGCGCTCATTGAACCAGAGGGCCGTATAGGCGACGCCCGGAGACGGCGTGAATCCCCGAACGACCGCCTCGGCGTCAGCCCAGCCCGGCACGGCCTTCGGGTTGACGAACGAAGCGACCTGGATCGTCTTGACGCCTGTCTGTGACAAGGCATCGATCAGCTCGATCTTTGCAGCGGTCGAAATTGGCCCGGGCTCGATCTGGAAGCCCTCGCGAGGACCTTCCTCGACGATCTCCACCGAGTTGGGGAAATTGCTCATCTCTCCACGTGCGCTCCCATCGCGTCGGCAGTTTGCCTGCTGTTTGCCACCAGACGATGCTCGCGCCTGCGGAAAGTGACAATTACACCTTTCCTAACGCAGCTATCTCGCGACCAGATAGTTCAACGCGTTGATTTGGCTCGACCCATGCGGGGCATGTCGGGGAGGCCTGTTTCGCCCGAGCCAACCAATGCCGCCGAAGCCGGTATCCGGCTGCATTGCCGTTCAGGGCGCTTACAAAGTCGTGCTCGGCTCAGCTCTGCGTCGCTTTGGCCAGCGACTCCGCTGGCCAGCGTCCGCTGACCACCTCCTGAAAAAACACCTCATTCAGGACGCGGCGCACCTCGGTGAAGGCGCGCGTTTGCGGGTGGTCGGACCGCATGATCAGATTGAGATCTCTTGTAATGGTCGGCTCTGCGTGAGGCCGACCGAAATCGCCCCGGTCGCCTCCTCGGTGAATGCCTTGACGTCGGTCTCCGCCTTCACCACCGCAGCCAGGATCGCAGTGGCATGCTCGTAAAGACGTTCCCCGGCAGGTGTCAGCAATATTCCGCGCGGACGCCGATGTAGGAACTGGACCCCAAGGACGGCCTCTATCTCCGACACGTGATGGCTCAGCGCCGATTGAGCGACGTTCAGGATTTCGGCGGCTCTCGCGAGCGCACCAGCATCCGCAATGGCCACGAAGTATCGAAGTTGTCTGAGGCTCAGAGTCATGTCGATTCCGCCTAGCCAATTTCAGGACCGCGCCTCAGATCCCGACGTTGCGGGCTCCACCTCAACGCTCGAACGATGAGGCCGCTGGGTGAGGGCCCAGCCGAAAAGGACGTCGAGGGCAAGATCTTCGTTGCCCGCAGGCGTTGCCAGAGTCGAGTCCAACCCCTGGAGAACGGTGCCGAGCACAGGCCGGCTCGCCCCATACCCGTAATTCGCATAAGGTATATTATGGAATATTTTTATGTGCAATTTGATCAGTCATTTAGATGAAATTCCTGCCACTGCACCTTCGCTCCAAGCCGTTTTTGGGCTTACGCCGGGCCGCCGTCCCAGCTCTTTGACGGCTACTGTGCATGGGGTTGTTTTCGCATTTTTTTGTGCGGCCATCTCTCCGAAAGCCGATATTGCCGCGACGTTGTCCGGCTGCAATAAGCGAGGCTTCGCGAGATCGCAGATGACCTTCTGACCTGACGTCCGTATAGGTTTGCATCTCAGAACAACAACAAACCTTCCGAGGAAGCAGACCCATGAGCTTTTCCCGACGCACGCTTCTCAAGGCCTCCGCCGCGACCGCGGTCCTGGGCGGCCTCAGTGCGCCCCATGTGGCCCGCGCCCAGAGCGCCGAGTTCACCTACAAATACGCCAACAACCTGCCGGACAGCCATCCGCTGAACGTGCGCGCCAAGGAGATGGCCGCGGCCATCAAGAGCGAGACCAACGGCAAGTTCGACCTCCAGATCTTCCCGAACAACCAGCTCGGGTCCGACACCGACATGCTGAGCCAGATCCGCTCCGGCGGCGTCGAGTTCTTCACGCTGTCGGGGCTGATCCTCTCGACCCTGGTGCCGGCCGCGTCCATCAACGGCATCGGCTTCGCGTTCCCGGACTACGGCACGGTCTGGAAGGCCATGGATGGAGACCTCGGCGCCTTCGTCCGCGGCGAGATCAAGAAGGCCGGGCTCGAGGTCATGGACAAGATCTGGGACAACGGCTTCCGCCAGACCACATCGTCGACCAAGCCGATCGCCGGTCCGGACGATCTCAAGGGCTTCAAAATCCGCGTGCCGGTGTCGCCGCTATGGACCTCGATGTTCAAGGCATTCGACGCAGCGCCCGCCTCGATCAATTTCGCCGAGGTCTATTCGGCGCTCCAGACCAAGATCGTCGAGGGCCAGGAGAACCCGCTGGCGATCATCTCGACCGCAAAGCTGTACGAGGTGCAGAAGTACTGCTCGCTGACCAACCACATGTGGGACGGCTTCTGGTTCCTGGCCAACCGCCGTGCCTGGGAAAAACTGCCGCAGGACGTGCGCACTGTCGTCGCCAAGAACATCAACGCCGCCGCCGTCAAGGAGCGTGAGGATACCGCCAAGCTCAACGCCAATCTCCAGCAGGAGCTGGCGGGCAAGGGCCTGACCTTCAACCAGCCGGCGGTGGCCCCGTTCCGCGACAAGCTGCGGTCCGCCGGCTTCTATGCCGAATGGAAGGGCAAGTACGGCGATCAAGCCTGGGACCTCCTGGAAAAAGCCGTGGGCAAGCTGTCGTAACGCGTTAGGCCGCGTCATGGCTCATGTCGAAGTCGAGGTGATCGAAGTGGCGGGCGAGGCGACTGTTCAGTCCCCTCGCCGACCTTCGTTGCTGGCTTCGCTGGAGCGCACACTTGGCCTTCTTGTGGAGATCCCGGCGGCGATCCTGGTCATCGCCGAGATCGTGATCCTGTTTGCCGGCGTGGTTGCGCGCTACGGGCTGCATCGGCCGCTGATCTGGTCAGACGAGCTCGCCTCGATCCTGTTCCTGTGGCTCGCCATGCTGGGCGCGGCAGTCGCGTTCCGCCGCTCCGAGCACATGCGCATGACCGCGGTCGTCGCCAGTGCCCGGCCCGCGTTGCGGACCTATCTCGATCTGGTCGCGACATCGGCCGCGCTGGCGTTCCTCGTGCTGATCGTCTGGCCGTCCTGCGACTATGCCTACGAAGAGAGCTACATCACCACACCGGCGCTCCAGATCTCGAATATGTGGCGCGCTGCGGCGCTGCCGGCCGGCATCAGCCTGATGGCGGCGTTCGCCTTGCTGCGGCTGCTGCGCGCCGCCGATTACCGGATGGTCGCGGCCGCCGTGCTGTCGGTTGCAGTCCTGATCGGCGCATTCTGGCTGGCGGAGCCGTCGCTGCGCCCCCTCGGCAATCTCAACCTCGTCATCTTCTTCGTCGGCGTTGCCGGCTTCTGCGTCTTTGCCGGCGTTCCCATTGCGTTCGGGTTTGGCCTTGCGATCTTCGGCTATCTGGCGCTGACCACGCGCACGCCGGTGATGGTGCTGGTCGGGCGGATGGACGAGGGCATGAGCCACCTCATCCTACTCTCGGTGCCGCTCTTCGTCTTTCTGGGGCTGCTAATCGAGATGACCGGCATGGCGCGGGCCATGGTGGCGTTCCTGGCGAGCCTGCTCGGGCATGTCCGCGGCGGCCTGCATTATGTACTGGTCGGCGCCATGTACCTGGTCTCCGGCATCTCCGGCGCCAAGGCCGCCGACATGGCCGCGGTCGCACCGGTGCTGTTCCCGGAGATGAAGCAGCGCGGCGCCAAGCCCGGCGACCTCGTCGCGCTCCTTGCGGCGACGGGGGCCCAGACGGAGACCATTCCACCGAGCCTCGTGCTGATCACGATCGGCTCGGTCACGGGCGTGTCGATCGCCGCCCTCTTTACCGGCGGTCTATTGCCCGGCGTGGTGCTGGCGATCACGCTCTGCATGCTGGTGTGGTGGCGCTACCGCCACGAGGACATGAGCCACGTCCGCCGCGCCAAGGCATCCGAGATCGGCAGGACCTTCATCATCGCCCTGCCCGCGCTCGCGCTGCCCTTCGTGATCCGCTACGCCGTGGTCGAGGGCATCGCGACCGCCACCGAGGTCTCCACCATCGGCATCGTCTACGGCGCCCTGGTCGGCGTTCTAGTGTACCGCCGCTTCGACTGGCGGCGGTTGTTTCCAATGCTGGTCGAGACCGCAGCGTTGTCGGGCGCAATCCTGCTGATCATCGGCACCGCGACCGGTATGGCGTGGGGCCTGACCCAATCCGGCTTCTCGCGCTCGCTGGCGGCGGCCATGACGGGATTGCCCGGCGGGGCGGCGACCTTCATCGCCGTCTCAATCCTGGCCTTCACCATTCTCGGCAGCGTGCTGGAGGGCATCCCTGCGATCGTGCTGTTCGGGCCGCTGCTGTTCCCGATCGCCCGCGCCGTCGGCGTGCACGAGGTGCACTATGCGATGGTGATCATTCTCGCCATGGGTATCGGGCTATTCGCCCCACCCTTCGGCGTCGGCTATTATGCCGCCTGCGCCATTGGACGCGTCGACCCGGCCGAAGGCATCAGGCCGATCTGGGGCTATCTGCTGGCGCTGCTGGTGGGATTGATCATCGTCGCGATCTTCCCCTGGATATCGATCGGATTCCTTTGAGGCGTTTTCAGGAGGTGTCGATGAGTAAGCGGCAGAACAAGTACGATATCGGCCTCGACAAGACCCCCGCCAATTATGTGCCCCTGAGCCCGTTGAGCTTCCTCGCGCGAAGCTCCGCCGTCTATCCCGATCACGTCAGCACTGTCTATGAGGGCCGCAGCTTCACCTGGGCGCAGACGCACGAGCGCTGCCGGCGCTTTGCCTCTTATCTGGCGGGCAAGGGCATCGGCGTCGGTGACACCGTTGCTGCAATGCTGCCGAACGTTCCGGCGATGAACGAGGCGCACTTCGCCGTCCCCATGACGGGCGCCGTGCTCAATGCGCTCAACATCCGCCTCGATGCGCCTTCCATCGCGTTTCAGCTCGACCATGGCGGGGCCAACATCATCCTGGTTGACCCGGAATTCTCCGGTGTCATCAGTGACGCACTCGCACAGATGACCGGGCCAAAGCCGTTCGTGATCGATGTCGACGATGCCGCCTTCAAGGGCGGCAAGCGCATCGGCGAGATCGAGTACGAGGACGCCGTCGCGCAAGGCGATCCGAACTTCGAGGCCGTCCTGCCCACCGACGAATGGGATGCGATCGCGCTGAGCTACACCTCGGGCACCACGGGAAATCCCAAGGGCGTCGTCACCCATCATCGCGGCGCGTATCTGAATGCCGTCAGCAACATCCTGGCCGGCAATCTCGGTCAGCACCCGGTGTATCTCTGGACGCTGCCGATGTTCCATTGCAACGGTTGGTGCTTCCCCTGGACCATCGCTGCCTCGGCCGGCACCAATGTCTGCCTGCGCAAGGTCGAGCCGACCAAAATCTTCGAGCTGATCAGGCAGCACGGCGTCACCCACATGTGCGGCGCGCCGATCGTCTACAACACGCTGATCAATGCGCCCGACGCGCCAAAGGGCGAGGCCGCGCGCCGCGTCGTCGGCCTGATCGCAGGTGCGGCGCCACCCGTCGCCGTGCTCGAAGGCGCCGAAAGCATCGGCATCAAGCTGACGCATGTCTACGGGCTGACCGAGGTCTACGGCCCCGCCTCCGTCTGCGCCGAGCAGCCCGGGTGGGACGAGCTTCCGCCCGCCGAACGCGCGCGCATGAAGCGCCGGCAAGGCGTGCCCTACCCGCTTCAGGAAGCCGTCACCGTCATCAATCCGCAGACGATGCAAGAGGTGCCGCGCGACGGCGAGACCATCGGCGAGGTCATGTTCCGCGGCAACATCGTGATGAAGGGCTACCTCAAGAACGAGAAGGCGACCAAGGAAGCCTTCGAGGGCGGCTGGTTTCACACCGGCGACCTCGGCGTGCTCGACGAGCACGGCTACGTCATCATCAAGGACCGTTCCAAGGATATTATCATCTCCGGCGGCGAGAACATCTCATCCGTCGAGGTCGAGGACATCCTCTACAAGCACCCAGCCGTGCTGTTCGCCGCCGTGGTTGCCAAGCCCGATCCGAAATGGGGCGAGGTGCCCTGCGCCTTCGTCGAGCTGAAGGACGGCGCCAGCGCGAGCGAGGCTGACATCATCGCGTTCTGCCGCTCGCAGATGAGTGGCTTCAAGACGCCGAAGGCCGTCGTGTTCGGACCGATCCCGAAGACCTCGACCGGCAAGATCCAAAAATTCCTGCTGCGCAACGAGGTCGGATCAGCCAAGGCGATCTCGGCCTGAGGCTGACTGTGGAAGACCTTCCGCCCGCACACCTGAAGGTGGCGGGCGGAAGCTTCGCGGTCGTCACATCTTCTTGTAGGCGTCGACGATCGCCTGCCCGTCAGCGCCGGCCTTCTTGAGCCAATCGGCGGTCAGCTGTTCGCCGATCTTCTGGAAGCCGGCCTTCAGTGCCGGGCTCGGCGGCTCGACATTCATGCCTTTCGCCTTGAGCTGATCGAGATACCAGCTGCTCTTGTCTTGCCAGGCCTTCCACCCGCGGGTTTCCGCCGTCGCAGCCGCCTTGAGGATCGCCTCCTGCGTCGGCTTGTCGAGCGCCTCGAACGCGGCCTTGTTGACAAAGGTGTAGTCCTTCGGAATCCAGGCCTGCACGTCGTAAAAGTATTTGAGCGACTCCCAGGCCTTCGCATCGTAACCCGTGCCGCCCGACGACATGAAGGAGTTCACCACGCCGGTCGCAAGTGCCTGCGGCAGTTCGGCAGCCTGGATCGTGACCGATTGTGCGCCGACCAACTCGCCGATGCGCGCGGTGCCGACATTATAGGCGCGCCACTTCAAGCCTTTCATGTCTTCGATCGTCGCGAGCGGCTTGTTGACGTAGACGCCCTGCGGCGCCCACGGCACGGCGAACAGCAGCTTGAGGCCCTGCGCATCGAGCTTCTTGGCGATCGCGGCCTTGGAGGCCTGATACAGCTTCATCGCGTCAGGGAAGCTGGTCGCGAGGAACGGCACGACGTCGACGCCGAAGAGCGGGTCCTCGTTCTCGTGGATCGACAGCAGCACCTCACCCATCTGCGCCTGCCCGGTCACCACCGCGCGCTTGATGTCGGGCGCCTTGAACAGTGAGGCCCCCGGATGAACGGTGATCTGGAGCTTGCCGGACGTGGCGGCCTCGACGTCCTTGGCGAAGGCGATCAGATTTTCGGAGTGCGGATTGTCGGCAGGATAGGCTGCCGGCAAATTCCATTTGGTCTGGGCCAAAGCAGGTGCCGCGGCCATCACGACGCCGGCGATCAGGGACGCGCGGACTAAACGAGACATCATCGGGCTTCTCCTTAAGGTCAATCTGAAAAACGGGTATGCTCAGTCTGGAAAAGCAAGCTTCGGCAAGAACATCACGATCTGCGGATACTCCGTGATGATGAACACGGCGGCCAGCAGCAGGACGAAGAATGGGAAGGCCGCCCGTGCAACGGTGAACGTATCGCGGCCGCTCATGTTCTGGAGCACGAACAGATTGAAGCCGACCGGCGGCGTGATCTGCGCCATCTCGACGTGGATGATGAGATAGACGCCGAACCAGACCAGATCGAGGCCCGCCTGCCTGACCATGGGCAGTACGATGACGGCGGTCAGGACGATCATCGAGATGCCGTCGATTAGGCATCCCAGGATGATGTACATGATGCTGAGATAGAGGGCGAGCATGCCGGGTGTGAGCTGCTGCCCCTGGACCCAGGTGGCGAGCGCCGCCGGAATACCCGTATAGGCCATCGCAGCTGTCGTATAGGCCGCGCCTGCCAGGATCAACATGATCATGCAGGTCAGGCGCGTCGCGCTCATGATGCTCTCGAGGAAGTTCTTGCGCGTGAGCGTGCCGCTCCACCACGCCAGCAGCAGCGCGCCTGAGACACCCCACGCCGCGCATTCCGTCGCCGTCGCGAAGCCGAGCACGAGGGACAGGAAGACCGCCAGGATCAGCAGCAGGCAGGGCGCCAGCTTGGCCGACTCGCGGAGCTTCTGCCGGAACGGCATCGGCGGATCGCGCGGGGGAATTTTCTTTGGGTTGAGCAGCGACCAGATGATGATGTAGCCGGAATAGAGCACAATCACGAGCACGCCCGGCAGGAAGCCGCCGAGAAACACCTGGAGCACGGAGACGTTCGCCGTGACCGCATAGACCACCATCGGAATCGAGGGCGGAATCAAGAGGCCGAGCGTGCCGGAGCCCGCGAGCGATCCGAGGCTCAGACCCTTGTCGTAGCCACGCTTGTCGAGCTCCGGCAATGCGATCTTGCCGATGGTCGCACAGGTCGCGGCCGACGAGCCCGACACCGCCGCGAAGATGCCGCAGCCGATCACATTCACATGCGTCAGCCGTCCCGGCAGCCACTGCACCCAAGGCGACAGACCGCGGAACATCTCTTCCGACAATTTTGTCCGGAAAAGTATCTCTCCCATCCAGATGAACAGCGGCAGTGCAGCCAGCGTCCAGGACGCGCTCGCGCTCCAGGTCGTGGTGGCGAGCACGGTACCGAGCGGCAAACTCGTCGTCAGCGCCATCGCCACAAAGCCGACGAGCCCGAGCGAGACCGCGATCCAGACGCCGCTGCCGAGCAGCAGGATCATGACGCCGAGCAGGATGAACGACAGCTCGATCATGCCGAGATTGGCCATGCTCAACCTCCGCCGCCCTGCGAGATGCGCTCGATGAATTCGTCGGGCGTCTCGTCCGGCGAGCCCTTCTCGTAGCTCGGCCGGTTGCCGCCGACGACATTGACCATTTCATCGATCAGCGCGATCGACAGGATCGCAAGGCCGCCGGCAAAGCCGAGCTGCGGAATCCAGAGCGGAAGCGCGACGACGCCCTGCGCCACGTCGTTGAAGCGCCAGGAATCGTAGGTCATCTGCACGGCATGCCAGGTGAAATAGAGGATGAATGCCGCGGCAATGCCGAGCGCAACGATCTCGGCCACCTGCTTGGTCCGCCCGTGCAGGCGCTCCAGCAGCAGGCCGACCCGGATCATCTCTCCGCGCTTGAAAGTGTGCGCGAGTCCGAGGAAAGCCATCGCGGCCATGCACCAGGACGCGAAATCGTCGCCGGCGGGAATGTTGATCGCAAACTGACGCCCGACCGACATGACCATCATGATTGCAAAGATCGCAACCAGGAAGACGCCCGCGGCGTAGCCCGCGCCGAGATAAAGGAGGTCCAGAGCGCGTCGCACCAGTCCTCGAGTCGCTAGATCGTCCGCTGCCAACGCAATCCCCATCTTCACACGAGGCGATTCAACCGACCCCGGCGATTGCACGTCAGGTGCTGGTCCTGCTTGAATATCGCCCAGTCCAACGCCTGTCTTTCAGACGTTAGATCAACATGATGGGGCCGGCGCAAGCAAGGTATATGCCGGCTGGCAGGAGAATTTCCACCGCGGGTTTAGTGCGTCTCCAGCCGCAGCCCGTCATAGGCCGGCACCACGCCCGCGGGCAGCGACTGCCTGATGACCTCGTAATCAACGTCAGCGGTCATGTTGGTGATGACCGCGCGCTTCGCCTTGAAACGTTCGATCCACGACAGCGCATCGTTGATGCTGAAATGGCTGACATGACTGGTGTAGCGCAGGCCGTCGACGATCCAGAGGTCCAGATTTTCCAATGCGCCCCAGCTCTCGCGCGGGATGTCGTTGAGGTCGGGTGTGTAGGCGGCATCCCCGATGCGGTAGCCGAGCGCGGGAATATTGCCGTGCTGCACCAGGAAGGCGGTCATCGTCACCGCGCCGCCCTTCCCCAAAATCGTCTGACTTTCGCCCGCCTCGATCGAATGCCGCGTCAGGATCGGCGGATAGTCGCTGCCCTCCGGCGAGATGAAGCAGTAGGAGAACCGCGACAGGATGTCCTTCGCTGTCGACTGGTTGAAGTAGGTCGGGATGCGCCGTCGCATGTGCATGACCACCGAACGCAGATCATCCATGCCGTGGGTCTGGTCGGCATGCTCGTGGGTCAAGAACACGGCATCGATGTGGTCGACGTTGGTCGAAAGCAATTGCTCGCGCAGGTCCGGCGAGGTGTCGATCAAGATGCGTGTGGTGCCGTGCTCGGACGTTCGTTCGACCAGCAGCGAGCAGCGGAGACGGCGGTTCTTGGGGTTGTTGGGATCGCAGGCGCCCCAGCCGAGCGCCGGGCGCGGCACGCCGGCGGAGGAGCCGCAGCCCAGGATCGTCAGCGTCAGTGTCATGCGGCTCCCAGTCTCAAGCTTTCACCTTCGAGAATAGACGGAAGAAGTTTTCGGTGGTCTGGCGCGAGATTTCCTCGGTCGACACGCTGCGTGTCTCGGCGAGCACCTTTGCGACTTCGACCACATAGGCCGGTTCGTTGCGTTTGCCCCGGAATTTTCCCGGTGCAAGATAAGGCGAGTCCGTCTCAACCAGAATACGATCGGGCGGCAGTTCGGCCGCAAGCGCGCGCAGGGATTCCGACTTCTTGAAGGTCAGGATACCCGTGAAGCCGATATACAGCCCGAGCGAGACCGCCTTCAGCGCCAGCTCGCGCCCGCCGGTGTAACAATGCAGCACCGCGCGAAACGATCCGCGTGCGGCCTCATCCTCCAGGATGCTGGCACAGTCCTCGTCCGCCTCGCGGGTGTGGATCACCAGCGGCAGGCCGGTAGCGCGGGCGGCGGCGATGTGGGCGCGAAAGCCTCTCGCCTGCGCCTCCGGTGAGCTGTTGTCGTAGAAATAATCGAGCCCGGCTTCACCGAGCGCGACGACCTTGGGATGCTGCGTCAGCGCGATCAGCTCGTCCGACGCGATGCCGTCCTCCTCATCCGCATTGTGCGGGTGAGTGCCGACCGAGCAATAGACATCGTCGTAGCGCTCGGCGATGGCGACAAGATCGTTCAGCTTCCGCACCCGCGTGGAGATCGTGACCATGCGTTTGACGCCGGCTGCACGCGCACGCGACACGATCCCGTCGAGATCTTCCGCGAAGTCCGGAAAATCCAGGTGGCAATGACTGTCGACCAGCATCGCGCGTCCGCCTCAGGCCGCCGGCTCGACGTAGCGCGGGAACGCCGGTTTCGGCGCCGGCAGCGTCGAGCCCGGCGCGATGCGCGAGGTGCCACCCAGGGCGGCGAAGCTGCGCTCGGCTTCCGGGATGCCGAGGCTGTCGAGCAGCAATCCCGAGGCGGTCGGCATCGCCGGCTGCGTCAGAATCGCGATCTGGCGCACGACTTCCGCAGTGACGTAAAGCACCGTCTTCTGCCTGGCGGGATCGGTCTTGGCGAGCGCCCACGGCGCCTCGCCCGCGAAATAGCGGTTGGTCTCCGCCACCACGGCCCACACGGCGTTGAGCCATTGGTGGATCTGCTGCGTCGCCATGGCTTCACGCGACGTGGCGATCATGCCGTCGGCCATCGCCAAGATTGCGTTGTCGTTGTCGCTGAACTCGCCGGGCTCCGGCAGCACGCCCCCGAGCTGCCTGGCGATCATCGACAGCGAGCGCTGCGCAAGGTTGCCGAGATCGTTGGCGAGATCGGCGTTAATGCGCGCGACGATGGCCTCGTGATTGTAGTTGCCGTCCTGGCCGAACGGCACCTCGCGCAGGAAGAAATAGCGCATCTGATCGACGCCATACTGGTCGGCGAGGTTGAAGGGATCGACGACGTTGCCGACCGACTTCGACATCTTCTCGCCCCTGTTGAACAGGAAGCCGTGGGCATAGATCCGCTTCGGCAGCGGAATGCCCGCGGACATCAGGAACGCCGGCCAATACACCGCATGGAAACGGATGATGTCCTTGCCGATGATGTGCACGTCGGCCGGCCAGTAGCGCCAGTTTTCGTCGCTCTCGTCGGGGAAGCCTACGCCGGTGATGTAATTGGTCAGCGCGTCGACCCAGACATACATCACGTGCTCTTCATCGCCGGGCACCTTGACGCCCCAGTCGAAGGTCGTGCGCGAGATCGAGAGATCGCGCAGGCCACCTCTGACAAAGCTCACCACCTCGTTCCTGCGGGAGTCCGGCCCGATGAAATCGGGATGGTCCGCATAAAGCTTGAGCAGCTTGTCCTGGTACGCTGACAGGCGAAAGAAATAGCTCTTCTCCTCAACCCATTCGACCGGCGTGCCCTGCGGTCCGAGCCGCAACCCATCATCGTTCAGGCGCGTCTCGTCCTCGGCGTAATACGCCTCGTCACGGACCGAGTACCAGCCCGAATAGGTGTCGGCATAGATGTCGCCGTTCGCTTCCATGCGCCGCCAGATCTCCTGGCTGGAGCGATGATGCTGCTCCTCGGTGGTGCGGATGAAGCGGTCGAACGACACGTTCAGGCGCTCGTCCATCTCCTTGAAGCGGCCGGCATTGCGGGTCGCGAGCGCGGACACGGACATGTTTTCACCGGCCGCCGTCTGCACCATTTTTTGGCCGTGCTCGTCGGTGCCGGTCAGGAAGAACACGTCCTTGCCATCGAGCCGCGCAAAGCGCGCCAGCACGTCGGTCGCGATCGCCTCATAGGCGTGGCCGATATGCGGGCTGCCGTTGGGATAGGCGATGGCGGTCGTGATGTAGAAGACGTTATCGCGCGCGGGGGTGGCAACGGGCGCGGCCGTTTGTGGCGCTGCGACGGGCTTTGGCGCGCGCGGCGCCTTCGGCTTGGCAGCTTTTTGCGGGGCGGCGACAGGAGCTGGCGCGGCGATCACGGCAGGCGCAGTCACCCTCGCCTTCTTGGCTACGTTTTTCGCCGGAGCATTGGCCGGCGCTTTGGCCGGCGCTTTGACGGCGGTTTTCTTCGAAGCCTTGTTGGTGGCGACCTGCTTCTTCGCCGCCCGGCCGGCCTTCTTTGCCGTCTTCGCTGCGCTCTTCTTCACGGCTTTTTTGGCGGCAACCTTTTTGGTCTTCTTGACCGTCTTGGCACCTTTGCGCGCACGCGCCTTCACAGCCTTCTTCGTGGCTTTCTTGACGGCTTTCTTCGCAGCCTTCTTCTTGCCCTTGGCGGTTTTTTTAGCTCGCGTTGCCACCACGAATTCCTTTACCGGCTTCTCGAAAATTGGAAACGAACCTGCGCCTAGCGCGTTGCGTCCGCCAGCCAGCCGAACACCGAGAAAACCAAGGGCTTGCGCTCCAGATTGTAGGTTTCGGTGTCGCGCGCGGCGCGGACGATCTTTTCCCATACCTCAGCTAGACGCGCAAGGCGCGGCAGATTCTGGTTCGTATTGGCTTCGTCCGCATGCAGGCGTTCGGCGATCCAGCGATCGATGCCGTCGATGAAGGCGGCAAGCGCGACACGGTCGCTGGTCCCGAGCGAATCGCCGAGCGTGTGCAGTTCGCGCGGATCGACCTGCGGCAGACGCGCGAGCAGTGCCGCCGTGCGCTGCTGGAGCTTGAGCGCGTCACCGCCGAGCAGCGTCAGTGCCCGCGCCACGCTGCCCTCGGAAGCCTCCGCCGCTTCGTGCAGCGCCGGATCATTCGGATCGAGGTCGCCGGCCGAAGCCGCCGCACTGATCACGTCATCGGTGGCGAGCGGGCGCAAGCGCAGCTTGCGGCAACGCGACTGGATGGTGGCGAGCACGCGTGCCGGCGCGTGGCTCACCAACAGGAATAGCGATTGCTGCGGCGGTTCTTCGAGGATCTTCAAAAGCGCGTTGGCCGCGTTTGGATTGAGCTCGTCGACAGTGTCGACGATGCAGACGCGCCAACCTTCGGCGGCGGCCGTCGAGCCGAAGAAGCCGATCGTCTCGCGCGTCTCGTCGACGGTGATCACGGTGCGCATCACGCCGCGATCATTCGCGGTGCGCTCCAGCGTCAACAGCCCGCCATGCGAACTCGCCGCAACCTGCCGCGCCACGGCATTGTCGGGATCGATCGCAAGGTCTTCGGCGCGCTGCACGGACGGCGCCAGCGGCTTGCCGTGGGCGAGCACGAAGCGCGCCATGCGGTAGGCCAGCGTTGCCTTGCCGATGCCTTGCGGTCCGCCGATCAGCCAGGCATGCGGGATGCGCCCGCTGCGATAGGCTGCGAGCAGCGCGGTCTCGGCCTCGCGGTGCCCAAACAGCTTCGATGTCTCGCGCGGATGCGGAATGGCGGTTTCGCGCTCGGTCCGACGCGGGCTCATGCGGAAATCACCGATGCGGGCGTGGGAAGGAGACGTTCGCGCAGCGCCGTCCAGACGCGCCCGGCAACCGTGTCAGGATCGGAATTGGCGTCGATCAGCGCACAACGCGCGGGATCTTCCGCGGCGATCTTGCGATAGGCGTCGCGCAGGCCTTGGTGGAACTTGAGATCCTCGCCCTCGAACCTGTCGGGTGCGGCGCTGCCGCGGCGCGTGGCTGCTCGCTGCAAGCCGATCTCGACCGGCAGGTCGAGGATGATGGTGAGATCCGGCTTGAGATCGCCGATCGTGACCCGCTGCATCGCGTTGATCAGGCCGTCCGGCACGCGGCCGAGGCTGCCCTGATAGGCCCGCGTCGAGTCGGCGAAACGGTCGCACAGCACCCAGACGCCTTGGCTGAGCGCGGGCTGGATCACGGTGCGGACGTGGTCGTCGCGGGCAGCGGCGAACAGCAACGTCTCGGCTTCGGGGCCGAGCAGCTTGCCCATGCCTGACAGCACCAGATGTCGCATGATCTCGGCGCCAGGCGAGCCGCCCGGTTCGCGCGTGACGAGGATGCGCATCCTTGCCGCCTTGAGGCGGTCGGCGAGCTTGTTGATCTGGGTCGACTTGCCCGCCCCTTCGCCACCTTCAAAGGTGATGAAGCGTCCGCGTCCCGACGGCCACCGTACCGCGCTTTCACTCATGATCAGAGCTTCTCGGCGCCTGCGCGGAACATGCCGATCACGAGCTCGCTGGCGCCGTCGATTGCGCGGCGCATGGTCGAGCCGGTGCCGATCGCTTCGGCGGCATAGACCGGCGTCTCCACCGCGATGGTGCCGCCGCGCCAGACCTTGACCACACCGACCTGCTGGCCGGCCTCGACCGGCGCGCGCACCGGGCCGCGATAGACGATGCGGGCGATCAGCTTGTCGCTGCCGTTCTTGTGCACCATCACTTTCACGGGCGTCTTGGCCACGAGCTTGACCGAGCGGCTCTCGCCGCCGAACACCTTGGCGTAGCCGACGGGCTGTTCGGCTGCGATCAGGGTGCGGGTCTCGAAATTGCGAAAGCCCCATTCCAGCATCTTCTTGGCTTCCGTGGCGCGGTCCTCGGGATCATCGAGCCCGTTGACGACAACGATCAATCGCGTGCCGTTTTGCACGGCCGAGCCCACCATGCCGTAGCCGCCTTCCTTGGTGTAGCCGGTCTTGAGCCCGTCGGCGCCCTCCATCGAATTGAGCAGCGGATTGCGGTTGGGCTGGCGAATCTTGTTCCAGGTAAACTCCTTCTCGCCGAACAGTTTGTAGAACTCGGGGAAGTCCAGGATGATGTGGCGGGCGAGGATGCCGAGCTCGCGCACCGTCATCTTGTTGCCGGGATCAGGCAAGCCGTTGGAATTGGCGAAGGTCGATCTGGTGAGGCCGAGCTCGCGTGCACGCTTGGTCATGAACTCGGCCGCGAAAATCCGCTCGTTGCCCGCCATGCCTTCCGCGAGCGCGATGCAGGCATCGTTGCCGCTCTGGATGATCGCGCCATGCAGGAGATCGCTGACCGAGACCTTACTGTTGATGGCGGCGAACATGGTCGAGCCGCCGGAGGGCGCGCCGCCCCGGCGCCAGGCGTTCTCGCTGATCCGATATTCGTCGGTCAGCTTGATGTCGCCCTTCTTGATGGCGTTGAAGACGACCTCTGCGGTCATCAGCTTCATCATGCTGGAGGGCGCGCGCAGCTCGTCGGCGTTCTTCTCGAACAGCACGCTGCCCGAGGAGGCCTCGATCAGGATCGCAGTCGGGGCGTCGCCGTCGAAGCCGGTGTCTTCCGCCTTCTTGGCACCCTGCACGCTCTGGTTGGCGGCGTAGAGCGCCCCGCCCCAGCCGATGGCCGCGACCAGAATCGCCGCGATCAGCCCGCGCGCCAGCGCACCGGCGGTGAACCGGGGGCGACGAAGCAAAGAAGGACGAACTGCCATGGTCAAGCCCTGAGAGCGGCGTTCTATCAGTTGGAACAGCTGCGAACAACACGGAGGTGGACGCCTGTCCCTGAGATTGCACGATTCTCCTCGCGCCCCTATCGTGGCATCTTATATTTCCCGACCAAACCCCTGAAACAAGGCGGAAAAGCGAATGTCCTCCAGCCGTTTGATCAAGGCCAACGGGATCGAGCTCTTCATCCGCGAGCAGGGCCAAGGTCCGCTGGTGGTGCTGTGCCATGGCTGGCCGGAACTGTCCTATTCCTGGCGCCACCAGATCCCCGCGCTCGCGGACGCCGGGTTTCACGTGGTCGCTCCTGATATGCGTGGCTACGGCCAGAGCGCGGCGCCGCCTGATGCGGCCGCCTACTCCATCTTCGACACGGTCGGCGATGTCGTCGGCCTGGTGCAGACGCTGGGCGAGAGCAAGGCAATGGTGGTCGGCCACGATTGGGGCGCTCCGGTCGCCTGGCACGCGGCGCTGTTCCGCCCCGACATCTTCACGGCGGTCGCGGGCCTGAGCGTGCCGCCGCCGTTCCGTGGCCGCGGCAAGCCGCTCGATTTGCTGCGCCAGGGCGGCATCACCAATTTCTATTGGCAATATTTCCAGACGCCGGGCGTCGCCGAGGCCGAGCTCGAGCGCGACGTCGCCCGCACCATGCGCATCGTGCTCGGCGGCCGCGGCCTCGCCGATCCCTCCGCGGCCATGTTCGTGCAGGAGGGCAAGGGCTTTCTCGGCCATGCGGGCGCCGAGGAGCCACTGCCCCGCTGGCTGAGCGAGGCTGACCTCGCCTATTTCACCGAAAGCTTTCGAAAGTGCGGCTTCCGCGGCGGGCTGAACTGGTACCGCAACATCGACCGCAATTGGGAGCTGACGGCGCCTTGGCAGGATGCGCAGATCCACCAGCCGTCGCTGTTCATCGCCGGCTCGAAGGACGCCGTCATCACCGGCCTGATCGGGGCCAAGCGTGTCAACGAGCTCGAGCGCGTGCTGCCCAATCTGAAGCGCAAGCTGATCCTCGAGGGCGCCGGCCATTGGGTGCAGCAGGAGCGGCCCGAGGAGGTGAACGCGGCGCTGGTGAAATTCCTGACGGCGAGCCCAACTCAGTAGAGGCCGCGGCCACTCAGGATGCTGCGGGCCTCGGCCGCGCCATCCGAGGCGTAGGCGCCGGAAGGCGCGCTCTCGGTCGCATAGCGGCCGTCCTCGTCATAGGACACCGCACGGGCGTTCTGGAGGGCCCGGCCCCGGCTGCGGCTCGAAGCCGAGATTTCCGAGGTCGCGTTGAGCGAGGCCATGTCAGCCGAGCTGTTGCCGAGATTGTAGGGCCGCCCCTCCGGCATCGGAACCTCGCCGCGAATGGCACCGCGGCTCGACGAGGGTAATTCCGGCACGAAAGGCTTGGCCGAAGCGACCCGGACCATTGAGGGGGTCGGCGCCGGAACGCCGGTACGCAAGGTCGCGATCAGCTGGCGATCGTCGGAGCCTTCGAGCGGCGCCCGACCGACATATTCGACCCGGACCTTGGCGACGCCATTGCCTTTGAATTCAAGGAGTTCGGCGGCCTTGTTCGAGACGTCGATGAGCCGGTTGCCGTGGTAGGGCCCGCGGTCGTTGACGCGCACGATCAGCGACTTGCCGTTGGAAATATTGGTCACCCGCGCATAGGACGGCATCGGCAGGGTCGGATGCGCCGCCGTGAGCGAGGTCATGTCGAACACTTCGCCGTTGGCGGTCAGGCGGCCGTGGAAATCATCGCCATACCAGGACGCCATGCCCTCGGCACGATAGTTGACGTCCTCCTCCGGCACGTAGGTCCGGCCGGCCACGATATAGGGCTTACCGACGCGGTAGGTGCCGCCACCCTTCGGGACCGGATCACCCCAGGCCACCACCCTTGGGCTTGAGGACACGCCATATTTCGGATCGACGCGGCTGGCGAACTTGTTCGACGAGGCGCAATTGGCGAGCGCAAGGCAGGTCGCGACCGCCGCAACACCGCGCGCGGCCCGCAAAACCGAATCTGACCGTCGGATCCCCATTTGCCCCAAATACCATTCCGCCGGCGGCATGCCCAACCCGCATTGGCTACGGGAGCGCCGTCCGGTCCTTTGATCCGAGGCGGCCCACCACCGCATCGGAAGCAGTAACGATAACGCAACCCGAACACGGCGGAAATGGGGAGCCCACAGCGATCACGCCGGCATGGTAAACGGGACGTTCGCTTCCCCCGTCGATCTACGGAGCGCAGGCGCCCTGCTCTGTGCCAAGGCTGGACATTCTGTTGCGCCAAATCCTCACTCCATCCCCATTGTCACGCCGCTCACGGAAATTCTTTTGACTGTGCAAGGCCGCACGCGTTCTCTCGGATGCAGGGCGGGATTTGGAATTTAGCGATGATCGAGACGGTTTCGGCACTGATGGGTCTGGTAAGCGCGGCGATCTTCCTTGCCCATGCGTTTGAAGGTTACCGCACGAGGGCCTGAAGGCACTCGCGCGGGACGGCAAGCATTCACCTCTTTCAAGGCGGCACGTTCGGACAATTTCAATCGATCCGATCGAGCATCGAGGACGAGAGCGGCAGGTGTCCCATGCGCAACCATGACCTCGTATCCGATGGCTTCCTGGCATTGACCGCGGGCGGCTTGGTCCTGCTCTGCTCGAGCCTCGTGGCACTGGCCTTCGGCTGATCTCGGGCGCAATCTTCGCTTTCCCGACAACGACCACACTGCGCTGCAAACAGTGTTTGCCCGGGGATTGTCCCGCTCCCGTTTAGTTGATTGAATTTCCGCATTCGGCGCCTCGACTTAATTTCAAGAGGCCATCACCAACCTGGGTGAGTCACATGCTTGCCGAGAAGTTTTTCCTTGTCCTTGAATCCCTGATCCGTGGCGATCGCACCTATCCGGACGGAAGCCCCAGGGTCATCAGCACCTCCCCGCACGTACCGGTGAAGCTGCCGAGCCAGAAATAGCCCGCTCGCCTTTCCCAGTCACCCGCCGCTCTGATTCCGGTGCTGGCCGAGCGCGCGACGCCCGCCCAGCACGTTAGCACGAAACGGCGCGATCCCTGGAAAATGACCGGTTGCGCCGCGTCTTCCGCCGGCCATCTTGCCGGGCTACATGGCAGCAAGATCATCTCGATGCGAGGATGCTGCCTGAATGTCGGTTGAGCCTGGATTCCAGTCCGAACGCCGCACCGAACCCCGACGGCCATTGCCGCGTCTGGGCCTGCTGCCGATGATCATCTTCGGCTCGCGCTGGCTGCAGCTGCCGCTGTATCTCGGATTGATCGTGGCGCAGTGCGTCTACATCGCGCTGTTCCTCAAGGAGCTCTGGCATCTGTCCTGGCACTCGCTCGATCTCACCGAGCAACAGATCATGATGAGCGTGCTGGCCCTGATCGACGTCGTGATGATCTCCAATCTGTTGGTGATGGTGATCGTCGGCGGCTACGAGACCTTCGTCTCGCGGCTCGATCTCCAGGGTCATCCCGACGAGCCGGAATGGCTCGGCCACGTCAATGCCAGCGTTCTCAAGATCAAGCTCGCCATGGCCATCATCGGCATTTCCTCGATCGCGCTGCTGCGCACCTTCATCGAGGCCGGCAATCTCGGCTCGAACCGCGCCGGCTTTACCGAGACTGGCGTGATGTGGCAGGTGCTGATCCACCTCACCTTCGTCATCTCGGCGATCGGCATCGCCTATGTCGACAAGCTCAGCGATGCCGGGGCGCGCAAGCACGCCGAATGAGGCACAACGACCAGCCTCTCATGTGCCAGCTTCGAGCTGCTGCATGACCTGGCGCAGGTATTCCACAAGCTTCTGCGCGACCTGCTCGCGCGTCACCCCCTTGGCGGCGAGATCGCCGGACACCTTGCTCACGATGTCGTCGATGGTCTGTCTCTCCAGATTGTCCGTGACCAGCGCTGTTGCGTAGCTTGCCGCCTCGTCGTTGCTGAGGCCGAGCTGGCTTGCGGCCCAAAGCCCGAGCAGCCTGTTGGACCGGGCCGTCGCCTTGAACATCAGCTCCTCGTCGTGGACGAACTTTGCTTCAAAGCCGTGCTCGCGCTTGTCGAACGTGGTCATGGTCAGCTCCATTCTCGTTTCGCTGATGCGACATACTGGCTGGGAGCGAACGTCTCCGTGGTTCACGTCAGGTGAGGATCACCCTAAACTTCCTCCCGGAAGGCAAACGCCGTCAAGCCCGCCGATGGGCGTGGGACCGGGCGCGCGCAAGCTGGTCTTGAGCGGGGAACGCCAACCGCCGTGAGACGCCGGCGGCATCGGTTTGAAAGATCGGTATGAGAGATTGTTGGCGCCGACCGCGCTCGGTCAGCCCTTCGCCGCGGCCGCTTCCCGCGCGAGGCGTTCGGCCTTCAGCCGTTCCTTGTTGGCGTAAAACGCCTTCTGCGCCGCCTCATGATCGCGCATGGCCTTTTCGGCCTCGAGCCGGCGCGCTGCATCACGTGCCTGGCGCTGCTCGGGGGTCAGAGGTTTGCGTCGGAAGGAAAGGTCTTCAGTCATGGCAACACAACGTGGCGGCGAGGAAAAAGTTCCGCATGCCTGAGCTGAAGCATAGGCTCTGACCATCAAAGTTTGCGAAAACAACCCCATGCACCGTAGCTAAGTCTTGTTGGCACAACGCCTTTTGCATTCGCGCAAAAGCCGGTTGACCCGTCGGGCAAAACAGTGGCATTCTGCCATCTTCGGAAAATCGGCAAGAAGGCTGATCTGGATCCCTTCTCGAACGCTAGAGAATAATCCGGAAAAGTGCGCAGCGGATTTCCGAAAAGCTCATGTTCGAGACAACAACCTAAAGCGCGATGACGATTCATCCTAATCTCATCGCACTTTGGGGCAAGCGGCGAGCGAGAAGATCAGCTTCCCTCGGGGAAATATTCAGATCTCTATTTCTGCAATCACCGGCAAATGGTCTGAATAGGCTCCTGCCTCCCGGTCGGTCCACACTTTCCCGAACCGGCTGTCGGGCGTCGCATAGATTCTATCAAGGCGTAGAACGGGCAAACGCGCCGGGAAAGTCCGCAAGCGTGTCCGGTTTGGGCAAACCTGCGCGAGCACGCGCCGCACCGATTTGACCCAAAACCAGTCATTGAAGTCGCCGAGGACGACGGTCTTTCCGGGCTTCACAAGGCTGACCAGGGCTTGAGCTTGCGCATACCGCTCATGGATACTCAAGCCGAGATGAGTAGCCACCACGCGCACATCGCCGACAGGTGTCAGCAGTCCCGTGGCAATCGCCCTACGGGGCTCCCGCTCCCGATACGACACGTCGACGATCTCGGGCACATCAGAGAACGGAAAGCGGCTCAGGAGCATCTGACCGTAGTCGCCATCCTGAGTGACAATCGACTTCGCGTGAACGCGGTGGTCGCCGACAGCAATCGCCAACTTCGCGAATGGATCGTCTGACCGCGATCGCGAATCCACCTCCTGAAGCGCGAGGACATCGGGGGCCCACCTGCGAACGATCGAGCAAACACCCTCCAAATCGAACTTCGTATTGAGATTGAACGTGCCATGCACATTCCATGTCATGAAACGCATCGCCGCCATCAGCGCCTCCCGGCGAGCCAGGTCGCGACGAATTGTGCGCCCACGCAGATTCCGAGCCAGCCCAAAAACGCCAAGACCAATAGCAATATGTTGCTCCAGGATGCATCCCTGGCCAAATCTGCGATTTGAGCCCCCAGAACTGCCATGGCGAGAATACCGGGCATCATGCCCAGCAGAGTTCCAACCATGAAGTCGCGAAGAGGCAGCGTGCTCGCACCAGCCACGACATTCACCACCGAGAACGGTGCTATGGGAATCATCCGGATGACGACGACAGCCAGAATACCCTTGCCTACGACGCGTTCCTGGATGCGCGCTGCACGTCGTCCGAGTAAACGCTGGAGTCGCTGTCGTCCGAGTGCCCGCCCGATCGCAAAAAGCACGAGCGCGCTGAGCAAGACGCCGGCCATTGCGGTGATGAAGCCTAGCCAGGGCCCAAGCGCGGCAGCAGTTGCTGCAATGAGTACGAGAACCGGAAACACGACCAGCCCGCCGACGACGAAAGCTGCGATCGCGAATGGCGGCCCCCAGATAGACTGCGAGTAGGCAGACAGGAACGTCGAAATACGACTCGCGTCGGCGAAATCGCTCAGAGACGTGTACGACCAAGCCACCCCCAGTCCAAAAAGCGCCACGGCTATCGATACGATCCCTATTAGAGTCTTCGTGCTCCACATGCGAGATGCCGCCCGCTCGAGATGAAGAGGCCGCTCAGGGTCGGCCACCGGCTGAACCATTGTGGCCAGAGTACTGGTCAGAACCGAGGACTCCACTTCCCGCAGCGCCTTCGCCCCATCAGCTCTCGACAGGTCGTCCAGGAGGGCAAAAAGACGATCCTCATTTCGCGTTATGGTCTGTTCGTCGAGATCGCAGAAATGGGCAATCAGGCGACGGCGGACCGAAGCGATGAAGTTTCTATGCTCGTCGGATGCAGCTTCAAAAATAAGGTCACACTCACTATCGGCACCCATCGACCGATTGTTCAGGTTAGCCGAGCCGATCCTCAAGATCCGATTGTCGACGGTCATCAGCTTGCTGTGCACCATCACGGCAGCTTCGGTATCCGCGTTGCGTGAGACCGGGTAGACGAAGCGGATACGATCTGCCACTCCGGCCTGATTGAAGCAGTCGATGAAGGCACCACGGCCGTTTTGCATGGCTTGGGATTCTACCCAGGACGAATGCAGTTTGGGAGTGACGACGAGAACCCGAAGCGAAGGCGCGCGAAGCATCTGCTCGGCCAATTCCCGCGCTATCTTGATAGCGCTGGTAAACTGGTTTTCGATGTAAACGAAGCTCGTCGCTGACCGGATCGCTGCAACCAGTGAGCGCTCGACCTCCTTGATCCTCGAACCTGCCGGACACACGATCTCTGTCCTGGCGATACCCACCGGCACGTGCTCCGCCTCAACCGGCACATTCGCCGGCCACCGAATGCTCTTCAGCGCGCGCCGAGGATGAACCTGTTGACCTGCCGCACGCCAGCGTTCCTCCGCGAGGTCGGATAGCCATGCCGCAGCATCCCCGTCGACCATGCATTGAACATCATGAAACGGCGGGTATGGCTTACCCGCAGGGTCGCAGCGCAACGCGTGATCGGCGCGATGGTCGCTCGTGTCCCAGCGCCTGATCGTCAGGTCGAGCCCGCCAACGAACGCCAATGAACCGTCGACGCAGACGATCTTCTGGTGTTGGGCCGAACCAAACGGAAGTGTGGAATCCAGATGAAATCGGACGCGGCCACATGTTCCGGCGGTGAATTTTGCTGCGGAATTCCATTCCCTTTCGGACGCGTAAAACGAGACGAAGTCCCAGGTCAGAATATTGATCCACAGGGCGGGACGGCGTTGAACGAGCGCGCGGAGGAATGGGCCAAGCTGTTCCGGCAGACCATCATCCGCTCCTCCGGAAGCTCCGACCAGCCTGGTTGCACTATGGATATCCCATCCGATCACATAAACTTGGTCTTGCGCCTCCAGCAGCGCGTCCCGCAGGGCCGCGAAATAAGCGGCAGCATCATTCAGAACCGCGACGCGGCGCGCTTCGCACCGCCGCCAGACCGTATTGCCGGGGATCAGGGTCGATGAACTCTGAAGCAGGTGGACCTCGCAAATCGCATTCGTGTCTAAAACGCTGTGAATGCTCAACGGGTTCCGCGGCCCGCAGACGGGCTATGCTCGGTGTGAGAATGCTGAGCCACAGAGCTTACGCGGCACAAGCGCACTTGCGTTATTTGGTTCGGACAGTCTTTGCGCCGGCGCCCCTCAAGACGTCTGCGATCTTTTCAGGGGCATCGCCGTGGAAATCCACGGAGACCTCGATCAGACCCTCCAGCTTCTGGTGACCCTCCGGCGCGGGCGCGGATTTGACGTCAGCACCGGCCGGATGTGTCCGCGCCGTGTTCGCGCCGCCGGCCGGTTGGACGAAGACGTCGCTTCGGGATACGCCGCATTCCTGGACGACGTGCTCAATGGCAAGCTCGGCGCTGCGGCGAGTGTCGACTTCTCCGATGATCGTGCTTTCCAAGACAGCTCTCCCTAGGTGGACGAGAGTGCGTACAACAGGCCAGCACTGGCCAAGTTCCAGAAGCTGGCGACCTGCATCTCAAATGCATGGATGGTCGATTTGGACCACGCGCCGGGGGTTCAGAACCGGACTATCCCGAGCAGGAAGAGGAGCGCGAGAGTGACCAAGCCGGAGATCAGCAACGAGCCGAGACACCCGAGCCGGTTCGAGAAAAAGAAGAACATGCCTGGCCCGCTGTGAAGCTTCCTGCCGGGCTAATTTTTCAAGTTCGATAGCGTTCCGGATGCGCTCTTGTTCGTCCTGATTGTCGAGCGGCTCCCACCTACAGCCAGCGCTTGAACTGGTGCTTCTAGAAGAGACGGATAAGAACCAATCTTTGAGCGAGACGTTGAACCCACGACGTCCGACGCCTTTGACTATTTCCGAGCGCACGCGGTTCGAGCCCTTTGCAAGGCCCGGACGATGCCCCGCGGGCGAATGAAGCATCTCCAAATCGTAGTAGCCCGGATCTACCATCTGCTCACCAAGGAGGCCGCCTACGGGCCGAACCTGCAGCATCTGGACGACTTCCGGGCAGCCCAGAAGGTCGAGAAGTCAATTGATTGAAGGCCTGGAGTGAGGTGAGTGGCGGTCGCTGACACCCCAAAGGTGACTGAACTCCTGAGGGAATACGCGCAGCGAACTGCGCTGCGTGGAGGCAACCCCTATCGTGCGAAGGCTTATGCCCGCGCCGCCGATAATCTTGCCGCGCTCGTCGTCCCGCTCCACGTGCTGATCGAGGAAGACCGCCTCACCGAGATTCCCGGGGTCGGCGAAGCCATCGCGGACATCATCACCAAGCTGTATCGCACGGGCACTCATCCGAGCCTTGAGAAGCTGCGCAAGGAAATTCCCGCGGGGGTCCTGGAACTGCTGACGGTGCCGGGCTTAAGGCCTGAGAAGGTGCTCAAGCTCTACAAGGATCTCGGTATTACCTCCCTATCCGAATTGGAAACGGCAGCCAAGCAAGACCGCATCAAGAAGGCCAAGGGGCTTGGGGCCGCGCTGCAGACCAAGATCGTGGAGAACCTTGCGATCGCCAAAAGCGGCAAGGGACGCCTGCACCTGCATCGCGCCGCGGCCCTGCTCGAGCATGCAACGGACTCGCTGCGGAAGGCGCGGCCCGAGCTCAAACGGCTCACGATTGCCGGCGACTTCAGGCGTGGTTGCGAACTCGTCGCCGACCTCGCGATCGTCGCCGAGGCCCCCGGGAGCGGCAGCGTTATCGAATCAGGCGGGCTGCAAGTCCACCTCGCCGATCGCAAGCATTTTGGCGCCGCCCTGCTCCACGCGACAGGTTCACCGATTCATCTTGATCAGCTTCGGGCGCTCGCCGAGAAGAAAGGAATGCGCCTCGAGCCGGACGGGCTGCACAAGGCGCGGAGCGTTGTCGCAGAGACCGAGGAAGACATCTACCGGGCGCTCGGCCTTCCCTTCATCGCGCCCGAACTGCGCGAGGGTCGCGGCGAGATTGAGCGGGCACTGAAGAAAAAGCTGCCGAGGCTCGTCACCGACCAGGACCTGCGCGGCATCCTGCACTGCCATACCGACGCCTCCGACGGGACCGAGACGCTCGAGACCATGGCAAAGGCAACGTTGAAGCGCGGCTTCGAATATTTCGGTGTCGCCGACCACTCGCAGTCGGCGCACTACGCCGGGGGTCTCTCGCTCGAGCAGATCAAGGAGCAGCATCGGCAGGCCGAGCGGCTCAACAGAAAGTTTGGCAAGGGCTTTCGGATCCTGAGGGGCGTCGAATCCGACATCCTGGCGGACGGATCGCTGGACTATCCGGACGAGGTGCTCGACGGCTTCGACTTCGTGGTCGCCAGCATCCACGGGCGTTTCAGGCTGGATCGGAAGGCACAGACCGAACGCCTGCTGCGGGCGATCGCCAACCCCTACACCACCATCGTCGGCCACATGACCGGCCGCCAGCTTCAGCGCCGTCCAGGCTATGAGATCGATGTCGAAAAGGTGCTGCGCGCCTGCGCCAAGCACGACGTTGCAGTCGAGATCAACGCTCATCCCTGGCGGCTCGATCTGGACTGGCGCTGGCATCAGGCTGCGCTCGGATATGGCTGCATGTTGAGCATCAATCCGGACGCGCACTCGATCGCCGAGCTCGATCACATGCATTGGGGCGTCGAGATGGCGCGAAAAGGCGGCGTCCCCGCAGAGCGGGTGCTGAACGCAATGCCGCTGGCCGATATCGAGCGATACCTCCGCCACAGGCGCCGCTCGTTCGCACGTGCAGCTTGGAGGCCTGGTCCTTCAACGAAGGCCCGCCGGTCCACGCGCAGCCGTTTGCGGGAGAAAGAACGACCCCAGGCCTGGATCAAGGACCCAGGGCTGGGGCCGCTCGGGCTACGGGTTAGATAGCCTGATGCGCCTAAGCGCATGCGGATCAAAGTACGTGGGCCGCAAGCGTTCCTATTTTTGCAACGGCCTCCACCGGAGCTAAAGCGCAATGAGATTGGGAATAATCGTCATCGCGCTTGACGTTGTGTTTGAGCCCGATCTTTTCGGAAAACCGCTTCACACTTTTCCGGATCATGTCCAGGAACGCTTGCTGCGCTTTCGCGTCTTCTGAAAAATGAGACGTGCCCATGCCTCCAGCCACGCCCCCGAGCCCAACCCTGCTCCGCTGCCCCAAATGCCGCGAACCGCTCAGCCTGGCGGAGAAGCTATGGGACATGAAGGCAGCCCGCTTCATCCGGGTTTATCAATGCCGGTGCGGTGAACTGCTCTGGGATGATCAATCGTCCGCGGAACACAGCTAAGGCACACCAGGCCCGCCTCGCCTGGAGTTGCGATCTCGAGCGGCGCAGCGAGGCCGACAAGATTTCGTCTCGCTTCAACTCATCCGCGATTGCGCCCTCTACGTCGAGCTCAGCTGAACGCGGTAACGAGAGGCCGTATTCTCTGTTGAGTTGGACGCCACGTCTGAAACCGCATCTAAGCGGTTGATTTTATTGGATTGTGGCGGAAGGGGTGGGATTCGAACCCACGGTACCCTTGCGGGCACGCCGGTTTTCAAGACCGGTGCCTTAAACCACTCGGCCACCCTTCCAAGTCTGGAAGTTGTTTAGCTTTTCGTCGCTTCGGTTCGCTTGTTTATGGCGGCGCGCATGGCGACGTCAACCGCTGCGGCGGCTTCCCCCTGCATGTTCGGCCTCAGGTGGCTGTAATCTCCATCGTGATCGCGATTGAGGAATGGCCTAGCCGCTGCTGCACGATCTTGGAATGGATATTCGAGGCCAGCATATGGCTGGCGTGGCTGTTGCTAACCAAATGCGTCTGATCCGCCCGCTGTGGGTGCTCCACCGGTGGGCCCGGCATCGCGCCGAGCGCCAGTGAAATCGCGGGCTAAGCCGCTGATCTGACTCCGCTTTGGTCCGAAATCCCGGCAAAGGATTCGCGACCGGGATCCTGGCCCGCCGGTTCACGCTGGCGGGTCTTCTTCGCGACGCCTGTCGGCCTAATCAACGGTTAACGAAGAACCAATAGAATATTCCGCCGTTGACTTGCACCCCACCGCGACACGAGGTGGGTTTAGGACATGCCGATAATGGCGGACCTCAAAAAGAGATTGGACAAACTCCGCGCCGATGCCGCGGATTTGGCCCTTATGAGCAGGCGGGCAAGCGATCCGGAAAAGCGCGAACTCTTCGGACGCTTGGCAGATGAGCTTGCAATAGAAGCTCTTGAACTCGAGCAGGTGGTGAAGCAACAAGCTAGGCAATCAGCTTCCAGCGACATGGACAGAGTTGTGAACTTCCGGACCCGCCTGGAGAGGAACTGAACACCATTGTCGAGATTGCCGGCTCGCAACGTGAGAGCGGACGAAGCGAGCAAAAATGATGAGTAAGCGAAGCAAGGCCAACTTGGTTGGCGTAGGAACGTGCCTAGCGATCAGCGTTCATTTTCCAGGTCGAAGCAGGCTGCTATTGCCCTGTGGTCTCTAGGCGCTCTAGCGTTCGGCATGGCTGCGCTGGTTTCTTCTTCTCACTAGCTTGCTGAAGGGCGCCGCCTCAGTCGGCGGCCGCTCAATGGTCCGCCCGCGCGGCCGGTCGCAGGGGCCCGGTTGGTCATATGGGACCCGAAAACTTCCCGAGCTGACCCTTTCCCATGACGAGATCGCCCGCTCCTAGGAGCTTAATTCTACCGACCATTTTCAGAGTTAAAGTTCAAGACCGGTGCCTTAAACCACTCGGCCACCCGTCCAAGCCTGGAATGGGTGTCGCTTAACGCAGTCACCGCGCAAGGCAATGCGAAGTTTGCACTCTCGCCTCAACCCCTTCAGCCCGCCCTCTGTCAGGCGAGTGTCAGCCTGTTCCGCTAGCTTGGCGCAGGTTCGGCGCCGCCACGCGCCGACGTCTCGGCAATCCCAGATACCGGCGACATCTCCCAGGGCGTTGCCGGTTGCGAGGCCCGGTTGGATTCGTCTCCATATCCGGGCCTCGTTTGCTGATGCGCAAAAGAAAGCGGCGCCCCGCAAGGAGCGCCGCGCGAGACTGTCTTCGTTGCGCCAGCTCAGTACCCGCAGGACGCGCAGCCCATCTGCACGGGCGCGTAATACGAATAGCCCGGCGACACCATCTCGACGCGCTGGCGCGTGGCATATTGCGGGGGGATGCGCTCGTACTGGACGCTGGGCGGGGCCACCATCACGGTCTGCGGCACCATTACCGTGCGGTACTGCGCCGGCGTGCGGTGCGCGACCACAGAACCGGGAGACACCATCACGGTTTCGTCGAAAGTGCGGTATTGCGGCGCGACGTATTGCTGCTGGTAGCAGGTCGTGCACGGCGGCGGCGTATAACAATTGTAGCAGCCGGCGGAGGCTGCGCCCGCCATGGAAATCGCGGCGACCGCGGTGGAGAAAACAACGGCGAAAGTACGAGACATTGCGTGGTGCCCCAGTTGCCCGAAATGGATGTGCGAAGGTCGCTAGCAGTATATGCCGCAAAATCCTGGGCTGCCGAACTTCGTCGGGGCATCCTTAATGCGAACGGCCAATCGCGGCCGACAGGTAAGAACTCATTGACCACGCGCATTAACGCGCGACGTGCGCTTGCCGTTCATCCGCCTCCGACGGCTCGCGCTTCAGCGCCTCGCTGCTCTTTCCAAAAACTCCAGCAGCGAGGGATCGGTCTCCTCGAATTCGACAAAGCGGCGGCGCAGTTCGTCTGCGATTTCTGCGGTGGCATCTCGTGACCATCCTTCCGCGGTATTGAAAGCCACGACACGTACTGGATGGAGATATTGCCCCTCGACGAGATTCCTGAGCAGGGTCGCCCGATTGGCGTCCTCCTCAGCCGTCTCACACCAGGCGCGGCCCAGCCGCCGGCCGAAATCATCAAGCACGAGATAGACGTCCCGGTCTGTCGCAATGTGCGGCACGAGCGATGGAGAGTGACTCATGGCTTACCCCGCTACTGGCAATCCGGACCGTTGCGGAGGATACGGCGTCCGCCCGGCCGGATTCGGAAAAATGGATTTCGGCTATTTTCTTAAGTGGCGCGATTAAATCACAAACAAAGTACAAATAAATAAAAATTAAATGGCAAAATGGGCGCAAAGACACTAAATTCACAGGGGCCTGGCGGGCGAGCCCGCACGTCGGGTGCCCACTTTGCAAAACGGCTCCCGCCTCCACCCCCAAAAGCCCACACCCCAGGAGGCGGGGCCGTTTCTTTTGCGACCGCTGTCCCGGCTCTCTGTCCCGCAACAGTACGCCCGCCCGCTCGCGTCGAGACCGCGGGTCATTCCGGAAGACTCCGCCCAGCCGGTGGCGCGTCGATCAGGCGCTATCTCGAACGCCGCTTCACCTCGCGCACGGCGCCGCGCGCGGCGCTGGTGGTGAGCGCGGCGTAAGCCTGCAGCGCGGTCGAGACGTTGCGCCTGCGGTTCTGCGGCTGCCAGGCGGCATCGCCCTTCGCCTCCTCCGCGGCGCGGCGTTTGGCCAGCTCCTCGTCGGAGACCTGCAGGCTGATGCTGCGGTTAGGGATGTCGATGGCGATACGATCGCCGTCGCGCACGAGACCGATATTGCCGCCTTCGGCCGCTTCCGGCGACAGGTGGCCGATCGACAGGCCGGACGAGCCGCCGGAGAAGCGGCCGTCGGTGACGAGCGCGCAGGCTTTGCCGAGACCCATCGATTTCAGATAGCTGGTCGGATAAAGCATCTCCTGCATGCCGGGGCCGCCGCGCGGGCCTTCGTAGATGATCACAACGACCTCACCCGCAACGACCTTGCCGCCCAGGATCCCTTCCACCGCCGCGTCCTGGCTTTCGAACACGCGCGCGGGGCCGGAGAATTTCAGGATCGAGGCGTCGACGCCGGCGGTCTTCACGATACAGCCGTCCTGCGCGAGATTGCCGTAAAGCACGGCGAGGCCGCCGTCCTTGCTGAAAGCGTGCTCAAGGTCGCGCACGACGCCCTTCTCGCGGTCGGCATCGAGCTCGTCGTAGCGGCGCTCCTGGCTGAAGGCGACCTGGGTCGGGATGCCGCCGGGCGAGGCCCGATAGAAGGTGCGCACCGCCTCGCTCTTGCTGCGCTTGATGTCCCAGCGCTCCAGCGCATCGTTCATGGTCGGGGCGTGCACGGTCGAGACCGAGGTGTCGATCAGCCCGGCGCGGTCGAGCTCGCCGAGAATGCCCATGATGCCGCCGGCGCGATGCACGTCCTCGACATGCACGTCGGCGACGGATGGTGCGACCTTGCACAGCACCGGCACACGACGCGAGAGCCGGTCGATGTCGCGCATGGTGAACTCGACCTGCCCTTCATGGGCAGCGGCGAGCAGATGCAGCACGGTGTTGGTCGAGCCGCCCATCGCGATGTCGAGCGTCATGGCGTTTTCGAACGCCCTAGAGTTGGCGATGTTGCGCGGCAGCACGCTGGCATCGTCCTGCTCATAATAGCGGCGGACCAGATCGACGATGGTATGGCCGGCCTCGACGAACAGGCGCTTGCGGTCGGCATGGGTTGCGACCACCGTGCCGTTGCCGGGCAGCGCGAGACCGAGCGCCTCGGTCAGGCAGTTCATGGAATTGGCGGTGAACATGCCCGAGCACGAGCCGCAGGTCGGGCACGCCGAGCGCTCGATCACCTTGACGTCCTCGTCGCTGACCTTGGAATCGGCCGCGGCTACCATGGCATCGATGAGGTCGACGGCTTTGGTCTTGCCCTGGAGCTTGACCTTGCCGGCCTCCATCGGTCCGCCCGAGACGAACACGGCGGGGATGTTGAGCCGCAGCGCGGCCATCAGCATGCCGGGCGTGATCTTGTCGCAATTGGAGATGCAGACGAGACCGTCGGCGCAATGTGCGTTGGCCATGTATTCGACGCTGTCGGCGATCAATTCGCGCGACGGCAGGCTGTAGAGCATGCCGTCATGGCCCATGGCGATGCCGTCGTCGACGGCGATGGTGTTGAACTCCTTGGCGACGCCGCCGGCCTGCTCGATCTCGCGGGCCACGAGCTGGCCGAGGTCCTTGAGGTGGACGTGGCCGGGCACGAACTGGGTGAAGGAGTTGACGACGGCGATGATCGGCTTGCCGAAATCGGCATCCTTCATGCCCGTCGCGCGCCAGAGGCCGCGGGCGCCCGCCATGTTGCGGCCGTGGGTGGTGGTGCGGGAGCGATAGGCTGGCATGGCGGTTTCCGTCCTCGGGTTGGCTTGAGCCGGGCGGAAAAATCGAAGCCGCCTCAGACCTTTCCGGCCGGATAGCGCACGCGGGGAACGCGCGCAACGGGAACTTGGTCCGGACAGGGCTCCCCTGCTCCCGGCGCGGCCTGTCGCGAACGTTCCCCAGCGCGAGGTTGCGTGCAAACGCTGCGCTGCAGGCGACAAGGATCGCGGCATGCGCGGACGAACGCGCCAATGTTCGAACGGGCGCGGGCGTGTCCGTAGTGATCCGGAATGGAAGCCTAATCGACCTTCGCGTACATCGCGGGACATCGATCGGCGGCCACTTCCACGGGCATCATCCTCTGATCGCGCTACATGGGGTTGGGGGACCACATGGGGCG
>NZ_JADPJR010000098.1:0-530 GCF_023073535.1 Bradyrhizobium sp. 179 | reverse complement strand
CTGAAGGTCGCGGCCGTCAAGGCTCCGGGCTTCGGCGATCGCCGCAAGGCCATGCTGCAGGACATCGCGATCCTGACCGGCGGCCAGGCGATCTCGGAAGACCTCGGCATCAAGCTCGAGAACGTCACGCTCAACATGCTCGGCCGCGCCAAGAAGGTGATGATCGACAAGGAGAACACCACGATCGTCAACGGCGCCGGCAAGAAGGCCGACATCGAGGCGCGCGTGGCCCAGATCAAGGCGCAGATCGAGGAGACCACCTCGGACTACGATCGTGAGAAGCTCCAGGAGCGTCTGGCCAAGCTCGCCGGCGGCGTCGCGGTGATCCGCGTCGGCGGCGCGACCGAGGTCGAGGTGAAGGAGCGCAAGGATCGCGTTGATGACGCGATGCATGCGACCCGCGCGGCCGTGGAAGAAGGCATCGTCCCGGGCGGCGGCGTCGCCCTGCTCCGTGCCTCCGAGCAGCTCAAGGGCCTGCGCACCAAGAACGACGACCAGAAGACCGGCGTCGAGATCGTGCGCAAGGCGCT
>NZ_JADPJR010000024.1:0-63352 GCF_023073535.1 Bradyrhizobium sp. 179 | reverse complement strand
TCCATGACTCGATGGAAGCCACTGTGGACCCTTATCCCGGGGTCCCGATTGGATGCCGATCACCCCGAAAACGGGGTCCTTATTCCATGCCGAAACACATTTTCAGAAAAGCAGGTGATCAGGAATGCAGCGAGTGCGCCGATCCCACACTCTGCCTGCCGGAATGCCGCACGGGTCTGACCAGCGCTTGCGCGACGTACAGCTCGATTTCAGTGAAGGAGCCCGGACGTCCTAGTCAAGGCGACGCTGGCAACTGGGGGATCGCCGCTTCTATAGCCATTTCGGCATTGACCTTACCGCGATCGCGCTCTCATTGCATGCCGGCCCGGGCACAAAGGCCGTGCGCTCGTCCATTACCCAGCAGGTTGCGAAGATTCTATTCCCCTCAGATGAACGCAATTTGGAGGTCAGGATGCAGGAGGCGCTTGTCGCAATTTGGCTCGAATGGCGGCTCAGCAAGGGATGAAATCCTGAAGGTCTACCTAAACCCTGTGCAGATCGGACGCGGCATCTTCGGCGTCAGTGAAGCTGCGCAGAGTTATTTCCACAAGCAGGTTCAGGATATCGAACTTGGCGCATCAGCCCTGCTTGCCGGCCTGATATATGCGCCACTAGATCTACCTTCGCATGTTGCTCTTCCGAATGCGCGTGCGCGTGCAAACCTGGTTCTGGATCTGGACCCCCTCGTCGAGACCGGGCTCATCACTAACGATCAGCTGTTCGCGGCAAAGCAACATGCGGCGCGCCTGATCCTTCATGCATCAGGACGCGTTGCCGAATTGAAGAAATCGAGATGAGCGTGATCTCGCGGAAGATGATTGCCACTGCCGCCAAGGAGGGAGGGTAGCACAGCTGATTGACTGCTTGGTATCGCACCCCGTAATGTAACTGGCGGACCGCGATTCATCGGAAAGAGCCGGCCGGTTGCCTGGCGATAGCAGGGAGGCTGATCGTCGGATCCTCGCTGAACGGGGCGACGTTTCCAGGTATGTTGCGTGCCCGCTGGACGGCCCATCCATCGCTCAACATGAGCACACCGACGAGGCGAATGATGAAGCCCTGATTGGTAGTCGTCGCGCCCATTGTGGCTCGGATTCTGCTCATGGAGCGGCGGACCTCTTCAAGGGAGGCCGCGCTCGCGTTTTAGCGCCGCGCAAAGCACTATGTATTAAGACGATCCTTCGTTCCCTCTAAGGAGCCCGGGCCAGTAGTGTCCGTGCTTCGTCGGTCGCGGCCCAAAAATGGCCTGGCCAACTCTAATGACGTCAGCCCCCTCTTCGATTGCCATCTCGAAGTCGCTTGTCATACCCATAGAGAGCAGGTCTAGTCGCGGCGATATCCTGTCGCGTAACGCGTCTCGCAACTGCCGCAGCAACTTGAAACACCCGCGAACCTTGTCGGCGTCACGACTGAAGATTGCGAGAGTCATAAAGCCGCGAGGAATCAGGGCCGGATAGTCGGGAAGCCGACGCACAAAGTCGCCCACTTCGTTTGGCGAGAGACCGTATTTGCTCACCTCACCAGAGGTGTTGACCTGGACGAATACGTCGAGACGTCTACCTTCGGCGCCGAGCCGGGCCTGGAGCGCATCGGCCAATCGTATGCTGTCCAGCGCGTGAAACTCGCTCGCGAATTTGATCATCGAATTCACTTTGTTTGTCTGGAGGTGGCCGATGATACTCCAGTTCAGCGACAGATCGGCGAGATCTCGAGCCTTGCCCTCGGCTTCCTGAACCTTGTTTTCCCCGAAGTTAGAGAGGCCGAGTTCGGACGCGATACGGATGACGGCGGTTGGCACTGTCTTGCTAACGGGCAACAGACGAACTTCCGAGCGGCGACGGCCTGCCCGCACGCAAGCCGTCTTTATCCGTTGTTCAAGTTCATCGAGATTGGAGCGAAAAAGCGAGCGCGGATCATTCGTGAACCTCTCGTTCTCTATTTCTGACATCGTCCGCCCCTGGTCCCTCACTCGACTCTTCAGTGAGCGAGAGATCGCGACATACTGAATTTCGATCGTTCCGTCCAGATATTGGGCCGTCTTCGCCGCGGTCACATGACGCGCTATCGGCAACTGGGTCAAAGTGCTCTCGCGCCAATCGATTGCAATACACTGTATGATGCCGTTCATTGCGGCTCTCGTGGCGAACTTTTTGCGTGGGCGGCGTCAACGCTAGCGCGCTCACCGCGATCGAGCTTGGATGCCACAGCAGAGAACAACAGCCGCGCGACGTGAAGATCCGTCGCGACGTCCGCCAGCAGCCATTGCAGCCCTGAAATTCGATGGTTTTCGAACCAAAGGCGGTGACCCATGTCGTCGGTCGTTCGTGGCCGCCAGCGCGCGATCGAGCAAGGCTTCCATCATTCCACAGGGCTGCGACGAGCGTTCGGGCGACGTCGACACCGGCCATGGCACGTTTGAAGCCGTCGCCCGGAGGAAAGAGCACCGCGGCCTCGTCTACGGGGCAATCCGACAATTCGCTTCGAGCGAGCCCCATGGCGTGACACCCGACTAGATCGTACGGCGCCGTCACCGACAAGCCCGCAGATCGTCGCTCCGTCAGAAAGCCAGCCGAACGCGCACGCATGGCCAGTATCCGCCCAGGGTAGGCGAGGCTACCCTGCACCGTGCGTTTGCTGCCGTGCCGATTCTGCGCCATCTCGCGGGTGGCGCGTTCGTCGAAATACTTCTTGGCTTGGAGCTCTTGTTGCCTGGACCGTCTCTCGTCTTTACTGGGCCCGAAGCGACCGGCCCTTGAACGACTAAAAGCTCACTCCGCGGGTCGGGCGGTCGCGACGCCGTTCCCCTCCGCGACGTCGAGCGCCGCAAGGCGCCTTCGGCTTGCGCAAGCGCACGTAGATCTGTGCCGCCAAAAGCGTCAAGCAAAGGAACAGAAAGAACGCGCTGATCGGCCGCTCGACGAAAATCATGGCGTCACCGCGCGAGACCAGCAGCGAACGGCGGAAGTTCTCTTCGAGGCGTGGCCCCAGGACGAAGCCGAGCAGGATGGAGGCCGGGTGGAAATCGAGCAACAGCAGCAGATAGCAGGTCAACCCGACGACGGTCTCGCCGACCTGGAACATGTCGTTGTTGGTCGAGATAACGCCGATCGCGACGAAGAACACCGCACTTGGATAGAGATATTTGTAGGGAATCATCAGGAGCTTCACCCAGAGCCCGATCAGCGGGACATTGAGCAGGACCAGCATGATGTTGCCGATCCAGAAGCTCGCGATCAGGCCCCAGAAGATGTGGGGTGCTCTTTGATCAGTTGGGGACCGGGCACGATGCCCTGGATCACCAGCGCACCCAGAATCAGAGCCATGACTGCGTCCCCGGGGCTCGAGGCTCATAGTCGGGATGAAGTCACCCTGCACGGACGAATGCGTTCGATGCCTCCGGACAGGCGACGCCTTCAATCATGCCGGTGCCGAACTTCTCTGGCGTTTTCGAAACCTTTTTGTCAGCCGCTAAGGAAGCGATCGTTGGTCCCGTTCCGGGATTGAGCGAGCAAACGCTCCAGATGATGGTGCCGCGGCAACATCGCGGGGATCGAGCGGCGGAGCTTATCGCGCGATGGGCGCAGACCGCGCAGGCCGACGTTCGAAGAGCGCGTGTTCACCTCGGAGTATTGGTTCACGCTCTTCATGAACTCGGCGATACCAAATAGACCGTGAGCGAGTCCGACGAGCTCGATGCCGTCAGGAGATTCGGGATGCCGAACGTGAAGCGCTCCGAGCCGGTCTCGACATCCGTTTCCACGATTCCTAGAACAGGCCCAGCAGCACCATGAGCAGCCCGGCGTAGAAGTCCTTCTTTTGCAGTATGATCGGCATCTCGGCACCTCTATGCGGTTTTGGTCGCTATCACGACGAGCGCCGACGCCGGTTCGGAAGACACCTGCGTCAGCTTGTGCGGAATCGTGGAGTCGAACTGGATGCAATCGCCCGGATTCAATGTCTCCTTGCGCTTTCCGATGACGAGCTCGATCCGGCCGGTGAGGATGAACAGGATTTCCTCACCTTCGTGGTGACTCATGATGCGACCGCGTTTCGCCGTCTTGGTCGGCCGCACGATAAAGGCGCGCATCGTGCGTTCGGGAGCCAGTCCGGCGACTAGCGACAGGTGCGTGTCCACGTCGCCTGCCTTCCCGTTCTTCGCGCGGACAATCGTGATCGGGTCGTGGTCGTCCGGCTGGCCGTAGAAGCGGTCTAAGGTCGTTCCGAGAGCCTCGGCGATCTTGAGCGCGGAGCCTATCGACGGAGAGGAGAGCCCGCGTTCCAGCTTGGAAAGATAGCTACGGGTCAGACCGGAATCGGCGGCAAGCTGCTCCAGCGTCATGCCGCTCTGCACGCGGAGGAATTTGAGGTTGAGTGTCATTGCGCTCGGCTCTTTTTCGAAGTTATTGCCTGCATCGATCACGCTCCAAACCATCGACAATTCAAACCGTGGAACGGGACCCCCGTCCGATCACAGGTCCAGCACCAGTCTTTGTCCGGCGCAATCGCCCACACAGACGATGAGCTCATTCTGCCGCTCAGCAGGCGAAAGCACGCGATCGCGATGGATGGGCGGCCCCTCGGTCCAGCGCGTGCGGCAGGCACCACAGATGCCACCGCCGCAGGACACGGGTACGTCGACGCCGAGCGCGTCCAGAGTTCCGAGAAGGCCAACATCTGGCGTGACAGTCGCCAGCTTGTTGCTCGCCGACAGATAGAGTTCGTAGGGAGGCACGTCGCTTCGGGCAATGACCTTCGGCGGGGTGAACATCTCAATGTGTTTGCGCTCTTCCGGCCAGGCCGAAACGGCATCTCCGAAGGTCTTCAACATCGCTGCGGGTCCGCAGCAGGCCGCCAGACCAGATCCGGCGAATTCCTCGAAAATCGCGGCGATGACGGGCTTGGCCTGCGCGTTCGTGTCGTACAGGCGGACAAGGCCTGCTTCGATGGCCGGCGCGATCATGTCAGTCAGGACCGGTCGTCCGCGGCTGGTCCAGTGCAGCACGTAGTTCGAGCGCCCTCGGCGCTCGAGATGCCGAATTGCGGAGATGAACGGGGTTACGCCGATGCCTCCCGCAAGGAATATGTTCGTTCCCTCCTGGTCCAGTGCGATCCCGCCGCGCGGCAGCGAGACGGAAATCGGCTGTCCCACCTCCACCCGGTCGTGGAGGAAGTTCGAGCCGCCGCGGCCTTCGCGTTCGCGCTTCACTGCGATCACGTAGCGCCGATCGTCGTCCGGCTCATTGCAGAGCGAATAGGTCCGGACGAGACCCTGCCCCAGGTGAACGTCGATGTGCGCCCCGGGCCTAAACGGTGGCAGCTCCCAATCGTCCTGGTCGACCAGCGTGAAGCGCTTGGTGTCGTTGCCGAGATCCTCGACCTTCGAGACAACGGTGGAGACCGTCTTTACCGCCTTCGCCATCTAGATCGGCCTCACGGCGTCGCCGACGCGCAGCGTGCCCCCCGCGATGATCTTGCAGTTCAGCCCCGACCGGTTGATCAACGGATCGAAGACGGACTTGCCGAGTATCTCCTCGATGTGCCGGCACGGCGTTGAAAGGCGGGTCGCCTCGACAATCGCTTCTCCAAGCCGGAAGCGACGGCCGACGAGATGATTCAGCGGGACGCCTTCGACGGTCACGTTCCGGCGATGTTCCTCCGGCAGCAACTCGATCTTGTGGTCGCGTTGCAGGGCCTCGAACGTCTCCATCTCGAACAGGGTGACCTGCCGTCCCTCCTCCGGCTTGTGGGAGTAGAAGCCTGCTTCGTGGCCGACGAAATATCGATCGCCCTCGATACCGCGTCCAGCGACGAGCTCGAGCGAGGGAAACGAGCGCATCGGCAAAAAGGCGCGCGGGGTCTTGTGCAAGAAGCGAACGACGCCCTGCCAAGACATCGTGACCTCGGGCTGATCGATTGCGATCGCGTCCATCGTGTTTTCTCCCTGGGTCTTAATCCGAATTGGCTTCATCGTGAAGCGGCGAGCGATTTATCGAGCGTCTGGCGCACGTCCGAGCGTACCTGGAGACGACCGGCCCCTTGGTCGTCATCGCCTCCGCGACCGTCGATGGGGCACGTTCCGCGTCCTCAATGACGAAGCCCGTCGCGCCGAAGGCGCGCGCCAAAGCGGCAAAGTCGGGATTCGAAAAATCCGTGCCGTACGGACGATCGGGAAAGGCCCGCTCCTGGTGCGACCGTTTGGTCCCGTAGGACCAGTTATTGGATACGACGATCTTGAGGTTCGCGCCTCTGGCGACAGTCCTCGCAAAGACATTGCCCGTCATCAGGAAGCCGCCGTCTCCGCAGAAGGCGACCACCTGCCGCCCCGGAAAACGAAGGCTTGCGGCGAGCCCGTACGGGTCTCCGCTGCCCATCGCTCCGCAAGCCGAGCCGAGCAGCCGCGCGGTCGGCTCGAGGCTGAAGATGCGATGGACCCATCCGGCGAAATTGCCGGAGTCAGTCGTGACGATGCCATCGGGCCTGAAGTGCGCAGCGATGGCCGTCACCGCGTGATCGAAGACGTCCGCCGGTGGTACGCCGAACCGAGGCCAACCATGCGTGGCCATCCGCGCCGCGGCAGCCGCGTGAAGCCACTCGGCGCGGTCCCGCGCCGTCACGGGAGCAGCGAGCATGGCCGACACGAACGCGTGCGATCCGGATACCACCGGGACGTCGGTCCGAACGCGCTTTCCGATCGCATCGGGATCCGGATAGACGTGGACCAACGGCTGGCGCGGTTTGGCCTGTCTGGGAAATGCGAAGCCAAGCGAGGATAGATCGCCCAGACGCGTTCCGACGGCAACGACGAGGTCGGCGCGTTCGAGCAGTTTCACATCAGGCTGAGACGTAAAGAACCCGAACTGACCGGCCCACAGCGGATGAGAGTTCAGGAATTGGTCCTGCATCTTGTTCATAGTGACGACCGGCACGTTCCATTTCTCGGAAAACGCGACCAGATCTTCGCGGAACGATGCCGTCCGACATTCGCCGCCGACCAGCAGGATCGGTCGCTCCGCGGCTATCAACGCCGTCCTCGCCTGTTCGATGGCCGCAGCGCCCGGCTCCGGACGGACAGCTCCGTTGGCTGTGGCCGCAAATCTCTCGGCCGGGTCCTCAAGGAGATCTTCCGGCAGTTCGATGGCGACGGGACCGGGCGTTCCCGCATGGGCCACCGCGAGCGCGCGGGCGATCATCTCTGGAGCGAGATCCGCCGAGTTCAGACGCACCGACCACTTCAGCACGCCATCGAAAGATCGGCCACAGTCGATCTCCTGCACCGCGTCCCTTGCGAGGTTCGGACGATCGACCTGACCGACCAGCATTACCAGCGGAATCGCCTCCTGCGCGGCCACGTGCAGTCCGAGCGCTGCGTTGAAGGCGCCCGGACCACGGCTCGTCATCACGACGGCTGCGCACCCTGTGAGTTTGGCGTCCGCGACCGCCGCGAGGCTCGCGCTTCCTTCGTGCCGGCAGGTCACCAGATCGAAATCGTTGCGGTCGCGCAGCGCGGCCAGCAGCGCCAGAAAGCTTTCTCCCGGTACGCCGAAGGCCCCGTCCACGCCGTGCGCGACGAGACAGTCCGCGACGAGTTCCGCGACGCGATAGATCATGCGACGCTCCCGTCCTGCGTGATGGTCAGGGAGTCGCCCATGACGCGCAGTGGCGCCTCCGTCCGATCTCGCAGCGCCTCGATCGCGAGGCCGTCGAGTAGCGCCCGAACGGCCAGGCCATCCTCGGTTACGTCGATGATGCAGAGGTTGGTGAAGATGCGGGTCACCACTCCGCGCGCCGTGAGCGGATATCCACATCGCTCCACGATGCGGGAGCGGCTATCCTTAGTGGTGTGATCCATCATTACCCAGATCGACTTGGCGCCGACCGCCAGATCGATGGCTCCGCCGATGCCGGGCGGAGACCCGTTGTCACCGGTCGTCCAGTTGGCGAGATCGCCGGCCTTGGACACCTGAAAGGCTCCGAGCACGGCGACGTCGAGATGACCGCCTCGCATCATCGCGAATGAGAGGCTGGAGTCGAAGTAGGAACCGCCGGTCCGGAGCGAGATGGGCATCTTCCCTGCATTGATGAGATCCCAGTCCTCTTCGCCCGCCGCCGGCTTCGGACCCACGTTAAGCACGCCGTTCTCGCTGTGAAGGATCACGCCAGACCCTTCCGGTAGGTAGTCAGCGACGTGAGTCGGGGCGCCGATACCGAGATTGACGAATCCTTCCTGCGGCAAATGAAGTGCGACCATGCGCGCCAGCGCATCGCGTGAAAGCGGTATCATCGGGAGCTCCTTGCGAAAACGCGATCGACGAAGATGCATGGAGTGACTATGGCTTCCGGATCCAAATCGCCGACGTTGACCACGCGGTCGACTTCCACGGCGACCGTCCGGCCGGCGGTCGCCATGACCGCGCAGTGGTTGCGCGCCGTCTTGTTGTAGGTGATGTTGCCGAGCGTGTCGGCGAGGTGACCTTTGACGAAAGCGAAATCTGCATGAAGCGGTAGCTCAAGAATGAATTCGCGTCCGTCGACGACGATCTTCTCCTTGCCGTCAGCGAATACCGTTCCGACGCCGACGGGAGAAAGGAAGCCGCCGAGACCGGCGCCGCCCGCCCGGATGCGCTCCACCAACGTGCCCTGCGGAACGAGTTCGAGCTCGACCGTGCCGGCACGATATTGTTCGGCGAACTGCTTAGCGCTGCGCGGGTAGGAGCAGACGATCTTGCGAACGATCCTGGCTTCGAACCACAGCGACAGATCGTCCTCCGTGGAGCCGGCGTTGTTCGATATCAGCGTCAGGTCGCGGACGCCGCGGTCGAGCACCGCCTTGACCACTCCGAGCGGAAGACCCGCTCCGCCGAACCCGCCCATCATGACGGTGTCGCCGTCCTTGATGCCCTCCACGGCCGCCGCCGCGTCTTGAACCACTACGTTGCGCATCGTTTCGTCCGCCGTGTTTGCTACGGGATTGATTTGGGGTACGTCGCGGACAGGCCGCGGCCGACCCGGTCGAGCAGCATCTCGTTGGTGCCGTCGGCGTAGGCCGCCATCCGGACCTCGGCGAAATGCATGTTCAGGCGGTGGGCCGCGCCGGCGCCCGTCGCGCCCACGATTCGGACGCACTGATCGATGCCCCAAAGCGCAGTGTCGACAGCGAACTTCTTCGCTTGCGCAGCCAGCGCGACCGGATTTCCCCCGATCTGGATCTGCTCGGCGGCGCGGAAGACGAGCGCGTTGGCGGCCTCGAGCCGGACCGACACCTCCGCCAGCTCCCAGCGCAGGCCCTGATGTCCAGTCAGCGGCTTTCCAAAGGCCTGCCGGCCTTCGCAGTAGTCCACCGCCTCGCACAGTGCCGCATATAGCGTCGCGACGCACATGGCGGCCACGTGGACGCGAGCCGCGTTGACCGAAGTCATCGATGCCTTGAGTGCCGAGCCTGGCGCCGCGATCAGGCACCACTCGGGAATGAGGTGGGCATCGAAGGCAATCTCGGCCAGGCGGAAGGAACGCGCTCCAGGAACGACGATCTCGCTGCGCCTCACCGTCCCGGCATCGCCGAATGGCACATAGAAGCTGGCGATGTCCGCTGCGCCTGCAGCGTCGCCGACGCGGGCGAGGACAATCAATCCACCGACCAACAAGCCATTCGTCATCCACGCCTTGGTGCCGGTCAGAGTCCAGCCGCCGTCAACGGGAACAGCCGTGGTGGCAAGGGCCGAGACATCGCTTCCGCCCGCCGGCTCAGTCATAGCCGTCGTCAGGAGCAGCTCGCCGCGCAACGCGGGCTGCAGGAGACGCTCGATCTGGACCGGCGTACCGGTCTGGGAAAGACGCGTCGCTCCGCCTTGGTGATGGTTCAGGCAGAACGCCGCTGCGAAGCCGTGACGCGCCATCTCCTGCGCTACGCGGATCTTGCACAGGTACGACGCTTCCAAGCCGCCGTGAGCGCGCTTCGCCTGAAGTCCCAACATGCCGAGTGCCGCCCATTCGGCGATCCATTTTTCGGGAAACGCCTCGCCCGCGATGTGCGCTGCGAAGACACTCTCCGAAAAGGGGCCGGCGCAGAATGCCCGCGCCTTCGCGACATGCTCGCGCTCTTCCGCAGAAAGTTGAGCGTCGTACTGGTGATAGAAGTCCATAGAAGATCCTTCGGCGAGCTACTTCTGAAGCGGCGCTCCGATGTCCTTGGCCCACTGATTCCAGTAAGCTTCTTCATTTCCGACGTCGGCCGTGAAGGTCTCCACCGTCGAACCAGCGATCGGAGTTGCGCCGATCGTCTCCAACTGCTTCAGGAACTCCGGATCGCTCGAAGCCTTGTCGAGGGCGGCGCCAATCTTGGCGACGACTTCGGCCGGAAGGCCCGACGGACCCGCGACCCCGAACCACGGCGAGATATCGAGACGCTTGCCGCCCGCCTGCTCGATCGTCGGCAGATCCGGGAAGGCCGGCGACCGGTCGGCCGACGTCACCGCGAGCGCCTTGAGGGTGCCGGCCTTGACCTGCTGTCCGATCGTGGCTTCGGTAAAGAAGCCCACCTGCAAGATTCCCGACATGCAATCGACGATCGGTTGATTGCCGCCCGAGTAGTTGATGAACGACATTTTCGTGTCGTAGGCCATATCGAACAGCGTGCCACCGATGTGAGATGTCGCCCCGAACGTACCGCCGAAGTTCACCTCTCCCGGGTGCGCCTTCAGATAGGCGACGAGTTCCGGAACGCTGGCCACGGGAAATTTCGGGCTCACGACCAGCAGATTCCGCTGCTTCGCGACCTTCCGAATGTAGGTGAAGCCATTCTGCTGATCGTAGCGCACGGACGCATAGAGTGCCTTGGCGCGAGTATTCGAGGACTCCACCGCGACGAGAAGCGTGTACCCGTCGGGCTTCGCGCGGGAGACGTTTGACGCGGCGATCATTCCGCCGGCACCACCGTTGTTCTCGACGATGACGGTCTGGTTCAACTCCTTCGAGAGCAGACGGCCGATGACGCGGCCAATGATGTCAGTCGGGCCTCCAGCCGGGAATCCGACGACCAGCTTGATCGTGGTCGAGGGATAGGCATCGGCCGCATCGGCCGGCTCAGCAAGAAAGCCGAGACAAAGAATGGCGGCGCCGGTGGCAATCGACGTAGCTTTTCGGAAAGATCGAAACAATGGCACCTACCTCGAAGGACGATCCACCTTCGAGCCAATGACACTTTGTGTCAAGTAAGAAACTAACGTGACCAGACCCGAGGCGCACAATGACTCGGCAAAAGCTGCCGAATAAGCATACAATGTGCGAAAACTAGCAAGAATTGGGCCGATTTTGCCGCCAGCTAGCCGAGTTACATGCTTGCCAGGCCCAATGATTGTGTTCTAGACGATCGGTCTAGTGAGGACGCAATGGTTAAATCTGCAGATAATTACCGCCAGCTGAACGTGTCGAGCCGAAACGAAGTCGGCTATGCGCCGACCCGTGACGTTCTGATCCGTTGCGGAATGGAGGTGATGACCCAGCAAGGTTTCGCAGCTACGGGTCTGGACGCGCTGCTGCGCCGTGCCACGGTGCCAAAGGGTTCATTCTACCACTACTTCGAAAGCAAGGCCGACTTCGGCCGCGAAATCATGAAGGCCTACGACTCCTTCTTCCGACACAAGCTGGACCGCGCCCTGAACGACCAAAGGCTTGCGCCGTTGGCGCGCATGCGAGCTTTCGTCGAAGACGCCAAAGCGGGCATGGCGAAATACAGTTATACGCGCGGCTGCCTCGTCGGAAACCTCAGCCAAGAGGTCGAAGCGCTGCCCGAGGACTACAGGTCCGCGTTGGACGAGATCGTCAAGGGATGGCAGCGGAAGGTGGCGCATTGCCTGGAACGCGCATACGAGGCCGGCGAGATCGGCAGCGCGGACTGCGACGCCTTGGCTGAGTTCTTCTGGATCGGCTGGGAGGGAGCGGTGATGCGGGCGCGCCTCGTCAAGAATGGCCTCCCGCTCGATACCTTCATCGCCGGCTTCGTCGCCGGCCTGCCGCGTCCGGACGAGCCGAAGGCCAGGTCCAGAAGAAAATCGTGAAGAGGAGTTCGAGTTGTTCAAAGCCGTGTTGATCGAGAAGGACGAGCGGGGATATCGCGCCGACGTCGCCGAATTGCCGGACAGCCGCCTGCCCGACGGTGAGGTGACCGTCGAGGTCGAGTTCAGCACGCTGAACTACAAGGACGGCCTAGCGATTACCGGCAAGGGCCCGATCGTGAGATCCTTCCCGCTGGTGCCCGGGATCGACTTCGCTGGCGTGGTGTCGTCGAGCTCCGACCCGACCTTCGCGCCGGGGGACCGGGTAGTTCTCAACGGCTGGGGTGTCGGCGAACAACATTGGGGCGGCCTGGCGCAGCGAGCAAAGGTCAAGGCCGACTGGTTGATCAAGCTGCCGCCCTCGATGCCTTCCCGCCGCGCGATGATCATTGGTACCGCGGGCTATACCGCGATGCTGTCGGTCGTAGCCCTCGAGAAGTATGGCATCCGTCCCGGCGCGGGCGACGTGCTGGTGACCGGCGCCGGCGGAGGCGTCGGTAGCATCGCGATCATGCTTCTCCACAAGCTCGGTTTCCGCGTCGTGGCTTCGACGGGCCGACCGGACGAGGAGCCCTATCTTAAGAGCCTGGGCGCTGCCGAGATCATCGACCGGTCACAATTGTCGCAGCCCGGCAAGCCGCTGCAGAAGGAACGGTGGATCGCCGCGATCGACTCGGTAGGCAGCCATACACTCGCCAATGTGTGCGCCGGAATCAAAGCGGACGGAGCGGTTGCTGCGTGCGGCATGGCGCAGGGATTGGATTTTCCCGCAAGCGTCGCCCCCTTCATCCTGCGCGGAGTGGCGCTGTTCGGCATCAACAGCGTGACCCGCCCGAAGGTAGAACGCGTCGAAGCCTGGGACCGTCTCGCTTCCTTGCTAACCGAAGCCGATCTGGAGAAGACGGCGGTCGAGATCGGTCTGAACGACGTCGTCGCCGCGGCTGGCGGCCTGATGAGTGGCCAAGTGCGCGGGCGCACGGTCGTCAACGTCAATAGATGACATCGACCGAAAAGTAGCGCGATGCGACTGGGGCGGTCGCGCCTCGAAACAAACCTGAAGGCAATGACCGCTCGTCCAAAGATGGGAGATCCCCAATATGGCTGCTTCGGAATTAGTTGCAAGGGATGGACCTGGGTTCGGGTTCTCGACACGAGCGATCCACCATGGGTATGACCCTGCCCATCACTCTCGCGCGGTATCCCATCCCATTCATATGACGTCGACCTTCGCCTTCGACAGCGTCGCCGAATTGGATGCGGCGGCCGCATTGGGGGGCAAACTGTATGGGCGGGAGTTCAATCCGACGACCGCATTGCTGGAATCCCGCTTGGCAAACTTGGAGGGTGCCGAAGACGCCGTCGTACTGGCCTCGGGAATGGCCGCGTTCGGTGCCTTGGTTCTTTCGCTCTTATCCCAAGATGACGAACTCATCGTCCATCGGACCTTGTATTCGAATACGACGACCATGACGGAACAGGGCTTGCCACGCTTCGGCATAAAGACCATCCCTGTCGATCTCAGTGACCCCGCCAATCTGGATACTGTTCTCACATCTCGCAGTAGAGCCGTCTACTTTGAGACGCCGGTCAATCCCACAGGGGACGTCCTCGACATCGAAGCCATTGCGAAACGTGCGCGGCGGGCCGGCCTCCTGGTGATCGTCGACGGTACATTTGCATCTCCCGCGCTGCAGAGGCCTCTCCAATGGGCGGACATCGTGCTCCACTCCCTTACCAAATATATCAGCGGGCATGGAGACGTTCTCGGAGGGGCTCTCCTGGGACGGACCGAGCTGATCGAAAAAATACGTGATCGCGGCTTGCGCTACATCACCGGTGCCGTCATGTCGCCGATGGTTTCGTCTCTGATTTTGCGCGGCATCAAGACACTTCCTCTCCGGATGGACCGCCACGGGTCCAACGCACTTGCGATTGCGCGCATGCTCGACGCCCACTCGGCAGTAGAGTGGGTGAATTATCCCTTTCTGCCGTCCCATCCGCGGCATGCTCTCGCAAAGAGACAAATGTCAGCGGGATCCGGAATGCTGTCCTTTGGTCTTCGTGGTGGTTTTGATGCTGCCCGCTGTTTTCTCGACCATCTCAAGCTCATTACGCTTGCCGTCAGTCTCGGAGACGCTGAAACGCTCATCATGCATCCCGCGAGCTTGGTTCATGCCCGGCGCGCTGTTCGTCCCGAAGCACGCCTTCAAAGGGGCGTCGGAGACGACTTGATTCGCCTGTCGGTTGGTCTGGAAGACGAGGCAGATTTGCTCGGCGACCTCGGGCAGTCCCTAAACCGTCTTTAGTTCACCCGCAACGAGTGTTCGTCAAGGAGAGGCCAAACATGATTGCCCCGCCGCCAGGACTCGAGCCCGCCATGGACTTTGCTCGGGTTGGTCTAACCGCGCAGAAAGAAGTCGTCCGAAAGTTCTACAAGGACATGTGGGACAATGCGGACGTTGCTCTAATCCCCGAAATATTTCAGCCCGGATTCACCTTCCGGGGCTCCCTCGGTCCTGTCCTCGTCGGCTTCGATCAGTTCGCGGACTACGTCAGATGGGTGACAGACTCTCTGGAGAACTACACGTCTGATATCCTCGATCTGCTCGAGGAGGGCAACGCGGTCTCGGGAAAGCTGCGCTTCCACGGCATCCATCGGAAGCCGATGTTCGGCCATGCACCCACCGGACGCCACGTGTGGTGGTACGGTGCGCCGATCTTCACGTTTCGAGGCGACAAGGTGAGCGATCTGTGGGTCTTGGGCGACATCCACGGACTGATCGGTCATCTCGCCCCGCCGGATGCGACGAGCAAGCCGGAATTCACAACGGACAAGTAGCCCTGCTCCATGAGCGCTCGCGCGGAGCGGACCACCTTTGACCCATTAACGGAGACAAGCCATGTATACGCCTCCCGCATTCAAGGACGAAGACGTCGAGAGTATCCGCGCGACCATCCGCGACGCCCGCCTGGCCAATCTGGTGACGGCGACTGCCGAGGGCCCGCTTGCGACGCCGCTTCCATTGTTTCTCGACGAAAGCGAGGGCGAGCGCGGCGTGATCTACGGGCATCTGGCGAAGGCCAATCCGCAGTGGCGGGTTCCTCCGATCGGAAACGCGCTCGCGATCTTCATGGGTCCGGACGCCTATGTAACGCCTTCCTGGTACGCGACCAAGCAGGAGACCGGCAAGGTCGTGCCCACATGGAACTACGTCGCTGTGCAAGCGTTCGGACCGGCCGAGTTCTTCCATGATCCAGAGCGTCTGCTCGACGTGGTGACTCGCCTGACGCGGAAGCACGAAGCAGCGCGTGCGAAGCCATGGGCCGTCTCGGACGCTCCCGCGGATTTCATTGCCGGCCAGTTGCGCGGCATCGTCGGGATCCGCATCCCCGTGGTGCGCTTCGAAGGCAAGCGCAAGATGAGCCAGAACCGTCCAGAGGCCGATCGCGTCGGCGTCGCGGCGGGCTTGGCGGCCAGCGAGAATCCTGCGGATCGCGCCGCGGCCCCTCTAATTCCCGTACCTGTCTAGCTTTCGGAGGTACGATGTTCGAGCTTCAGACGTTCGCGCTGTTCTTGGCCGCCGCTACGGTCGTGGCGGTCACGCCGGGACCGGGCATTTTCTACATCGTCGCCCGCACGCTGCCTGGCGGCCGGACCGAGGGATCAGCATCCAGCGTCGGCTTGGGTCTCAGTGGTTTCGTACATCTCGGCCCTGGTGATGGCGAGCGCGGAAGCGTTCACTGCGCTGAAGATCGCCGGCGCGCTCTATCTCATCTGGCTCGGCATCAAGACTTGGAGGGAAGCGCGAGTCCCCGCGCCGGCCGAAGTCCAGACGACGGCGCTGGCCGTGCACTGCGCGAAGGCATCGTCGTGGAGGCGCTGAATCCAAAGACGGTCGCGTTCTTCCTTGCCTTTATTCCGCAGTTCGTCGACACGAGCGTGAACGTGGCGCTGTAGTTCGTTGTGCTCGGCACGATTTCCGTCGCCTTGAACACTGGCGTAGACCTGATCGTGACCCGTTGGGCGGCCAAAGCGAGGGATCGACTCGCCGGGCGACCGACGGGTCTCTACATCGGGATAAGCGATCCCGTAATGGGTGAGCAACGTTGCACAGAACAAGGAAGGGTAGCTCGAATTTCCTCACGGCATACATACAAGGGGGCATACGTGATGGCGAAACGCTGCGTCCGTGTGCCGACTCGTTCGCACGGAGGCTCGACACAAATTTCCGACTGTTGAAGATAAATGGCTTCGACGAACTATTTGCCGACCTCGGAAGAACTGGTAGGGCACGACGGCTGCACAGCCGATTAAGCGATGCGTCTGCGCAAGCTTCGCGGGTGCAGGCGTTTGACGAACGCGTGGTCCTTAAATTGGCTGCGAGTCAATCGGAGCTTCCTGTTAAGCAAGGTTGCACGCCCCTCGGATGTCAGCACACTCATCATGAGGACGGATGGAAAGGGCATACGGTCCCAGCGTGCGCAGATGAAGTTGGCGCCCTCGAAATCTGGTGGCAGGGCGACGGCTCGATCGATACCGAAAAGAGCGAACCATTCATCTTCGTTCTTGCGTTCAAGCACGAGCTCTCCACTGGAGGGGTCGGCCCTCAGACGAAACACGTCATGGCCAACTATTTGCTGCTCCTTCGTATCGATTCGTAGCGGTGCAATCGGTGCCGGACCGGGAAAGCCGGCATCGGCAAGCCAGTCGCAGTCCTCTATGGTCACGATCAATGCCTGATGTGTGCGTGGGCCACCTTCCGGAGCCCCCATGCGCCCCCTGCAAAGAATGGCCCGGACCGTGAAATCGAGTGCTTCGAGCGCCAAGCCAAACAAATTGTTCAATTCGAAGCAATAGCCGCCTCGCCGGGCATTGATCAGTTTGGCCCAGATCGACTTTCAGTCAGATCGGCGATATCGCCTAGCAGAACATCAAAGTTCTCGTAGGGGATCGCACGCATTTGAGCCTGCTGTAGCGAAATCATGTCGTCTCGCCTCGCCGCGAACGCTCCGCGTTTCCAGATCCACAGGGCGCCTGGTTGCCAGATACAGGCGTGGCGTCTACGAATTGCTTGCGTTGAGCTCACAAATATCCTAGCCGGGCGCTTTGCTTCGCTCTTGCGCGAACAAGTTGATCTGCGGGCGCTTCTGCATTTCGGCAATCCACATGATGCCCCTGGCCGTCGGAACGGCCGCTTGTCGCCACCTGATTTGCGATTACCTGCCGCGCTGGGCTTGAGATCCTGGATGATTTCGAGATTTCCACCGTGTCGGCAATATGGCCGGTCGCGCGATGCCATCCATTGTGCTGCGTAGCGCCGCCAACGTTCGAAGAATGACGGAGTTGCTCGATAGAATAGATAGCTTTCATCTAAACTCTTGAATCGTGACGGCGAGAGACCGCTGTTCTTGAAATGCGTCCTTCACCGTCGCTGCAATCAACATACCGAAAACCGTTATGCTAGTCTTGCTGCAAGACAACAACACCATGTGCTTTGCGAGCGCGCGCGGAAACATTTTAGCCTGATGTCAGCGGCCGGACATGAACGTCTTCAAGACGACACGGCTGAAAACAAACATAGGGGAGTCAAAACATAATACGGTGCCCTTGCCGACCTCCCTCGCGTCTGCGCCATGTGCCTGAAACTACGTTCTGTGAAGTCTAGCCCAATCGTGCGAGCTTCGTTCACAAACGCCTCCTCATTTATGTGACGCTTCAATAGCCTTCACTTTGCGCATCGATGCCGTCACGGAGCGTCTACCCCTTCAAAGCGGCAACAACGGCGGACAGCGCTGTTCGCTCCGTGACATCAAGGAGATCGGAGCGCGCACGAATTCAAACAGCAAACAGGGCCCGATGGTCCCTCGGTGGGGCGTCCAGTTCGCTGAACGTCTTCGTTCTTCAGCGTACGGTTGGGACTGGCGGCTTGAGGATTGGACAAAGACATTCCCGCCGCGGCAACAGTCGCGTAACCCTCTTTGCTGCGGCTTCTAGGCGGAGCATCGCGGGATAGCCCCCATCAGGCACCGTGCCCACCAAAGCTGACTTTTGGTGGCCGCCATCTCGGAAGTCCGGCAGCCGGATCAGGGCGGCCTTTTCGAATCACACACTTCGTTTGCCAATCTCGGCGAAGCCTCATGCGCGCGAAAGAGGGCTTGGTACGAGCCTTGCTTGCTGAGCCGCGAAACCATGTGCTTCGCGCGAGCCGACGGATTACCTCCGCTCGGTGTCGGTTCCAGACATTGGATGTCTGCAACCGGACAGGGTGGAAAACAACAACGCGCAACGGGCGATAGCCATAATCGTCGATCAAGGAGACATAGCATGTCCGGTGTTGCAGGCGCATTTCTGCTGCCTTCAAGCCGCTCACAAAGGACGGTTTACGATCAGCTCAAGCACATGGTGCCGAGGCTTGAAAACCGTGGACAGGAGGGGTTCGGCGTTGCCGCGTTTATGCATGAAGAACTGTTTCAACATACAAAGTCATGCCGGCCAGCAGGCACACTAGCAGGTGTTGATTTCACTGAGCAGGACGCGCATTTCAGACCGCATGTAGCTATAGCACACGTTCGCACTCCCTCTCACAGAGAGAAGAGTGACGCCGACTTCCAGCCCTTTGACAATCATAAAACCTCCTGCCGCCGTTTGACGGTTTGTTTGAACGGGGCTCTGGTCAACGCTGATGAACTTAGGAAAGAACTGCGCGCCGAAGGTCATTCCATCAGCGGCAACACCGATGCGGAGCTCTTGCTCAAGCTTATCGAGAACATTTGTCAAAGAGATTATTGGCAGCACGGTCTGCCGGTTAACTACGAGAAGGTTTTCCAAGACATTGACAAGGGTGTTGACGGAGCCGTCAGTGCACTCTTGTTGGATGGCCTAGGAAATCTGACCGCCTTCCGCAATCGCAGGGGTTTGCGGCCTTTGGAATTCATGCAAACCGAAGATGGTTTTCTACTTTTTGCCTCAGAAAACAGTGCTTTCTCTGGTCTACAAGGCCGAGTCGACGAAATTCGGCCAAGTCACATCAAGCATGTGAACGGCAGAACGGGAGACTGCCTTGATCACTTTGTGGGCCAAGCTCGGCACAGTCCGAAGCTTTGCGCCTACGAAACGCTTTATCTGGGAAATGCAAGAACGTTGGTGCAAGGGCAATCTCATCTAGCAACTCGTCATGATATAGGCATGACCTTGGGCCGAATTGTCTGGCCGCGATTAGCGGTCGAAACAAGCTCCGCTCCCATAATCGTTTCTTCTATGCCGCGCACCGGGACACCGTATGCTGACGGTCTATTTGCATCGCTGGCCAAGCAGCAAAGTGCGCTCGTCCAACGGCACGAGGTGATCGCAGTCAACCGCTCTCAGCGCACACTTATCGGGTCTCTTGGCGAGCGCAACTCCCTCATCTGGCAAAAGTACCGCGTCGCAACGAACGACGTCACGGATAGAATCATCGTCGTAGCCGATGAGGCTCTTATTCGTGGCGATACAAGCCGCGCAGTGACGGAGATGCTCCTTGCCGCTGGGGCAAAGGCTGTGCATTGGGCAATCGGTTCGCCGCCTATCGTTGCACCAAATTACTACGGCATGGGTATCGAGACCATAGATGAGCTAGCGTTCTGGAAAATATGGAAAAGCCTGGCACCCGAAACGCGGCAGGATAGCCTGCGCTTTCATAGGATCGCGCCGCAAACGCTTCGGGTGATCGAACGCAAAATTGCTCTATCGATCAACGCTGCTACCATTACGTATTTGCCCTTTGAAGATCTGCTTTCCTTGCTGCCGCGGGGACATGAGGGAATCGATCTTTCTGCGTTTACGTTCGAGATGCCGACCCCTTGCGGGCAAAAACGCGCAGACGAGAATTTGAATAGATTGATCGCCGAGCTCACCTCAACGAAAACGTCTGCAGCATGAGGCCATGATGAAACCTGCTCTTGTATTCGACTGGAACGGCACTCTCCTCGACGACGCCGACGCCTTGCTACAAACGACGAACACCATTTTGGGTCGCTTAGGCCGGGCTGCCATTGATATGCAAACCTTTCGGGATCATTTCGATGTTCCACTTTCGGTTTTTTTCCGCAATCTAGGAATGTCGCAGAGTGAAATAGAAACGGTGGATAGCCATGACAGTGCTATTTTTCACGACACCTACGAACCACTGGCGAGCAAAGCCGATCTGCGCGACGGCGCGCGTTGCATTTTGGAAACGGCACGTCAACAACACGTTTCCAGCATTATTGTCAGTAACCATATAGTCGACCCCCTTATTACCCAATTGCGAAGACATGGAATCGAAGATTGTGTCGCGGAGGTTCTGGCGTTTGAAAGCCGCGCTACTCAATATAAAGGCATAAGCAAAGGAGAGCGGCTTCGTCTGTATATGCGAGCATACAATCTGGACCCCAGCTCAACTTTCATCGTCGGGGACATGCCGGTCGAAACGGATATTGCACGCGAACTTGGCTTGATCAGCGTAGCCATTACGGGCGGATTTGTTTCCGAGACGCGTCTGCGAGCGGCGCAGCCGGATTATCTCATCGAGGACCATCATAAGCTGCTGCCCATTCTGCAGGAGCGTGGCCTTTTTCAGAACTCATAACGACGCAGAGCATGACTGAAACTCCGTCAACTGAAACGCCTGGGAAAGTCGGACAACGAATCGGCCTAATCGGCGCAGGGCGCATGGGAACAGGCATAGGAATCAGTCTTTTGCGTCATGGCACTGAACTGCATATCAAAGTCAACAGAACCCGTGTTGGCGCGGAACGCTTGACTGGCATGGGTGCTCATGAGCACACCGCAATTTCCGAATTAGCCCGGCATGTAAGTGCCGTCGTTTTATCCCTGCCCTCAAGTTGCGAGGTCGAGGAAGTTTGCCTTGGGCAACATGGGCTATTTGCACATTTGCCCCGACAGAGTTTGATACTTGACTGCACCACGTCCTATCCTGCTTCAACCCTCACTCTAGCCGAACAGGCAAAAAAGCATGCATTGCACTTCATAGATGCGCCCGTAACACGAAGCCCTGAACAAGCAGAGCAAGGGCGTCTCAACGCCATCGTTGGATCTGATCAGAACACGTTTCCTATGGCGGCTCGTGTTCTTACCGCATTTTGCGAGAACATCGTCCATGTGGGTGATATTGGACAGGGCCATAAGCTCAAACTTGTCTATAATAGCATGACGATGGGCATGGCGGCGGTGGTAGCGGAAGCTTGCCAGCTTGCCGATGCCATTGACGTCGACCTTGCAATCTTACGCTCCTTGGTCAGTCGCGGCGCGACCAACAGCGGGATATTCCAAAACTTTGCAGCCTTTTTGTTGGACGAAAAGCCGGATGCTTTGGCAATATCGATCAGAAACGCCAAAAAGGATATTGACTGCAGCGTGCGATTAGCGAACGAAACCGCGTTGAAGGTCCCAGTTCTGACTGCCGCCGCGCAAAAGTTCCAAACCTGTCTCGCCGAAGGCAAAGGTGAATTGACCTTGCCTCATCTTGCGCTTTCGTTAAGGGATGACGAATCACAGCAGAACTAGCAGCGACGCACCCAAAACAAATCTCTACAATCCGTGTCTTCCTGTTCTCCAGCGTCGCCTTCACACGGATGGCGAAAGCATCGGCTAGATGCTTTTGTACTTCATAGCGATGCTCGATCCCGGGCTGCTGTTTTGAGCACGCAGGCCCGGCCATCGTTCCCGCTTTCTCCAAGCTCTTTGAAGAATACCAGGCGATCACGAGAGAGGAGACCGCGATTTGCGCAACAGCCACATACGGAAGTGAAAGAGCTCGAGGACGTCACCGGCCACAAAGCGGTTGCATAACTTTCTGACGATGCCGGGTAGACTATGCGGAATTGCACCGCGAACGTGTCCTGGCTGATGAGGTTGTTGAGCCGGCGTTTGGAATATGTCGATGGACATGTTTAGCCGGATGCTCAAGGAGCTGAGCATCAGACATCTCGTCAACATACCGCAAAGCTTTAAGGAGTTGAGGGTTGTTTGACGTCAGACATTGTGCGCGGCAGCATTCGATGATCACTGATGGCCCATCATCGATGCGTTAAGACCATGATTGCGCAGCTCCGACAGGCAACCTTCGGAAGGGTCTGATGCCTTCAACGCTTTCCGAAGTTAGTCGACGATGCCCAAGATCGGAACCCGCTGCTCACGGACCGTGGACGCGCATTTCGTTGTCGGGCGCTTTGCCGAGATCTGCACTAACTGCGCTCTTTGATGCGAGCCGCCTTCCCAAGTTTGGCAGCTAACTCCCACGTGCCTGAACCAATACGCGCATGACGCTAAAATTCTGGAAATGGCGGGATTCTAGCTCCAGTACCTAACGCAACGTGAGATTAGGGCGATTTAGTTTCGGAGGAATGTTGTGCTGAAGTTACAGCAATTCACGATGATGTTGCCAAGGCGCGCAGAGCCGGGCTCAAGTGTGGAATAGAACTCCAATGAAGAATTTCCTTCTGACTGCAAGCATCGTCGCAATCAACGCGGCGGTCCCGCACTTGGCGCGGATCTCGCTCCACAGCCTGTCCAAACCAACGCGCCGCAGCTGTCGGTCGCTCCCGCGATCTGTGACTGGACCGGTTACTATATATGGGCATAACGGCGGCTGGGTTCGAGCCATAACTGCTAGGATTTCGCAGGCGTTACTCCCGAAGGCTGCCATGGTACGACGGCCGGCACTATCGGTGGCCAGATTGGCTATCGCTGGCAGATCTTTCAATGTGGTCTACGGCGTTGAAGGCCAGGGCAACTGGGCAAGCTTCAGCGGCTCCAAATATCAGCACCGCTTTCCCGTCGAACATCAATCGAACCAAGACGGATGCGTTCGGCTTGCTCACCGGCTAGCTCGGCTACGCATTCAAAACCGTGCTGCTTTAGGCCAGGCGGTGCTGTGATGACCAGCAAAACAGACCAGATCAACTCCGACGGTCACTGGGGCGGAGCTTGCTAAAAGCGATAATGTCCGTTGGGGGCGCGCCGTAGGGGCTGGCCTGGAAAGTTAACTTCGCGCCCAGCTGGTCAGTTGGCGTCGAGTATGACCACCTGTTCATGCCGGAGAGCAACGTGACCTTCCCCGCTGTCGGGACGGATCGCATTCACCAGGATGTCGATATGATGACCCTTCGGCTTTACTACAAGCTGTTTCCGGTGGTTGGAAAATGGCGATCTCAACACGTTTGCGCCGGATCGAGGAGCCCCGACCTTCGGTCGGGACTTTTTCTTCGGAGTGCTCTTTCGCGCAGCGCTAACTGGCCGCTTTTGCCGAAGCGCCGCCTTTCCAAGTTACGCAAGGGACATGATCTTCTGCACTGGCGCCGGCGACACGCGCCCCGCCGGCAGCGGCACACTGGGTGTACGCGCCAGATCCCAGCCTTCGACCTTTGACGGCGTGGTGTGTACGGTCAAGGCTAATGACGCGATTGTCAGGTTCGAGATATCGATGTTTCCAATCTGACGCGCCCGCGCAACATGAGGCGACTAGAGAACCTTCAGTTTTCAACCGGCACGCTGCTTGCTTCAGTTCGTACCGCCGTCACCGATGCCGGCTGCCCGGCGCTTGGCTAAAAACCGGATGCGCGCAATGACCTCCAGAAGGAGCTTGTCGACTAGGTCTAGAAGCTGGTCTTTTGATCGATTCATACTTGTAAGATAGTCAAGGAAGTAGCAGTTTTAAACTCATGACAAAAATCAACTGAAGCAAACCGATCAGCTCGAATCAAACTACCGATCTTCATTGGCGCCTAGCTACGATCGACTGAAACCCTCACGTCCTACGAACACCTGCAAATGCTGGACTCCCTAGCCAGACCTATTCTAACTTGCCGCTCCAAAGAATGCCCGAGACTAAGCTCGTAGTTGCCGTATACAACGTGCGCGCTAGCAGCAAGTGGCTTCCTCACATGGCAGGTCGAGCTTGCTCAATGCCTTGGCGAACGATTGCCCATAGGATCGCTTTTTGTCTTCACAGCTGTTTTGATACGCAAACTGGCTTCGATACAATCATCGTCCCATCAAGATGCTCACGCAACATGGACGTCAAAGATAAGGTTGAGGCGGATCGCCACAATGGCGGCTTGGATCCGGCTGGTCGCGCCCAGCTTTCGCATCGCGTTCTTAAGATGAAAGTTCACCGTATTCTCGCTGATTTGTAATATCCTCCCGATTTCCCATGACGATTTGCCCTCTGCCACCCACCGTAGGCAATCTAGTTCCCGCTGCGATAGCGCAACTCTCACATTGCAGTTATCTTCGGCCGGACGTGTGATCTCCACACAAGCGGTGTGAAAGTGCCAGGCTAGTGCGTTGAGATGGCCTTTGGAATGTTGAGGATCGGCATCGTCGAACCGAGATGCAAACGATACGACGGATAACCGACCCAATGGCCCAAACAACGGTACACTCATGCCGTGCTTGAGACCGGCCTCTCTGGCCTCATCAAGTACGCGCCGTTCGTCGGGCTGTAGTTGATATTGCTCGGCGAGTTGATCCCACAGAAAGGGCCGCGAAAGCGTCGGTGTCCGCCGGACTACTGGATCGATTTTGTGGTACTTTCGCTTAAAATATCGTTCACACCATTCGGGCGGCCACTTTACGGCCACCGCCGGTGGCGGATACTCCGGTAGACGAAGTGGCTCCGCGAAATTGAGCGCTCCGTAAGAGACTTCGCTGAAGCCTTCGTCGCTCGCACAGCTCACGAGAAGCTCGAAAAGCGGTCTGAGGCATTGTGTTCGCGTCGCGCATTCGGTGAAGCTGAAAAGATCCATTTTTTGGCGCCTCAGCAGGCTGGCCCGAAAGGTCGGTATTGCGCCGCTCCATTGAGCTGGTTTTGAGCGGAGGCAAGTTCCAATCCGTCGCCGAGCCGCTCCGTCATCCCGAGCTCAAGGAGCCCGGTGTCACCGCCGATGTTCGGCTTGCCGGCGAGCATGAAAATTCTGCTTGGTGCAGAGGGCACTTTGCATACGCATCTCCGGAAGGGCGAGAACCTGGCGATGAGAACAGCAAGTGTCGTACCAGTTGCACCGTCCAAAAAATCGGATTTAACGACAATGACTTGAGGATTGGGATAGATTCCGCGGGCGCGTGCGTTGAAGTATTCGCGACATCAGGAGGAAAGCCGACAGCGCCATTTGGCTTGGTTGTTCGTGATGATTGCCTGACTGAATTTTCTCTTGACGTCTGATCGGTACCCCTTGTGCAAGGCACCGCTGGATCGCTCATTATTGCCTGTGGCTTGCCAAGAAACTTGAGACAAGCGGAAAAGTTCAAGGGCAGCGCAGGCAGGCTATCTGACTCATCTATGAGCCGAATCCGCTCTGACCGACCAATACATGCAATTCTGAGGCACCGACAGGAGATGAGGCGCAGACGCTCGTTGGTCCACTTGCGCGCCGACGCTTCAATCCGTCATTGCGGCTTTTAGCGGCTTAGCAACGTTTCTCAGGACAGCGGCGCGGCAGTTGACAAACATCTGCTTCGTGTAATTCCCGCCGAAGTAATCCAGCACGAAGGTGCCGGTATAATCCGGATCATCGCCCACGCTGCAGATTATGCTGTCGAGAATCTCGCCGATTTCGGGAATGCGCTCGCAGTAACGGGCACGGAGAACATTAACAGCGTTCATCGAGTGAACTGCCTCGTCGGCAATCACCTCTCTCAGGCAACGAAGGAAGCTGCTGCCAAGTCCGGCATAGAACTCTCTATCCGCAGCATAGGCGCGGCAAGTACACATCTCATCAAATGCGATCATAACGATCAGAGAGAATTCGTCCTTCAAGTATTCATTGATTGCAGAAAAACTATGCGATCGAGCTTCCAATCTGTCTCGAAGATCTTTTTCGGATTCACCAGCGACAAGCTCCATGATCCGGATGAAAGCATCGGTGTGGCGCTCTTCATCCGCGGCCCAGGCACTAAAGAACGCCTCAGCTTCGTTGGTGGCGATCAGATTTCGGTTGAACAATTCTTGTTTTAAGTGCCTCGCGTCGTATTCAGTATACAACTCAGGCCACAACTTGTCCCGACGTGCGCGCACAGTCGATGGTCCGGCCGTGAACATCGCAGGCGTCAACTCATCGAAAAAGTCTTTTGGATTCCAGTTACGTCGAATCGGCGCAATCATCCGACTGTCCTTCTCTGCAAGCGGCCTAGCAGAGGACGCTCGCAAAGCATACTTGCCCTACACCAAGTATGCTGTCGCCCCCTTGTTTTGGTGGGCAATTTCGAGGCGCAACTCATCAAACAGTTTGACACTCGCGATCATCAACAGAAGCTCATAGGGGCCGTCAACGGTTTTGGAGTTCGCGTGCAGTGTAGGCTGCGGTATCCCATCGCTTTCTTTGCAAACTGCGCGGCGGGATGAACCGGGGGATCTACGATTTGGCTCAATACACATCCTATCAGATCGGCTGGACTCCATGTGGAGGGACTATCGAGTGAGTACCCTGAAAGAGGCGCGCTTAGCTCGCGGATACGACTGATGTCTGAAGTGACTTACTACTTGCTTTGTCCTTCGCCCCCTCTGACGAAGGCAACGCGCCCGGAAGGCGACGGAATGTTTCAGCGCCAAGCGACTGTCAGGTACGCCGCAGCTCTCTCGCGCAAGCTAGGTCTGTCTGCACCCTCGCCTTCTCAAGGACGACCGATCCATCGAGCGTCGAGTTGGGGAACGCCAAGGTGATTCAGAAATTTGGGAATATGGAAGGACCCTCCTCTCGGTTGTGTGTTGTAGCCGCCAACTTCCCGGCTGCCCTGTGTATTAGGACGCATGCTCGAGTCTGCCAGACAGACATCTTCGGGAATTGGCTCCGGCCGCTGAAAGATGCGAATGCCATTTGCTCAATCGCCGCCCGCATGCGCCTTCTCGAACTCGGCAATCTTGGACAATGTGAGACCAGTTGAAGGCACTTCCGAATTGCGGTTCGACGACGGCCACGGTATTGACTTTAATTCCTTCAGCAGGGCAACACCGGGTCGTGTTCCCGGTGGTGGTGTAGCTCGGTAGAGCAAAGCCGCCCGGACGCGCCCCCAATAGCGCCGTAGCGGGCGGGCGGTCGTGCGCTGGTCACCGGCAGTTCTCCGGTAAGATCGGGTTGCGACACGCCAACCCAACCGAGCAACCACCGATGACCGACGGCATGATGAACCTGCGCACACTCGTAGAGAAAACCCTGATGCCGATCTGCTGCGCGAGATGATCGGCTTTGCCGCCCAGCGTCTATGGAGTTGGAAGTCGAGGGCCAGACCGGGGCGAGCTACGGCGAGAAGAGCCCCGAGCGCCTGGCCCAGCGCAACGGTTACCGGGAGCGGATCTGGGAGACCCGCGCCGGCGCGGTCGAATTGTGCATTCCAAAGCTGCGCAAAGGCTCCTACTTTCCGGGTTTCCTGGAGCCGCGCCGCATGGCCGAGAAGGCGCTCACCGCATGCAGGAAGCTTATGTGCAGGGCGTCTCGACCCGTTCGGCGGGCGACCTGGTGCAGGCGATGGGCATGACTGGCATCTCCAAAGCCAGGTCAGCCGGCTGTGTGGCGAGATCGACGACAAGGTGAAGGCCTTCCTCGCCCGCCCGATCGATCGCCGAATCTCCGGCTGAAGTAAACCGCGCCGTGCTTCCATGCCCCGAAGGAAGCGACTCCATAATACCCTCAGCGCGAACATCATCCCGATCCTCGAATTAAAGCTGGCTGAAGAGCTCTCTTCAAGTTCGGGGCACTGAGCCACCAATTTTCTCAGTATGCCACCGAGGCGTCTCCCGCCCCTAGAAAGCGACGGTCGCCATGGTATGCCGCCGCTGCGGGGATCAGAATTTGGCGCACTGCGCCCTCCCCAAACCTTAAAGGCGCGCGCGTCCACAATGAATTCGCGCCCTGACTTGCTTGAGCCCGCACTCTCTAGAATGCTATCGACTTCAGAAGCCTTCGCGCAGATCGTGCAGTCTCAAAACCGCGTGGACAAATGCAAGATCGATGATGCCGTTGGTCGGCGCCCCGACCAGGGCACAACTGTGCTTTCAATTTGTGCCATCACTCAAATGATCGGCGGAGCTTAGCAGTGATCCTCGAGCACTGCGAGACGGAACAGGTTTGCGGGCCCGATCAACTACCAACCCTCGTAATTGATCTAGATGACGGAAGCATGTCACCTATCGATTGATGAAATCGGCCGGTCTCCACGTTACGCCGGTCATCACAAGGAATTGGCATGCAACACCGATTACCATCTGTTCTCGCCAACGGCCCTGATCAATCCGCCGGTTCCTCACGTGCTGAAATCCTGCGCGCCGAAATCTGCTCCCGCAGAGAGCTATCGTTCCTCATGGAAGCGCATGATGGTCTCTCCGCCGCGATCGCTGAGCGCGCAGGGTTCAAAGGCCTCTGGGCGTCTGGCCTGTCTATTGCCTGCTCCCTGGGCTACCGCGATGCCAACGAAGCGTCGTGGAGCCAACTCGTAGACGTAGTCGAGCGGATCGTGGAATCGAGCGAACTGCCTGTGCTCGTTGACGGAGATGGCGGCTTCGGGAATTTCAACAATGCACGCCTCGTGACACGCAGGCTCCGTCAGCGTGGAGCAGCCGGCGTCGCGCTCGAGGACAGCTGTTTTCCGAAGATGAACTCGTTTGTTGGGGATCGGCACCCCCTCGCCGACATCGACGAATTCTCTGGCCGCCTCCGGGCAGTGAAGGATACAGTCGCGGACGACTTGATCTTGGTGGCAAGGATCGAGGCATTGATCGCTGGGCATGAGATGGACGAAGCACTTTCGCGCGCTCACGCCTACGCCGACGCGGGAGCCGATGCGATCCTTATTCATTCGCGAAAGAGAACCGCGGACGAAATCCTTTCGTTCGCGCGCGCTTGGCAGAACAGATTGCCGGTCGTGATCGTTCCGACGAAATACTATCGAACACCGATCTCCGCATACCGCAAAGCCAACATCTCTACGGTGATCTGGGCCAACCACTCCATGCGAGCGGCAACGGCGGCAATGCGTCAAGTCTGCGGTCGCATCATCGCTGAGGAAAGCACCGCGAGCATTGAGCCGCATATTGCCACTCTCGAGGAAGTCTTCGAACTGTTCAAGTACGACGAACTGGCCCGTGCGGAAACGCGATATTTGCGGCCCGACGCTGAACTGCGCAAATAGGGTTTCGTCGACATAGGAGCGCATAGTCATGGTCGAAGACCTCCTGTCCTGGACTTCCTCCTAGCTGGCCAGGTTCGACTGCAATCTCAAATCCCTAACCATTGCACTGAGATGTCCTTAGATGGCGTAGCACGCCTCACTCAACCGAAATGCGCACTTTGCCATCTCGGCAGCTCGAGGCACCGGATCCAGCGCCTTCCTTCTCTCTGGAGAAAGGACCGACGAGGACCATTTGCCTGTCTTCACGCTTGTGCTCCATTTTCAGATGGCTCCCGCAGACCTGATGTCGCTTCAGCATGCCTACGCTGGCGACGAAGACGCCGTCGGTGTTTCACCTTAGAGGCGCGACGAGAAAGGAACTAAACGGTGACCGATGCTCCCAAGAACGCCGTCATTCTCGCCGCTGGCTGCGGCTCTCGCCTGCGTCCTCTGACAGATCTGCGGCCGAAGTCGCTGGTCGAGGTCAACGGCACTTCGATTCTTCACAACGCTCTGCGCAATCTGGAATCTGTTGGCGTGGAAGAGGTGACGATCGTGGTGGGTTACCGCAAAGATGCCATTCAATATGCCTGCGGTAGCCACTTTGGCGAACTCAAAATCAAATATGTCGAGTCGACCGTCTTCGACCGCACCGGAAGCGCCTATTCTTTGTGGCTGGCGCGCGACGCTCTTCTCTCCGGAGACTGCTTTCTTCTCGAGGGCGACGTATTTTTCGAAGAGGATGCGCTGCGACACTTGATGGTCTGCCGGGGGACAGACGTAGCTGCAGTCGTTCCCTTCGGTGATTCAATGGAAGGGTCGGCCGTCCTGTTGTCGCAGAACGGCTTCATCTCAGGTTTTCGATTGAAGCAAACCGCGGCAAATCTTATTGCGGATGGCCCAAAGCTTTTCAAGACAATGAACCTCCTACGGCTTTCGGCGCCGACACTCAAGGCAACGATCGTTCCGACACTGGACGATATCATCGCCGCTGGAGCTCGGCAGACCTACACCGAAGAACTTTTGGGTTATCTGATAGAGAGGCGAGGCCTCCAGCTCGCCGCGGCGCGATGCGATGGCCTCAGCTGGTACGAAATTGATAACGCTGACGATTTGGAGATTGCCGAGCGCATTTTCAAGGACCGAACGAAGGCCTACATGGCGAGACGTGATTTGCAAATGAGGTGAGAGTGCAATGCTAAAATACCTTTGGGATCCAGCGAACGCTATAACGATCACAGGTCTTCTCTTTTCCTCCGCCAGCCTGTTTTTAGCTCTCTCTGACCGCCTTGAGCTATCCGTGGCAGCAGCGCTTTGGGCCGTTCTATCGGACCACCTCGACGGGGTTGTGGCAGGTCGCACGAAAGGTCGCGATCCAGATGTCGCAAAAATGGGAGCGAGCCTCGATGGGTTTGCAGATATCGTCTATGGAGCCGTCGTGCCTGCGGTAGTTGTGGTACAAGTCAGCCAAGCTTCACAACTCGCGCTTGCGACCGCAACCGCTCTACTGGTGACCGGAGCAATAAGGCTTAGCTACTTTGCGAACTTCGGCAGATCGCGCGATGGACGCTTCTTGGGCGTCCCCTTGTCATACGACGTGCCGCTCCTGGCGCTTCTATTTCTTTTTAAGCCTCTTATTCCTGCTGAAGCATTTCCTGACGTCGTAAACATTGGCTTCTTGCTGCTCGCTACAGCGCATGTCGCGCCTGTTCGCGTGCCACCACTGGGCGCAACAATGTATACGGCAATAAGCATCTTCGCCGTCGTGTCGTCGGTGGTTTTAGCCAGTCGCTCCTTTTGATTGCGGATGGAAGTATGATCCAGCGACTACCTTCTTCGTGTTGCAGGCTTCCCTCCATGCAGGTCACATGATGACATGTAGTCTCGCCAACCGCGGCGTGCACCAGACTTGTTGCCGAGAGCATTTCCGCACCAATCGGCACTGCTCGATGCTTGTTCGCCGTGAGCTTGTCGAGAGATGGCGACCATCTTGCAATTTTCGTTTGTCCTGAAATGTTGAGCTAGTCGCACGCATGAAGAGGGCAGCACAAATGGACCCACCCCTTAGGTCGGACGAGGTCTCTGACCTGATCAACCGATTCCCCGGCGGCTATTGGAAATATGACATCAAGGACTTCGTCCTTCTGGTAAACCCTTATTTTCCGCCGCAGGCGTTCCTTGACGAACTTAAGAACGCGCTACCGCGGCTTATCACCTGCTATCCCTCTCCTAATGCGCAGATGGTCCAGCTTCTTGCGGATGCGGTGAAGACGCCAGCGAATAAACTTGTCATTTGCAATGGCGTGGCTGAACTCATTCCCATCTTCCTTGGTCGACTGGGAATGAGGTCCCAACCTTCAATCCTTATGAAACCACCGCCTTGCCCGGGCGGTTGTCACGCTTTTTTCTGTCACCGCCAGATTTTGAACTCGATGTGCACCGCTACGCAGCATTTGCGCGTACAAATGGCGTCAACGGCGCAGTCGTGATATCGCCGAATAATCCCACTTCGCGGATGGTTCCCTATGCGGATTTACTATATCTCGCTTCCGCGCTTCGAGCTCAACAGCAACTGCTACTGATCGATGAGTCATTTATAGAGTTTAGTGAGCTCGGACGAAGTGCTAGCCTGGAAAATCACTTGCTCGAATTTCCCAATGTGATCGTTCTCAAAAGCCTCGGAAAGATTTACGGAACATGCGGTTTGCGGATGGGGTATGCGGCATCCGCAAATGAACAGATGATGAAGGAAATTAGAGCGGCGCTCCCCACGTGGAATGTCAATACGGTTGGCGAGTTTTTTCTGAGCAGGCTCCCTCACCTCGCGCACGCGGCACAGCAGAGTTGGATGAGGGTAGGCAGCGACAGAGACAAACTATACGCAGACCTGCGCAGCATCGACGGAATGAGAGTTCTAAAGCCCGACGCGAATTTCGTGTTCTGCGAACTGCCGCCCCACTGGCCGGATGGGGACGTGATCGCCTCAACGCTTTTAAAAGATAGACGCATATTGATCAGGCACAGTGGCGGAAAGACGCTTCAAAATGGCAAGCGGTTCTTGCGCATCGCATGCCGCACTGATGAAGACAATAAACTCTTGGTGGAAGCATTGAAAGAAGTTGCTGATTAGCGCAACTTGTCTTCAGTCACCGAGCATTCGAGACTTGAGACATCCTTCGGCATTGAAAGGCACAGCCTCCGCTCCGAGGGAGCGAAGCTAGTGGCCTTCCGGCGCTCGCCCCTCAAAACAGCCAGACAGCGCTGAGGCTCTACATGAAGTACCGTAGACCGATAGCCCGCCAGCGGCCGCGGCAAGGCGTCGTTGAGCACCTCGACCGCTTACCGGATCGAGAAGGATCCCCGGCTTCCATCGCAGAGAAGGCTCCCCGCGGCCGTCGCCGGCTGAGCCCGTTGGCCAGCGTGTTTGAGACAGAGATGGTGCCGATGCTGAAGGCCGCTCCCGGGCTGCGGCCCGTCGGGATCTTCGAGGAGATGTTTCGGCGCCATGCCGAACTCCGAGCCGGCACCCGTCGCACACTGGAGCGTCGGATCCGAGCCGAGATCGAACGCGTGTGACCAATCCGACCTCAGAGACGCTTCACAAAATCGGACCCGCGTTCGGATTCCAGATCGGCTTCGTGCTGATCACGCCCTCCGCATCCGCGAAGAATACGGAGGCGTAACCAGTATCCGCGCCATAATGCCGTTCGACGCTTAGAGCAAGGAGCAAGCAGTTCAGTCAAACTTGTAGGAGACCTGTAAGAACGTGCCCCATCGTTCCATGCGATAGTCCCCCGGAAGGGGCCCAGAGGTAGCAGGAGGGCGGTTCTCCTGGTTGGCTCCGGTAGCGAGCGTCTTACGTTGGTTTGGCGTCCACATAGCCGAATAGCGGCCACCGAAGCCAACGCTGACGTTCTTAGTGATAAAGTAGGATAGGGCTGCCTCAACCTGCACACCACCGCCACCACTCCCGCGTTGATCAAGGAAGGTCGTGAATTGGCGCATCAGATGGTTGTCGCGCCCTCGGAAGTCCGTCCACGGCAAGTAAGCAACGTCGGCACTTACGCGCCAGCGATCGAACAACATGGTCTCAGCGCTAAGGCCGATGCGCAGCGCATTCCAATCAGTGTCTTGGCTGCCGACAATCCTACTATCGCCCGGCACAAGGCAAGGTGCAACGTTGGGGGAGGCGGTCTGCACACATCCGATCGTGTCAGACTTCTGGCCGTAGTAGCTCCAGCCCATGAACCCACCAACCTTGTAGGTGCTGCCATGCAGGAAATCGTAACCGGCATCCGCGGTGAAGTACGTGAACCTTCCGTTGCCCTGGCCCGATAGTGTGTTTTGATAAGCGAGCGGGTCCCCGCCCCAATCTTCATCGTTCATCTTTCCATTGCTGAAGCGCCCAAACCCGATATTGCCCTTCAGGAAGATTCCCCAGGGGCTGTCCAGCCGTTCGAACAACTCACCAGAAATCCCATCCTGCCCATGGTAGGTGAGCTTTGATACGAGATCAGTACTCCCGTGGTCCCATTGAAAGCTTCCGCGGCTTAACCACAGCCGTGTGCCGCTTTCCAGCGACCACCCATCAGCGAAGCCAATCGGCGAGGCGCTGACGGTCGGCTTCGTTGCGTATAGCGGCGTATCTGACCATCCTGCCGTCCGTGGGTGTGCGTCAAAATGGTAGTTCAGACCGAGCTTACCGATGTGATAGCTGCTGGACAGGCTGGTGGTGTTGGCGGGGATGGTTGCCAAGGGCGGCCTCTGTAGGGTCGGAGGGGTCGCGACACTTGGACCGGTGAATCCCAGATAATCGTACTCAAACGTCACGGACCATGCGTTCGCGAGTGCTTGCTCGACGCCCAGGCCGATCGTGCCACCGACTCGACCATAATCGAAATCGGTGGCATTCTGTGGCGCCAAGCCAAATGGGTGACTTCTGCTACGGAATTCGTTATTGTTGGCGACAACGCCGCTATTGTGCTGCCAGGCCACGCCCCCCTTGAGATAAACAAGTGTTTGGCCATGCGGGCCGAACGCATACCCAAGGCGACCCGTCCCGGTCGCAAAGACGCTTGGACCAGCGCTGCAGTTTGCGCTGATGACAGAGCTGGAGGCGGCAAGACAGGTGTTTCTGCCGTCTGAGACAGCGCGACTGGCGTCCAGTTCAACGCCAAAAACCCAGCGTTCCCTCTGCCAGTTGTAGCCGATCTGACCTCCGGCCAGGAACACAGGGGTGTCGACAACGTCACCATAGAGTGACTGGCCATAGGGGTCGCTGAATGATGTTTGCCCGTAGCCCCCACCGACGTGCCCGCCGATATATCCTCCGGTCCAGCTCCAGACGGCGAGTGGGACCTTTACTGCCGGCTTGAGATCGGCCGAATTGACAGCGCCGCCTGCAATGAGCGCAGCTGTTGCGACAGCGTAAAAAAGAAGTTGGGACCGCATTTCACCTCACGAACACAGACGCGCGCCACCTTGCAACGACAGCCAAATGGCCGACGTTGTTAGCGCCGCTTCCACAGCGGTTGCGGTTTGCAGGATCTAGGCCAGCGGACGCAATGCGCATTCGCTGCGGTTTTCGACCTCGATGTTGTCTTCGCAACAAGATCGGTGGATTTTGAAACGGGCCGAGCGTCTGAGGTCGGACACGAAACGCATGCTGCACGCCGGCTCCGGCCGATCGGATAGGTGGTGAATGCTCCCGCGAACAGCCCTTTCTCTTGCTCCACACTCCTCGGCTGTCGCACGGCTCGGCCGTCCCGGACGCCGGGGAAGCCGATGAGGACGTCCACATCGCAGGCGACGAGCTCGGAGACGGCGACGCAAGGGCGCTCAGGAAGACCGCAGAGTACCTTGCTGGTTCGGGCCTCGACCCGCAAGCCTTTTAGGAGTTGTCAGATGTGCGGTGAGCGGTGAGCGGCTCTCCGTGTTCCTCGGCGGCTTCTTCTCACACGACTCGTACTCAATCGGCATGTCCGAGCGAAGGATCGTCGACTCGAGCGCCTCCTCGCTCTTACCGCCGCGAGGATACGAGCGAGGGTCTCGTCAAATGACAGCGGCTTTATTCCTCAGCTCATCCGCTATCTCTCTAAGCGTTGGAGTTCAAGCGGCGGTACCGCATTCCACAATAGCGGATCGACGGCCAGCCCACTCTTCCGATCCAGCAGTTGATTGAAGTGCGTGAAACGCGCGCCCGCCAGCGCTGCATACCGGTTCGGCTCGCTGGCCATCTGACTGGGAGCTGGCTAACCGATCTTGCGTAGGTCCTCGCCTTTTCGGTCAGCCTTTGCCAGTCATTAGGCGAGCCGCTTTTGAGGAAAGAGGAACTCCTATACGTGAGGACGCATTGATCTGTTGAACTGTCCGACAAGCCCTCTCCGCAGCTTTTTCTTCTGCTTTCCTCGCACTCCAAAGACTCGCCGGTGCCAAATTAACCGTTGGCCACCGAAAAATGAATGAACTCAGTTGCACAAAGATGGGGCAGAAGCATGCCACCATCACCCACATCATGAGGAAAGCCCGCATAACGTATGTGGTGCTCTTTGTTCGCATCAGGCTCGCGAACACAAGCAGCACGACCATGAAGCCCAGCATGATAGCCGCGCGGTTGGCGGCGCTTCTGCTGTCCTCTTTTAACGCAGTATAGACAATAGCTGCGGCGGCATCGACGCCTGCAACGCCTATCGCGCACGGAACCGGACGGTACCTCTTCACAGCCTCCAACAGCAGACTCGGCAAATCTGAAACTAGAAATACCATCGTCCATCAGCAGCGTCCGAGGTAAGACGCTATTTTCGCGATCGTCTTTTCAGCGGGACACCCAACGCCCTCTTCTGCCGAACGTAAAGAGAGACCCAGCTGCGATCGGCCGTCCTACTTGCCGTTCCAAGCGGCCAACGCCTTCAGGTAGGCATCTGTTTGGTCAACGCTGAACTCGCACCACATGATCAGGTGGTCCGACATCTGGAAGGTGCGCCACTGCCTGAACATGTTAGCGGTCGGCGCGCCTTTACCGCCTCTGAATTCCTTCGGATCGTCGAAGACATAGTCGAAGAAATTGAAAACGCCTGCGTTAGTGCTTTTCACACCTACCTTCTGCTTGAAAAATGCGATTTGGTCGTAGAACTTGTTCTGGTCCACGTTACTCCCTGGCAGCTTTTGCAGCTCGGCCGGGACCTCGAACCTGTTTCTGGTGATCGCCTCGTAAGTCTTATCCGTGCGGGAAAAGATATTGAAGTCGCCGAGCAGTACGAGGTGTTCGGGCGAGTAGTCGGCCGGGGCGCTTGTGTTGATGTAATCCTTGGCCTTGGTGGCAAGCAGCTTGGCAAGCGCGTTGATCTCGTCGACGCGCCGCGGATCCTCCGCTTTGGCGGTACCGTAGTAGATGTGGACCGTACATAGGTTGAACTTGGCCCAGCCCACCTGGAAACCGCAGACGAAGGGGGTACGGGCGACCTGGCTCATTCGCTCGGTGGCGGTCTTGCTCGGCAGAACCAGTTCGCCGGCAAGTCCGGTGAAGCTGACCTTGGCCGTGTTGTAGACAAAAGCGAGCCGCTCGAAATTGCCGCCGTCGGCGAAACTGACGTCTGTGAAGATGACGTCCCACTGCCGGCCAAGCAGACGTAGAATTTCCTTGAGCGCCTTGAGGTCGGCCCGTACCTCCTGCACCGCGATCAAGTCGAAGCGGCTTATGCACTCCGCGATGTAGTACATTGCGTCGGTCGTTCGGCCGCCATACTTGGTCCCGCCGAACTCGCGGATATTCCAGGTTGCCAGCAGCAGCGTACCGTCACTCTTGGCAGGCACCTTCTTCTTAAGCCCGGTGCGCAGTTTGCTGAGCCCCGCAACAATCCTCTGGCGCTGCTTGTCGTCCTTGATCCACCTCAGGCCTGTGTAATTCATCGATAACTCCAAAAAACGATAGAGCGAGCGCGGTCGCTGAAATCACCGTATACAACCACTGATTTTATCGATTTGAAATAGAGGAAGGCCGACGGGGCGGGCAAAAACCCTGCGGCGCTCTGACACAACTTGGATCGCTCGCGGAAGATTGCTGCATAGCGCTGGCTTGGCGCCCTGAGCGCCGGGCGTACCGTTGGCGGCCACCGGCCCGGTGTCGTTCCGCCGCGTCCCAAGGCAGCGATAACTTCACCGGCGGCTCGATCGAGGCAGCCAAGCTGCTGCATACAGCTTTTCTACGCTAGACGGCGGCCGCGACTGGCACTCCTGCCCGTCTTCTTGCGTGCACTGTCAGCGCATGATCCGTCCCCGACGCCACTTTCTTGCGCTTCTGTGACATGGCGACGCCTGCGCGCCACGCTTGCGCATGGCTGCCGATCACGTTCGACCGATGCGCTACGCAGCAAAAAGAAAGATTTCTGCGTGTTATCGCCCTGATGAGGCCTACGGATCGACGCTCAGTTTATGTGAGATTGTTGGGACGACCCACCACGTCAGCAGAATCAAGATAGACTGCCTCACCGACCTGCACATGACGGAGGTGCTGGTGGTATGCGCCGCTGCTGGTCTCGTAGACCTTTTCGATCGTCCGAGGCACGTCCCCTCCCTCGTCGATGAAGACCTCAGTGAGGCCGCGGCCGGTCATCGTTGCTGGCCGCGAGATGCCCAGAAGACCGAGCACTGTGGGCGCAAAATCGCAAATACTTGAGGGGACTTTTGAGACGAAGCCGCCTTTGACGAGCGGTCCTGCCAAAATGCCGACAGACGACATCTCCTTGGCATGCAACCCGCCGTGCACTCCTAAGCCGACTGGCCCATCCGCACTCCAACTGCGACCGATAAGACCAAAACGATCAAGGCGGCCATCGGATCGAAACGAGAACAGGATATCTGCCGATCGGGCATGGTCGGCGAACACGAGATGACGGGCGAAGCTGCCGGGCGCAATGCCATCGACCGCGCCGCCAGCGGTGAACACCGGACCGCACCAGGGCCTTTCGATCATTGCCCCGACGGCGCGGCGGATAACGATCTGCGAGGGCTCGGCCAGGTAAATTGCTCCGACCTGCCCAGGTATGACGATGGCGTCGATCCCAGCCGCCGGTGCCGGGCCGCAGCGCAGCCCCGCAGCCTCAAGCGTCTGCAAGAGATCGGCCCGCGCATGCACCGTCACGTGCCCGTGATCGGAGGCTGCGATCAGGTGCACGCCCTGGCACACGCCTTCAGCTTCCCACCAATCGAGCACCCGGCCAAACTGCCGATCGACAAAGCTGATCGCTTCCAGAGTTCTTGGCGCGCCGGTTCCACAATCGTGGGAGGAACCATCGGGTTCGCCGAACGAGAGGATTGCGACGTCGGGCCGAATCTGAGGCCAGATGACGTCGAGGAACGCTGAAGTCAGAAAGGCTTGAGAGGCAAGATCCGGGGTGCCGGGGGGTGGCGTCGCAGGCGTCGGCCCAAGCAGGCTCTCCACCTGTCTGAGCATCTCGGCCGAGGTCGCGATAGAAGGGAAGTGGCCCGAGAGCGTCACCTGGCCGAACTTTCGGGCCTTATGGTTCAGCAGACGGGTTGCCCCCGCCGAGTTGGATGCCAGGACTGACAATGTCCTGCCGTTCGCCGCGAGGATCTCGCCAAGTGACGCCACACCGAGTAGATGGCCGTCGCTCGCGGCATCGAGGTCCTCGATCAGACGCGCATTACTTGTCTCAACCAAGCGCGGTGCCGGAAAGTGCCGGTCGAGATACTGATTGCCAACAATGCCGTGGCGATCCGGCGTTGCGCCCGTGATGAGGCTCGTGAGCGCTATCCGTGTTTCGCTGGGATAAACGGTGCGCTGCCGGGCCAGCACCGCACCGCGGCGCTGGAGCCTGACCAGATTCGGCGTCAGCGATGGTTTGATGAGATCCGGCCGAAGCCCATCAAATAGCACGATGAGAACCCGATACCGGTCCGGTCGGTTGAACATGATCGTAAGCTTTCGTTTAGCTGGGACGTAGCGGATCGGCCGGGGCTTGGCTGACCTGACGCAGCCTAGCGCCATTGTCTTCGGGATGGACGCTGATCGCTTGCGCGAGGGTGATGCCGGTATGGAGCTCCCAGTCATGCCGACCAACGCCTGGCCGGCGTGCCGACCGGCACCGTGCCGCGATCAGTGGCGTGCGAGCGCCAGCAGCTCTCCTCAGTCTTAGACTGCACCGGGTGATATTGGACAGCGACTGCATCGCTAGCGGCTTCTGAGCGAGGACGTCAGGTGAGACATCCAACAAGCCAAGGGCAGCCTTGCCTCGCAAACAAAAATAACAAATGCTTCGTCGAATCAAGCTCGCTCGGCGCAGTAGCCGATCCTGATCTGGTCGACATTGCGGTTGAGCCCGGCGTTGTGACTGCTGCTGCCGCGGATTGTGTGGCAGCTTGATTCCGGCGATTGCGATATATCGCGGGTGCTTGGCAGGAATTCCGCGGCTGCGGAGCTCGCAGTCAACGGCCGGCGTCTGGAAAGTCGATATGCCCTGATTGAGAGTCATCGCGTCAGCGCGTTTTGCATGTGGCTACCTGTCACAGCAACGCTTTCGAAGGGAAAACCCGTTGAGCCATTCTGTCGGGGGTAACAAGTTGGAAAGCTCGCGAATTGCGAAGGACGCCTTGAGGAGTCCTACTAGCTCCCGAACGAGCTAACCACTTTGCGTATCGCTTTTTGGAACGGAATGATCGAATAACGCGATGCGCTAGGCGTCTCTTTACGCTTGCAGTCGCGCCATCAGGAGCAACGTCCAATTTTCAGCCAATCTCGAGTTTCGGCCCGCTCGTATCGGCCAGTGCAAGTATCCTGGCATATCGTCGCCGCTTGGCATCAGCGATACGCCCGCATCAGTGAGCGCGGCTTGTCAAGTTGCGGAATCGCAGGACGAGAAGCGCCGCATAGATTGTCGTTCCGGTCGACAAGCCGATCCATATACCAGTGGCGCCAAGACAGACCTTCAAGCCGAGCCAATAGCTGAGGGAAAAGCCGATCAGCCACCAACCAATGATCGCAAACAGAAGCGGCATTCGCGAGTCCTTTAGTCCGCGCAGGCCGCCCGCCGCAATGCACTGGACAGCGTCAGTGATAAACAGCGTTGCGCCGACCACGAGGAGCTCTGCAGCAAGGCTAATCGTTGCCGCCGAACCGGCCGATCTGCCCAGAAACAGCTCGACGATCTCAAAGCGCGCAGCGATCAGTGCGAGCGTTAACGATGCAGCTACGACAATACCGATCAGCATCGCTGCCAGATATGCCTGCTTGGCCCTTGCAATGTCGTTGCGGCCGGCCGCATAGCCAACGCGCACGGCTGCGGCCGTGCCAACGCCCACATAAATCATGAACAGGATCGCGGCGAGCTGTACAGCGATCTGATGAGCGGCCAGTGCACTGGTGCTGATCAAGCCCGCCAGAATCGATGTGGCCCAAAATAGTCCCGACTCGATCCATGAAGCCATTGATATCGGCACTCCGATTGCGATGAGCTGTCGCATTGTGCGCCAATCGAAACGCCAGAGATGTGCAAGTACATGGTAGTGACGGAACGGACGACGCAGTGCAGCGAACCACAAGCCGGCTAAAAACATGCTGCAGTTCACCAGCGTGGTCGCAAGACCTGCCCCCAGCAGCTCCAGCCGAGGCAGTCCAAGCTTTCCGTAGGCCAGCATATAGACCAGCAAAGCATTCAGGGGAGTCGCTGATAGCGTAATCCACAAGACCGGCTGTGGCCGATTGACCGCGCCCATGAAACTGCGGATGGCCAAGAACGAAAGTGCCGGCGCGGCGCCGAATCCTAATCCAAAGAGGTATTGCTGGGCGAGCCGCGCAACATCTGGGGCTTGGCCCAACGCAAGCAGTATTTGCTCTGCTCGCAGCGCCACAGCAATAATTGGGAAAGACAGGATCATGGCGGCCCATAACCCCATGCGCAGCGCACCCCGTACTGCGGCTAGATTATTTGCCCCAAACGCCCGCGCCGCCATGGGCGCGATGGCACTTAGTAGCCCCGCGCCGAAGGCGAAGCTAATGAGATAGAACCGGCCTGCCAGCGCGGCCGCAGCAAGCGCCTCAGCGCTGATCCGACCGATCAAGGCAAGATCAGTCGACATCATCGCGATCTGCCCAACCTGCGTCAGCACCATTGGCCACGCGAGTTTCGCGATTTCGCCGAGCTCGACAGCGAGACAATGCATGGCCGCCCGTCTCGTCACTTCCGGGCGCAAATTTGATGTCGGCTTTGTCTCGGCTATTTTGTCCATGTCATCATGGCGCCGCTTGGCTCGGCGAGCGAAGCACTGCCTCTTTCTCGAAAGCATCCACCTACTGACGTGAACTCGTGGGTCAGTCGACGATACGTTCGCGCTGGGCTTCGACCAGCGCGGCCAGCGATTGTCGCATGCGATAAGTAGAGGAGAGCTTGCAGATGCCGTCTCAAACTGATTGGCCGATTACCACTCGCGCAATGGTGACGGCGCGCATCGGAGTCGAGCGAGCTCGATCAGGGAGGCGAATTCATGCGCGAGCTCCTGAGTTGATGCCACAGGTTGGAGGACCGAACTTGGACCTGATCAACCCGATGAACTGAAGGCTCATCATCCCGTAAGCCATTCCTGCATTCCTGAGCGATCGATGAGATCCCAATCCTTCAAAGCTCGTGCCAACTGCGACAGCTGGATGCTTGCATTCATCCCAAACCGACCTGTCGGGGGATCGACAGCATGTCGCGAATAAGACGATCGGCATCGCACGTTCAGCCCGAGTGGGCGCCAATGCGACCACAGTGAGTGGCGATTTTCACCGGTTATGAAGACCTGCCGGGATGATCATCACGAGCTCTGAATGTTCGCGCTTGCTCGACTGGATCACAGATATCGATATGCAGTCATATCGATGAGCTGCGCGGCCTCGATGACGGCCCGGCGAAGGCGAGCACGGCACGGGTCTTGTCTGGGGCCAATCAGACCGGCACCTTCCTGTCGTCAATCCCATCGTATTGGCTTGAAGCGCGCGAACGGCATGAGCCACCGGTGCTCCTGACCAAGTCAGCGCCTCCAATGCGCGCTGTTGACGCTAAATTGGTGGCCACTGTCCGGGCCTATGCGAAGCAGTTGCTCGGGATCGACTGTCTTGCCGTTCGCGATCTTCTATTTCTGAGTGGCGTCCAGTAGCGATTGGTGCAATCGCGGCATGCTCCATCGCGCCACGACGATCTCGCGCCCGTCGGCGATGCCATGCGCCAGCTTGCGGATCGACCGCCGAGGCCATGAGAACAAATTATGAACGAAGAGTCAGGTCTCCGATCGGCAGTCTCGTGAGGCGACGCGCAACTCGGCTCCGACAAGCAGCACGATTCCGAGCTGCAAGGGAACATGAACGCTCGAAAGCTGCACATGAAATGCGGTACTCTGGCCTAGCCGGCAAGGTTTCCGTTTGAAAACCGATGATGTGCGCTACGTGCCTCTGGTACCGCCGGCATTGTCTCGCTTTCGTTGAATCATTACGTGCCCACATGAGCTTTCAGCTGTCCATCCTGAAGATACTTGCCGGGCAACCGGGCGGCCGAGCCAGTCTTGAACTCGTCAAACAGCACTTGGCGATCTTTTACACCAGTGGGCCCGAGTGGCCAGCGCGCATGAAGCGCATTGCGAGCCGCGAGCCGAACCTCGATATCTTTGGACAAAGGCTGATCGAGCGGGAGGAAGGATATTGGATCATCACTGCGCATGGACGAAAGATCCTCGAGAGGCTTGAGGTCCTTGACGCCGCTGAGAAGCTCAATGAATCTGTGACGAAAGGACAGCCCCAGGGACAGGCCGAGGGGACAGCTGGGCGATGAGAGACTGCCGTTGCCGGCTGTGCCGCCACGACCGATCGCTTGGAGGAAGCGTCCATGGCGTACCTGCCGATGAACTTCGTCAAAGGCAACGGTCCTGCTGAAGCGGCGACACTTTACTTCGCAATTGTCGACGCCGCGCTAAAGGTGTTGATCAAGCGCGAAAAGTGGAAGGGCTTTGAGGAAAAGGACAGCCAAGCCAACTGCGGAGACTCTTGCCAAAATTGGTAAGGCCTTCGGCCTCCAAATCGGCTTTGTCCCGATGGCATCAGCTCAAGCTTATGCAAGCGAGAGCGATGATCATTTGCCCCGAGCCAAACGAGCTGAGGTACCGAGTTCTGCCGCGATAAGCAGGAAAAAATTACGAGGGACCGTCACGCGCGGTTTGGTCGGATGCTTGAGCTGAACCTGGCTACCTTTCTGGCTACCTGCGTCCAACCGTCGGCTTTTAGGGCTGCAATGATGTCCATCGACTTCATTGGTGCATAGCGTTTGAGTGCCTTTGACGAGTGTCAGGGTTCCGATTTGCTCTCCATACAGCAGAACGTCGAGGACGGAAACATCAGGCATCGTCCTCCTCCTCGTCGAGTGCGTAAGCCGGGCGCGGCGCTTCCGGCAACGCGTGGGCGATGCGGTTGCGCAACTCTCTCAGTTGTTTTGAGGCGCTCTGGACCATAGGTAGCGCGTTCGGACCCGTCGGCAACTTCATCAACCGGTCGGTGATGCGCCGGATCGCTTCAAGTTCTGAGCTTCCGAGTTGCAAATTTGCGAGCTCGCGTAAGGCTTGGTTCAGGCCTTCTAGGCCCGTCGCATTTTGATGCAGTCGATTTAGCCTGGTTACGGCTGCCTGCGCGCGGCTCAGCACGCTGGAGCGCAAGCGCGCGTCATCGGAAAGTGCAGACGAAGCGTTCCGGACGATAGCCTCGACCGCCCGCAAAAGCTTGCGCGGCACCAGAACCACTTCATGGTCGAGCGCGCGCGAGCTCGACGAGGCTGGAGAGCCTCAGATCGGCGCCGCCGCTCTCGATTTTGGAAATGTGGCTCTGCGGTACTGTGATCCGGGCACTCAGATCGCGTTGACTCAAGCCGATGGCCTCCCGGGCCGTTCGGAGGTGTAAAAACAGATCGCGACTGGCATTTGATCTGCTAAAACAGATCACCCTGTAAGCCCGATTTGAGGCAATAGAGGTTTGGAATTCCCGATATATCTGCGCCAGAAGCGCTATGCGCCGGCTACGGGACATACGCCGGCTGGCTTCGCCGCCCAGGCAAATCTGGCCAAGCATGGTCTGCAGGGCTCAAGGAATGGTATCGGGCCGGAACTGGAAAGAGGACAAGGAGGCGATGTCGGAAGCCCCAAAGCCGAGGACTGGCTCGAACCTATCTCCCCTGGCCCGGCCAGCGCGCTCGAATACCTTAAGCGCAGAGGGTTTTCGGGTCGGCAGCACTCATTTTGGCGGCCGGAGCCTTCCAGCCAACTAAGCCGCGCTTAGGACCTCCCGCGGCCGCCGGCAGCCCGTCCCGGCGCCTTGCTGGGCGTGTCCGCGACCTCACCGGTCGCAATCCTGCCGATGTACGGTGTCGGCGTGGCGCTTCTCGCCTTTTGGGCCTTCATTCGTCGGTTCCATAGTTGAATTATTCGTTATAGTCTTATTTACATCGAACCTTGATCCTCCTGTCGATACAATGTATCTACACTATCTAGTTGCGCAGCAACTTTATTAGTGTATCTTCGTTGTTGATACCTGCCGGGTATCTCGTTTGGAGGTAGCGATGGTCGTTCAGTTTGCAATGTGGGGCAATAGCTTGGCTCTCCGCATTCCGAGCGCCTACGCAAAGGAAATCCATGCGTTCGCGGGTCGGGAAGCCGAAATCACGGTTCAAAACGGCAGATTAGTCGTAGAACCGCGCAAGACTCCCATTTACACGTTAGACGGGCTTCTAGCTGGCATGACTCCCGAGAACTTGCATGAGGAATATAACACGACTGCTGCAGTCGGCGAAGAGTTCGGCTCCTAAAGAGCCGTATTGCCCAGACGTCGGTGATATTATCTGGCTCAACTTCGATCCGCAGGCTGGTCGTGAAATGGCGGGACGACACTCCGCGTTAGTGGTGTCGCCCCGCAAATATAATCAATTCTCCCGCCTTTGCCTTCTTTTCCCGATCACTAGCAAGGTAAAGGGCTATCCGTTCGAGTCGCTTTTCCCGGAGGAATTTGAAGTTCCTGGCGGCACGGAGCGCGGCGGCTGCGTTGTGGCCGATCAGCTCAAAAGTATGTCTTGGCTTGAAAGAAAGTCGGACTACGCGTGCCGGGCCCCCGATGGCGTTCTGGAAGATGCCATCGCAAAGTGCAGGACATTGCTCCCCCTCGGAGATTAACGCCCGTTTAGACGTGCATTTTGTTTGTCCTGCGGCGGCAATATAAGAGGTCCAGAGAGACAGTGAGGAGTAACCGCAATGGAAGCAGCAGTACTGGAGCGCCCTAGGGCGCGGGTAAGGTCGCGCCGCGTCCGGAGCGAAACCAATATCCACATTCGCGCTACCGCACAGGTGAAGCATCTGATCGATACTGCCGCCGTTGCAGTGGGTAAGACGCTTAGCGAATTTATGCTGGATAGCGCGCGGCAACATGCCATTCATATGCTTTTGGCTCAAAGATTGTTTATTCTCGATCCAGAGAAGCACGCCGCCTTCTTGAATGCGCTTGATAACCCGCCACCGGCCGGAACCAAGCTGAAGGCACTGATGAAGCGTAAGCCGCTTTGGCAGAAGTAATCCAACATCCGGGGAAGCGTGCGGGCATGACAGCCCCCACGCTTCTCAAGCCTACGCACGACTTCAGCCGTTTTGGCTGTGGCAATGAAGCGCTGAACGATTGGCTCAAAAACCGCTCTCTCGAAAGCGAGGGCAAAACTGCTCGCACATACCTGGTGTGTGAGGACAATGTAATCATTGGCTATACTGCATAGCATCTGGCAGCGTTGAACGGGCAGCGATCCCAAAGCCGCCGATGAAAAGACATGGCCTGCCAAATCCAGTGCCAGTCGCCATCATAGGACGGTTGGCTCGCGACCTTACCTATAAGGGTAAAGGTCTTGGCCAAGACCTGCGTCAGCACGCGCTACATCAAATCGTACACGCATCAGAAACGATCGGCATCCGCGCTATTCTGGTGCATGCCATCGATGAAAAGGCCGCCGCCTTTTGGACGGATGCCGAATTTATCGAGAGTCCGATGGGATCAAGAACGTTTCTTCTCCCGATAGAAACAGCAATTGACGCCATCCCCTCGTAAGGGCTGCGTCATATTAAAACTGACCCATTACCTCCCATTCAGCCATTGAGGAGGGCCTCATGAAAAGGAACGCAAAGGCGCGCCCGGCCAGAATACCGAGTGAGCGCGATGAGCGCCACGAGTCGCGTGGCACGCGCCAAGCCTTAAGAAGGCTGGTATTGTGCGCAAGCCTTTACTGGTTCTTTCGCGTCGAGCCCCACTCATAATGCGAAAGCTTGTTGAAAGACAGGACCGACGCACCTTGTGAAGGTTGCCAAAAAGCATGCCCTGCGCATAGGGACCACCGCTCCTTTCGGAGGTTTGCGACGTCTTACGAATTCCGAATAACCTTCAACATTTGCTTGCTACGCTTCCCTGCGGCATACAGTGGGAGAGGCTCGACTGGAGTAAGTATCCCGCGCAGTACCTGGACGGCTCGTGCGGGCACCCGCGCACAGCAAGCCGCTTTACAGCATCCAACATTAGCTTGAGCCAAACCGCGCGCTCGAGGCCGCGGCGTGCGCCCCCTATCAGGCTACAACAGCATGTAAATCGAGATCGAGGTCGGCACAAAGCAAACTCGCATTGCTGCACGTCCAACCCGCCTTAGCGGTATTGTTGTTGACGATCATTGTCGAACAAGCCCCGCTGGTGAGACACGCGTCTTGAGGTTTGCCAGCCAGGAAACTCCAAGCCGAACCGGGCGCCCGGCGCTTCTCTTGCCTTGCCATTGCAGGAACAGATCACCTTGAGACGTGAAAGGTCCGACGAAGGCATGAACTTGTCTGCTATGGTGCCGAAAGAGTACGATCGTCTCCCCTGCGAGCAATGAGATATCTTCGATCTCGCTTTTCAAAGTCTCACGACAATGTTTTGTCGATCCGGTCGCGCAGCCAGTCGCCGACCAGCGAAATCGACAAGGTCGTAAGCGAGATGACCAGCGAAGGCAGAACAAGGATCCAGGGAGCACGGGTCAGATAGTCACGGCCGTAGCCGACCATATTGCCAAGGGAAGTCAGCGGCGGCTGCACCCCAAGTCCAAGAAAGCTAAGGCCACTCTCGAGCAGAATGATGTCTGGAAAGGCAAGTGTCATAGTGACGATCAACGTCGAAGCGATGTTCGGCATGATGTGGCGCAGGTAGAGACGCCATGGACTTGCGCCAAGCTGCCGTACGGCGATCACATAGGCTTGCTCGTTGGCACTCATCGCAAGCGCGCGGGTGACGCGGGCGTAGCGTTCCCATCCGTGGAGACCGATGAGCCCAACGAACAGGAGCAGAGAGTTGCCGAAGAAGGCAAGCACCGCGAGCGCCAGAACGAGAAACGGCATGCTTGCCTGAAAATCGACACAGCCGAGGATGACCTGCTCTACCCAGCCGCGGAAGTGAGCGGCCAAAAAGCCGAGCGTGATGCCAAGGATGGCGCCGATCAACGTCGCCCCAAAAGCAATAAGGAGGCTGATGCGAACGGATATGACCAGGCGTGCCAGTACGTCCCGACCGAGCTCATCTGAACCGAAGGGATGCGCGATGGTTCCGCCAAGGCCAAGAGGTGCGGCGAGGCGATGATGAAGGTCAAGGGCTGCATAGTCATACGGAGCGAGGTGATCTGCAGATATCGCGACAAGAAGCATGAAAACCAGCCAGGCGACTGCTATTCCGATCGCGCGGTCGCGCCACCACCACACCTTTCGCATCTTTGAAGACGGCAGAACCTGGTCTGCGAAAATGCTCAATTATCGCCTCCCAGAGTGCAACTGGCGCAAACGTGGATCGAGCATGCCATAGAGCAGATCGATCGTAAGATTGGTGGTGATCATGGCGGCGGCCACGACGAGCAGGATGCACTGGACGACAGCCAAATCGCGACTGGCGACTGACACGACCAGCAGACTGCCAATGCCTGGCCACGAATACACGCTTTCAACCAGCACCGTTCCCGCGATGAGATTGCCGACCATGAAGCCGACGATGGTCAGCACCGCTATCGCGGCGTTGGGCAGAGCGTGACCGGTCACGACCCTGACCCAAGGCACGCCCTTGGCGCTGGCCGCACGAATATAGGGCTGTCCAAGCACCTCGAGCATGGCGCTGCGGCTGAAGCGGGCCAGAACGGCCGCGCCGCCCAGACCGAGCGTGATGACCGGCAGCACCACATGGTGCCAAGTGCCGGCGCCGCCCGAGGGGAACCAGGGGAGCTCGACTGCGAAAGCGAGTATGAACAGGAGGCCAAGCACGAAAGATGGCACGGTGAAGCCGATGACGGCGACCATCATCACCAAGCGATCCGCTAGACTATCCCGCTTGAGGGCCGCGTAGACGCCGGCCGAAATGCCGATCATCAAGTTGAGGATCAGCGCCGGCGCAGTCAGCATCAGCGTGATAGGAATGCGCTCGGCAACGACGGTGATCGCGGCACGTCCGTCACGCATCGACTGGCCGAGATCTCCATGAACGAGCGCAAAGAGGTATCTGACGTATTGCACCCAGATTGGCGCATCGAGCCCCCAGGCCTTTCGGAGGGCCTCGACCGCTTCCGCGGGGGTTTCCGGCGACAACAACGCCAGGGCGGGATCGCCAGAGGCACGCAGCACCACGAATGCGAATGTAACCACAATTGCGATGGTCAGGAACGCGCGCGCCAAGCGGACCAGAATAAAACGAGCCATCATGTCTCCTTGTCGAGTTCGGCACCATGATCGCCGATCAGATGGCAGGCGACGCGCCGCCTGTCAGGAGCGTATCTGAGCTCTGGAGCGAGCCGCGCGCAAAGCGGAAGAGCGACCGGGCAGCGAGGATGAAATGCACAGCCGCCCGGTCGCGCAGCCGGATTGGGCGGATCTCCTTGAAGGATGGTGCGAGAGCGATGTCGTCCTGGCCTCGGCACCGCGGAAACGAGCGCCCGCGAATAAGGATGCAAAGGATCCAGAAGAACCGCTTCAGACGATCCTTCCTCGACGATGCTGCCGAGATACATCACAGCAATCCGATTGCTGATCAGCCGGACCACTCGCAAATCATGGCTGATGAAGATCATCGCCATGCGCCGCCGCTCCTGCAGGTCCCGCAGAAGATTGATCACTTGCGCCTGGATCGAGACGTCGAGTGCCGATACTGGCTCGTCGCAGACAAGGAGATCCGGATCGGTGGCCAGCGCACGAGCCAGGACGGCACGCTGGCGCTGGCCGCCTGAAAGCTCGTGCGGAAAGCGCCCGAGGTGGTCGGTCCTGAGCTCCACATCCGTAAGAAGCGCATTGACCCGCTCCTCTCGTTCAGACTTGCTGCCAACCCGATGAATTTCGAGCGGCTCGGCCATTTGCGCGCCGATCGTCAGTCGGGCATCGAGCGCAGCCAGCGGATCCTGGAACACCATTTGGATTCGCATCCTGAGCCGGCGCCATCGACGATCGCCGATAGCGGGCAAAGCTTCTCCGCCGAAGGTCACCTTGCCGGCATCCGGCCGGTCCAGGCCGATCAGGAGCCGGCCCGCAGTCGACTTACCGCAGCCGGATTCGCCAACCAGTCCGAGGGTCTCGCCGGGAGCCAGCTGCAGAGAGAGCCCATTGACCGCGTGGACCACCGCTGGAGGTTGGAAAAGGCCCTGTGGCAAGCGATAATTTCGGACAAGCCCGTCTGCTTGGAGGATCGGCGGGGCAGCCCCGGTCATGCAGCCACGACCTCGCCCGCGGGTGGCTCGCTCGTGACATGCAAGCAGGCAGTCCTGTGTCTGATGTCGCCATCCAGCGAGGCGAGCTCAATCGCCCATTCACGACAGCGTCCGATCCGCCGATCGCATCGAGGGGCGAAAGGACAGCCTGGCGGAAACGCGGCTGCGTTTGGCACCACACCGGGAATGGCGAAGAGGCGTTGCCGCGGCCCATCCAGGCTTGGAAGAGCCGCAAGAAGACCTTTCGTATATGGGTGAGCAGGTTGGTTCAAGAGACGGTCGGCGGGCAATTCTTCGACGATGTGCCCCCCGTAAAGCACCATGACACGTTCACAGATCTCGCTGACGACACCGAGATCGTGCGAGATCAAGACCAGCGCCATGCCCGTCTCGCGCTGGATTTGCCGCAGAAGCTCAAGGATTTGCGCTTGAATAGTGACATCCAGGGCGGTGGTAGGCTCATCAGCGATCAAGATGTCGGGCTGTCCTGCAAGCGCCATGGCGATCATGACGCGCTGGTTCTGCCCACCGGAGAATTCGTGCGGATAGGCGCCAAGCCGGCGCGCTGCATCGGGGATGCCGACCTGGTCGAGCAGACGTCGCGCTTCGGCAAGGGCCGTGCGGTGATCCATACCACGATGAAGCCGCAAGGATTCTATGATCTGATCGCCCACCCTGTGCACAGGATTAAGCGCGCTCGCCGGGTCCTGGAAAATCATGGCGATCTGCCCACCCCGCATCTTGTCCAGGCGAGAGGCTGGTGCATGGAGCAGCTCCTCTCCGGCCAAGCGTACGCTGCCCGTTGCTTTAGCGCGCCGCGTCAACAGTCCAAGCGCAGCAAGCCATGTCACCGATTTGCCGCAACCGCTTTCACCGACCATGCCCAGCGACTCGCCGCGCGCGAGCGTGAGATTGATTCCGCGCAGCGTCGGCACACCGTCGAACGCGACACGTAAACCTGCGATATGAAGAAGCGCCTCCATGCGAGGCCCCTGCTCGTCCATCATATAGGCCGCATCCGCTTTAATCCGATTCAAGGTATGCGTCATGGCGATTCTGTCCGGATCAGAGCTCTGTTGAATGGGCCGAAATTGAGGTCGAGCGTCAATCCCGGCAGCCATGGCACATCGCGGCGCTTGCCATAGAACTGCCCTGAGACGTGCAAGATCACGCAAGGGGGATCGACCTCATGGATGATCTCGAGCATGCGACGGATGATCGGCCGGCGCTGTTCGCTTTGCACGGTGTCCAGGAGCTTGGCGCCGAGCGCAAAATATTCCTCGTTCCTCCAGACTCCGATCGACCTTGGCAGAGTGCCGCTGGGCCCGAATTCACGCCAGGGATGGCCGAGATGATCCAGGAACAGCGGAGTATTCGACGTATCGAAGATGGCACGGACCGGCTGGCGCTGAACTTGCGCGAAGTTTTCCATCATCTGGATTTTGACGTTCAGGCCAACCGCGCGCCACATCTCGATCATCGTTTGCGCGCCAGAGACCTGATTGGGGTAGTAATTGTTGAGCAGACGATAGGTGATCTGCTCTCCCTTGTAGCCCGCATCAGCCAGCAACTCCTTGGCCTTGCCGGGATCGTAGGCAAGCGAGGGGAATTCGTGGATGTAGCCTTCCCCGTAGCTCGGCAGCTGGTAGCCGTTCGGAATCGGGACCCGGTTCTCCCACAAGCTTTGCACGATCAGCTTGCGGTCGAGCGCAAGGCTCATCGCACGGCGAACACGCGCATCCTTCAGAATGGGATCAGTCTGATCGAGGGCGAGCGAGCGGATATTCTGCACGGCACCACCCACGATCTCGAGATCAGCACGCTTCTGGATGCCCGCGAACTGGTCGGGCGGAATGTCAGTGGCAATGTCGAGCTCGCTGGCGAGCAGGCCGTTCACGCGCGCGGAAAGCTCGGGAATGATACGGTATTCGATGCCATCGAATGGCGGCCGCCCGCCCCAATACGCATCGTGGGCGCTCAATGAGACACGAATATCAAGCTTGTGATCGACGAGCTTATAGGGACCGCTTCCGACAGGGGCAGTGGTCCAGCGCTCCCACGAGCCCGCCGCCAAAAAGGCACGCTGGCTCACGATCTCCGATCCCCAAGCAGCCAGACGCTGCTCGAGGAGCGCGTCGGCGCGCTTTGCATGCACAATGACGATGTAAGGATCGAGGATTTCGACCTTCTCGAGCCGATCAAGCGACTGAAGCGCCTCGGACATGCCGCTGCGTCCAGGTCCCAGCAGATGGTCAGGACCAAGGCTAAAGGCAACATCTTCAGCCGTCAAAGGCGCCCCATCGTGGAAAACGACTTCCTTGCGCAAGAACAGCCGCAATGACTGCGCGTTGATCCGCTCCCAACGCTCGGCCAAGCCCGGCCGTAGCGTCATGTCGTGAGCATGGTCTACTCTGATCAGCGTATCAAAAAGCTGCGGCACGACCCGACGAATGGCAGTATCGGTCGCGATAACCGGGTCGAACGATCGCGGAAATCCGGACATGCCGACTTTGAGGCGGCGACGCGGCAATGTCTTAGGCTCACTCTCCACAGCGCCGGCGCCTGTGCTGGCTACCACGCTTGCGGCAAGGCTACCTGCGATGGCTTGCCGTCGCGTCAGATCGATACGGGTCATCACCGCCTCCGCTTCCACGTCGATTGATGCGAATGCCAGCCCGCGAATTGTTCGACCGGCACAAAGTCTCGATCCCCGAAATCGAGCGCTTGTGTTGCTCAATCTCGCGATTGTGCGCGAGCTTAAAAGCCTGAACTGCTACACCAGAATGACACACATCGAATAAGTCGATGTGTGCTTGCAACTATGCGATGATCGGCAGGCCGATGATGAGGAGGAGCTGAGACGCAAAGGCCTCATGCGAACGCCAACAGAGCCGCACGAAGAAGCGATACAATTATCGTAATCTTCGATGATTATATCCAAAGCCGCGATCACCTGGCTCGTCTGGCCGTTCGACTTCGGATAGACCCCCAATCGCTCATTCGAACGCGTAGGGTATCGTGTCTTGCCTCTCGTTTCAGAACGGCTCAAGGTCGTCCGTCCCTCTCAAACCAAGGTCATGACGGCTCGCGCCGCCGAGCTGCGAGATCAGGGAACCGATGTGATCACGCTCAGCCAAGGCGAGCCGGACTTCGATACGCCATCCGTCATCTGTGAAGCTGGCATCCGGGCCATCCGTGCCGGGCAGACGAAGTACAGGTTGTGTTCAACGCACTATTTGCCAGCCTCGATCCGGGCGACGAGGTTGTGATCCCGACGCCATGCTGGGTCTCCTATCCCGACATGGTGGCGCTTGCAGGTGGCAAGCCGGTGCTCGTCGCCTGCAGTGAACGCGATGGCTTCAAGCTGCGCCCCGAGGTACTGGACCAGGCGATCACGCCGCGCACCAAATGGTTGATGTTGAATTCGCCATGCAATCCGACCGGTGCGGTCTACAGTCGAAATGATTTGCTCGCGCTCGCCCTGATATTGCGCCGGCATGGCCATGTGCATGTGCTATCCGACGACATCTATGAAAAGCTCACCTATGACGCCGACTTTGCAACGATGGCCGCAATCGCGCCGGACCTGTGCGGGCGTTCTTAACGGTCAACGGGGTGTCCAAGGCAGACGCGACGACCGGCTGGCGCGCTACGGTGCCGGGCCTTTGGCGCTGATCAAAGCCATGAATGTCATCCAGGGCCAGACCTCTTCGCACACCAGCTCGGTTTCTCAATATGCCGCGCTCGAGGCGCTGTCAGGGAGACGGGACCATATCAAGGAGTTCGCGCTCGCGTTTATGCAGCGACGCGATCTTGTTATCGCCAAGCTGAACCAGGCCAAGGGGTTGCCTGCCGTGTGCCGGACGGTGCCTTTTATGTTTTCCCCTCCTGCGCGGGGGTCATTGGCAAGCGCACGGCCGACGGCAAGATGATCGAGACCGACAGTGATTTTGCCGTGTATCTGCTCGACGCTTTCGCCGTGACTGTCGTGCCTGGCAGCGGCTTCATGGCTTCGCCCTATATCCGCATCTCCGATGCTTCCTCGCTCCAGGACCTCACGCGCGCCTGCGACCGGATCATCGCCGCCTGCGCGAGCCTGTCCTAAAAGGATTTTCCGATGTCCTCTGCCAAACGCCTTCGTGCCCGCATGGCCGAGATTGGCCTTGTCCACGTCATGGCTGCCCACAGCCCATTCTCAGCGATGCTCGCTGAAGAAGCCGGATTCGACGGAGTGTGGGCGTCCGGCTTCGAGCTGTCTGCGCTTTATGGGCTGCCGGATATGAGCCTGATCTCAATGACACAGCATCTCGACATGCTGCGGGCGATCGCCGGACGCACGAGGCTTCCCATCGTCGCGGACATTGATACAGGTTATGGCAATGCGATTACACGTCATTCACGCTATCACGGAATATGAGCGGGCCGGCGCCAGTGCCGTTGTCATTGAGGACAAGACTTTTCCAAAAGTAACGAGCCTTGCTGCCGAGGGCCGCCAGGACCTGTTGCGCATTGAAGAATTCCAGGGGAAGATCGAGGCTGCCATCTCGGCAAGATCAGATCCGGATTTCCTCGTCATCGCCCGCACAGAAGCCCTGATCGCCGGCCTCGGCGAAGTGGAGGCCCTGCATCGGGCACATGCTTATATGGAAGCTGGCGCGGACATGATCCTGATCCATTCGAAAAGCAAGACTCCTTGCTAGATCGAAAGCTTTGCGCGCGCCTGGACCGGAACGGTGCCGCTGGTCATCGTGCCGAACGCCTACCCTGACCTCGATGCCAAACGGGTCAAAATGCTCGGCAACATCCGCGTGATGATTTATGGCAATTACGGCATTCGTGCTGCTGCAACCGCCATGCAGGAGACCTTCCGCCGGATCATCGCGGATGGTGGCGTCCAGAATGTCCACAAGGATATTCTGCCGGTGGATGAGATCTTCAGAATCCAGAAAATGGAAGAGGCCAAGGCGGCTGAAGCTCGCTTCCTTCGCTAAACGCTGAACCGATGCCTGCCAGCGAGATTTTGAGACGGCACTCAGCAGCGAGCTCTGATTCGCACGCAATCCTGAACGCACCTAAGAAGTCTCGGGCCTGTCATCTCGACGGCCCTCGATGTCGATCGCGATATCAGCAGTCATCCCCCTGCCGGCACCTGGAGATCACCTCTTAGAAAGCCGTCGACAGCAATGGAAGTCGCCGAGCCAGATCGCCCGAATCCTCGAGAAGGCAGATTTTGTGCACGAGATATCACTTATAAGCGGCAATCCGGCTATAGACATCGAATAATGTGATGGAGCTTCTGGCAATGGCCCGCCGTGACAATCAGCGCAGAGCCCAGAAGCTACCGGAGCAGAAAATGGCTGCCGAACACAATGAAGTGCCCCTCAATGCTATCCGGGTCTTTGTGACCATTGCGCGCGAGGGAAGCGTCACGCGTGCGGCGAGCACACTGGGAACGACACAGAGCTCGGTCAGCCGCTATTTGGCTGTGTTGCAAGACTACTTTGGCACGGATCTCGTTCAACGGCGGGGTCGACGCAGCGAATTGACAGAATTTGGAAGGCTCTTTGCGAACGCCGTGGCCGAACCGCTTGATACAGTGTGTTTCACCGCGAAGAGAATGCGGCGCAGGAACCGAACGGACGCCAATCGAATCGTAGTCCACACCTCTCTTTCCACCTTCGCCTACTCCTTCCTGATACCCAATCTCCAGGCGTTCTCTGCCGAGATGGGCGGCGTCATCGTCGACGTGATCAGCTCATTGTCTCCACCGAGATCCTCGGACAATTTCGACATCCTGCTTACCCGCGATCTTTGTGTCGCTGAACCGGCCGACGATTGGGCGATCTACAATGAGATGCTCGTATGCGTAGGCTCTCCAAATCACGTCGTGGGAAAAACGCTCTCCACTGCCCGCTCAATGCCGATTCTGAATATCACATCGAGGCCCGACATACTGCCCACCTGGCTCAGAGCCATGAACCTGACCGCGAAGGACATCAAGTCGGGGGCGCGATACGATCATAATTACCTTGCTTTGCCCGCCGTCATAACCGGGAAATGCCTGCTGGTGGCGCCGGAAATCATTGTCAGCGATCTCGTGCGTACAGGGGCACTCCATGTCATACCGGGATCGCGTACTTCAAGCGGCATGCAATATCGGGCTTATGCGGTGGACCGAAGTGACAATCTCGAAGTCGCTCGCGCCTTTTGCCGATGGGTCGCGCGGCTCTGTAAGAAGGCCGCGATTCCGGAAGCCGCCTAATCGCGTATTTGCGTGATGGCAGACGTTTGATCAATCTTTGGAATCTTAGCGTATCCATTTCCACATGCTGACTGTTCCGATTGCCGGCGAGCTCGTCATTTTGCGAGCACCGCGGCCAGCCTGCAAGTGAAGACGTTACCCGCGCCCTGCCAAAACGCGTTCAAACCGGCCGACTACGATGGTTTTGTAAGATACGGGCTAGCCGATCAGCCAAAGCTCAGGACGGGTCGCCCTCGCCTTTGCGCTTGCGACGGAGCAAGGCGCGATAGCCGCCTCGCACCAGAAGCAGCCCGGTCTTGACCAGGCGAATGGTCCGGCTGCGCAGATCGTGCGTTTTCCAGCCGCGATCGGGAATGCGATGCTTGCCGAACAAGCCTTGCGCGATTTCGCGATAGCTGTGTCCCTCCAACGACCCATCGACCGCACGCAAGGCGAGGATGAGCCGACGGCGGGTCAAGATTGGCAGCGTCAGAGGCGGTGGTCCGATGGGGCGCCGTTCGAGCGCCAGCCAAAAACGATGTGCTGCCCGCAAACGAACCTCGAAACTGCCGTCGAACGGCAGGTCGACGGCAAGCGAGGAGCCGCTCGGTGGAAGTTCTGTTAGCCACAGGCGATGCTTTGCTCCTCCGAGCGCCACGATGGCATGCCATCCATCCGGCGCATGGCGAAGCTCGCTACCCGCCAATTTTCTGAAATCCAGATCGTACGACGCTGCCGAGCGGACAGCCGCGCGCAAGGGCAGCACGGTCGCGAGCACCTCGGGCGCCCAGAAAATGGCTTGTTGGTCGAAGGTCTTTTGCGGATCAGCTGCGAAAAGACAGCCCCCACTGCTGCCGGAAATGGTCCGGCATCGCGTCGGATCGTTCGCTCATGGCGAGAGCCAAATAGTCTCGTTGGTACTCGCCGTTGCGGCGTAGCCACTCCCAAGCTATGTCCGCGGCCCCTGCTTTGTTGGCATCGGGATAGGCCTTCTCTGATCTCCAGTCAGCACCTGGCATCGCACCACTTTCCCCGTATGTTGATAACACACATGCAGGGAATTGCAGCCCGACGAATGTGACTATTTCTGGTTGACCCAATGCAGGTCTTCGCGATTGATGCAGTTTGCGCGATATGACGATCTAATTTTGCGATCGGTCATCACCAGAAGGGACGTCCGTTTCGAACGCACTTATTCCTCACTCTTCGGCCAACCGCGCTGCAGGAGCTGCCGAAAGCCATGACGTGCCGCCCACTTGGCGCGAGCCAGATGGCTTTCAAAGATACGCCGGGCGCGATCCGGATCCAGGGTGGCATCAATACCAAGCACAATGCGCGCAACTTCTCGCCAATCAGCGTTATCGGCCTCGGCATCCAGCAGACGCATATACGTGACGGCATGTTGCTCGTCATAGGGCGTGAGCTGCGGCGCGTTAGGCGCGAAATCTGCGATCTTGGGATCGGACGGCACGGCCTGAAAGTCCTAACAGATTGAGAAGCCTCGATTTTAGGGACGGTAGCCGTATTCAGAACCTTTTCGTAGAGAGCCGATTGTCGCGGCCTGCAGGAGCATTCTTGCCAAAGTCAATGAATACCTAACACCGCTGACTGCCGTCGTTCCCTTCAATTCGTTCGCTCCGATCATCGTCCGAATGCATTTGATCGCAGTCCGTTCCGCTCGATCAGCAGAACTGTCGTCCAGCCTTTCGAATCAAGAGGCCGAAATGGGACGCAGCTCGTCGTAGCTCGTCAGCACAGGCTGATTCGGCGCGCCATCTGAATTCAGTACCGCTCCTTCATTCGGATTACGGACTCTGCTCAGCTGGGCGAACGTACCGCAATAGTATGGTTATAGCCAGTGGTTTGATGGCCGTCGGAATGGCTGCTTTAGCGCATGAAAGCTCGTGCGCTTGTCGCCTGGAATGTGCGCCGGATCCGCGTAGATCGCGGTGTTTCGCAAGAGCGATTGGCATACGATGCCAAGATCGACCGCTCCTATATGGGCGGTATCGAGCAGCAATCGGAGAACCCGACAATCGATCTTCTCGATCGTATCGCGGAAACGCTTGGGGTTCATTTGTCTGAATTCTTTCTTCAGCCACCCAAAGGGGCGACGGCTCCCAAGCCGTTGCGTAAGGGTCGAAAGCCCCTACCCCCACGTAGCAGAAAGAAATAACACTCCTCACGCACGAGCTTTGTACTTGCTGCCCAAGCCGCTCACATCAATTTCGCGACTGCCGCAAACCTCACCGGGGCGGACAATGGACCCACCTATGTCACCGCTTGAGGAGTTCAGGCTTTCCTTGTGTATCCTGATGAGCTCCACCAAGGTTCTCGCAACGCCATGATGCCACGGTCACCGAGACCGAAGATCAGATGAGGCCGTCCTCGGGGTCCATTTAAGGTTTAAAGGCGACGTCTGACAGCCAGTTCTCGTCTTCGCCGAGACCCGCTCCGGTCGAAATCGATGATCGGTCAGCATGTCGCTGCCGCCCTCCCGGTAACCCTCATACCAGCGATAGAATGTGGCGCGTGGGATACCAAGACTGTCCCGCCTGGCCAGAAATGCGATTGCTCCACCAGCTAAATGGTCGGTTTTCCTCGAACGCAGGATATCTCATGCCTCGTCCTCCCCCCATCCCCGTTCATGCTTTTTCGGGCGACCGGTTCCCCAGCGCAAGGTCGGCCACCGATTTCCTTTGGCGCCGTCGTCTCACGACGCAGATCTTTCATCTCGCCAGAAGTTGCCGCACCCCACGAACTCCTTTGGCCCGCCATACTACATCGAGGCGGCAATGCCCCCGCGCCGGCAGAGCTCTAAAGATACTCTCCTCGCCCCGCAGTCTTTCCAATGATAGCATCTTCTCTTCCGCCGAATACTGCCGGTGTGTTCTGGCGCCGAATGCGTGGGCGGTAAGGTGCCAGTGTTCGACGCCGCGACCGGCGCACAGCGGCTTCGTTGCCTGCTCTAGAGCATTATCATAACCATCCGGTGACGATTCGCAGCTTCTCGTCATCCGACCAGCGCCGCCGGCGACCAGTTTCGACCACCTCAATCCCTTCAAACTGAGTACTGCGCTTGTGGACTGTCCATAAGGACGATCCATTCGAGCTCAGCCGCTGAATCGAGAAGCCGATGTCGATGACTCAAACGCATTCGCGTTTATATCGAAAGCAGACTTGCCGGCCGTCGTGGGCCGGCTAAAGGCGACCGTCCTGAAGTCTAAAAGAGCCAGACTCATTCAAAAGAGAGCAACGTCCTCGTTCACCGCAGCTTCAGGTTATAGTTCGCATGGTGAAAGCCAATCGTCGCTACGCCAGGGGCGGCCAGCCCCATTTACGGAGCCCACCAGGTCCCCACGTCCGTCCGTAAAGGCTACTTCGACGGCTTGATGAAGAATGAGATGCATCCCGCATTGTCCTTGTAGAGCCACTGATACTTACGCGGGAGGGCGAGGACTGCATCGTTCACGTAAGAGAACAGCTCGTCTGTCACCTTGGGCCTGACGTACGCAGACATGTTCTTCACGCGCCCGCCGGGGTCAGGCTCCAGGAAGTCCACTCCGCTGCCGAGCAGCCGTAGCGCGCCACCGGCTGGAACCAAGACTGGAAATAGTAGCGCCGAAGTGGCAATATGAGGATGTGAACAGCAGTCTCTGTCCAGGAGAGCTGGGTGCCGTCACCCTGATGGCGAAAGGTCGAGTACCCTCTTGCGTCCGTCTCAACGCCACCGTTTGCAAGAATGGAGGGTCCGGTCGCCGCGGTGACTTTGCAGGTGTCCTTGCTGGTCGCATAATCCTTGTACTGCCTGGCAAGGGCTGCCGGCTCCGGATTGGTCCAGACATAGTATCGCTCAAGACGAGCGACCTTGTAGCCCGTAGCAAAGCAAATGTTGGAGGTCTCAAATGAGACCAGCGCACCTGCATCCGGGATGGATTCAGGGTTCTTCGTCGGCTTGCAAAAAAAGCCAGCTTGATCCACGGCTGTGAACACAAGGCGGTTGCCCACCGTGATTCCTAGATAAGCAATGGCAACGACCGGAAGCGCTGGACTCATGTAATGGCGCCATCCCGAACGCAATCCCATCAGGATGAGGTCACGTCTATTGGATGCTGAGCTGGGAGCAATATTGAGTGCGCGAAGCGTTGGCGTGACGGCTCTGCGCCAAAGCGCTGTCATTCTGTCATCAATCGCATGAGCGACGCGCTTGCCGCTGATGATCAAACCTCCCATGATGCCCGCCAGCAACAGGCACGTCGCGGCATATTGAGCATAGGCGCCTAACCACTGAGACACCCACGATGGCAGAAAGCAGCTCAGCGCGCGAACAACGTCGAATACATTAAAGCGCATTTGCACTTTCCCCAAGCGTATCGCGCCTGCCGGTTAAGGGACGACGACACCATGTGGCTGCCAAGCGGCATATTGAGTTCATTTTTGAGAGGGGGAAAAGCCAAGATGCGTCGTGCTGTTTATTGCGCGAGCACTTGACTGTACCTGGTTAACACTCTGCTTTCCCGCAGGCGGGTGGAGGTGGACTCGGAGCCGCTGGAGGATTGGCTCAGACCGCTGATCAGCAACGCCATCCTGGCTCTGACGACGGAACGCTCAGCCATCTTGGCTACAAATAGAGCTCCACAACACAATTACTCCAGTCGTAAGGAGCCATCGCAATGCCGGTCGGCGACCGCAATATCCGTCAAACGTTCTTAGCAGCCGCTGGGCGGGTAGAACGAGCCCGTTCGGCGATCTCAGAACGCCGAGAGTCTTTGCAAGATGCACCATGCAGATGACCGACTCTCGACGATGGCGCGCCTTTGAGTTCTGAAGCCGCCCCATAAGGGAGTCTGTTAGGGAAAGCCGCCGCCCCGACTGCACCTTTATCACCAGATACGCTCCGATCAACTACCAAATGGTAATTGAACGCTGGTCCATTTACGCCGTTACGCCGTCTGCTACGAAGAAACGTTTTGCATCGAGCATCTGACGTATGATGCGTGACGGCTATCACGCCGCTGGCACGCGTCATCATGTCTTCGTGGAGTCATTTGTGGATGAATGAAGATGAGCAGAAGCCTACCTATCTCACGGATCGATGTAGCCAAGCTGCTGATGTGTATATTTCCCCCGTCAACTTGACAGCCAATGGCAGGACTGATGGTTTCGAGAACCATGTTCTGGTCCGAGCGGCTCGTGAGAACATTGACCCGTCGGACATGGCACACGGCTTCCATGTCAAGATTCTTGACGATCTCGCCTCGGTCGGGATCGTTTTCGATCATTCGACGATCCAGCGCATGGCAGCAATCTGCAGCGATTTGCGGATGTCAGCAACGCCCTGATGGACGCGTTATATGCAGCTGGCTCCCTACATTTCCGCGCAGTGCGCTTGCCAATGGACGATGCGGGTTCTGCTGCCACAAGAAGAGCGATTTTGCATTGGAGGCTGGTTTAGTGCAACTTGTCCTGTCTGCGGGGCATCTGCGGGTAGCTTCTTCTGCCGAAGAATGCAGCCATCATTTCGACTGATGAAGCACTGAAACCAGTATCGAGGCGAGCACGGATCGTAGAATGGACGGACAACATTTCCGCCTATCTTTCGATTGCGGGAACAGACCGGCTTCTACGGACGTGGCACGACGCGGCCGTCGAATCCAGCTTTCTGGAGATAGGAAAGCGGTATGTCGCAAAGGGCAGCAGATCCGGGTGACTGTACCGGGATTGCACGGGCTGGCTTGGAATTCGCGGCATTTCAACACTCGGCAGATATTGTTTAGCTACTTCTCTCTGCTCTACGCGCATTCTCTTTGTTGCGGCGACAAGGATACGGCGGGCTCCGGCAAGCAAAGCCCGTTTTCTCGCGATTCCGATGCGTTCCTCATCAGCGCTACCGGCATCGATAACACGGTTCCGATGCTTGTCGCGTTGCCGGATGCGCGTTGGGCCAGAACTCGTTTCGCCCATTTGATCGGATCTTCTTTAATCACTTCCTTCGGCTGAACGGATCGAAGTTCTCCACCAGTCGGGGGCACGTAATCTGGGCGGGTGCAATCGCTCGAATTCCAAATCTTTCCATCGATGTTCTTAGAGTGTACCTGTCGGAAATTTGCCCGGAAGACACCGAGGCCAATTTAGTGCCAGGACAGTTGGTCGACCGCTACAATGCACTTTGGACAAGATATCTGCAGCCATCGATCATTGCACCGCGTGCATAAACGCAATGCCGGCACTCACGGATTGCTCCGTCGATGGCACGATGATGACCACGTTGGATCGGCTCTACGGCAAGCAATGTGCAGCCCTTTCGCTAGACAACTTGCTAGCACTTCCAGCGAACGAGGCGACATTCATTGTCGTGCCTGCGCCGTATCGGTCCATCAGGCGACCGGCAACCAGCGATATCAGCGCACTGGCAAGCAAAGCAAAGGAGAAACAGCCAATTAACCACTCCTCTGTGACTGCGAGGTCATGGGAAGCCTCTTTTACAATGGCCGCCACGCAATAATAAAGTGTGCCGTAGCTGATAAGTCCTGCACCGCTCAGCGCCACAACGACCAGCCAGTCATTCTCTCGAATGGGCGGCGATCTTCTCGGTTCGAGGCGCATATCGACGAGTGCCTCAACTACTACAGATCACGCGCAATAGGCGAGGTTGCCTCCGACTCAGCCGATCAGTATTGAAATGGACCCGCGGAGCGGGACCGGTTGAACCGGCTTGTTAGTTGGACACTGATCGCTCCTGATTCCTTTCACGCAGCCAGAGATTCTGTCTGCTGCTGTTGCTATGATGGGGTGGACGCCCCTTGACGGCATCGATGTGCCAAAGTGAAGGGTGTTGAACCGTCACAATGAGGAAGCGTCCATGAACGAAGTTAGCACGATTGGACTAGACTTGGCGAAACATGTTTTTCAGGCACATGGCGCAGACGCTAGCGGCGGTGTTGTTTGCCGCAAACAGCTGCGTCGTGACAAAGTGCTGGGTTTCTTTGCCCAGCAGCCTGCGTGCCTGGTAGCGATGGAAGCCTGCGCCAGCGCTCATTACTGGGCTCGTGAGCTTGGCAAGCTGGGTCACACCGTGCGTCTGATTCCACCGTCCTATATAAAGCCGTTTGTTAAGCGTCAGAAAAACGATATGGCCGATGCAGAAGCGATTTGCGAAGCG